>NZ_JAMPLB010000148.1:0-2691 GCF_039962325.1 Leptolyngbya sp. PL-A3
TGGCTCAAACGTGGGTGTTAAACGTTCAGCTTTTAGAATAGAAGCCTGAAAGCCAGTGATAACAGGGATGATAGAAAATATTAAGAAGCTCTCAAATGACCTTTAGAGGGCTGGATCCTCCATCTCGTTCAATGACCACCCAAACCCACTAATAAACCTAGTGTTTTCTACGTTAGCGCCTTCAAGGTTGACTCCAGAGGGGTTAACCCAGTGAAGATTGGCCCCACTCAAGTTAGCTTCACTAAAGTTTGATGTGTTGAGCCTAGCTAGTTCTAGATTGGCTCCGCTAAAATTCGCCTTGCTGAAGTCAGCTCTGTTAAACTTTGCTGCCCGTAGATCAGCTCCTCTAAAGTCAGCTTCCCTGAAGTTAGCATTACTAAAATTTGCCAGAGTAAGGCTAGCTCCTCTAAAGTCAGCTTTCCGACCATCAACCATTGCAAAATTGGAGTAGAGAAGGTAAGCCTCTCTCATATCAACTGCGCTAAGGTTAGCTTTTTCAAGGTTTGCCCTAGGTAGATAAACTCCTCTAAGATTACCCCCTTTCAAGTCGATGCCATTGAGATTCGTGTCCTGAAATGCCAGCTTGATAAAGGTCTGCCTAAAGGGAAGAAACCTGAAGAGGCCACCTCTAAGAATGGCAGCTCCTAAGCGCGAGACTTTCTGCTTAGGTGTTGTGGAATCTAGTGAGGACGTACTCATTTTTCAAAAACTGCTAGAGAACACGCCAATACTATTAGTTTCTGCGATCGCCCTCTACCGATCCAAATCCTGGGCAAACCGCATCATCATCAGATACACCAGTGCTACAGCAACTTTCGACATAAGCAAGGAAAACTCATTGTTTGCAGGTAGAACTGTCAGAATCACGCTAGACCAGGCGTTAGCAGTAGGTCTTGGGCATGGCAAGAAGCTACGAACGATTGCTTCTTTTGCCCAAAATCCGTAGCGTCTGGTCTGTAAGCCAGTCGCCGTGCGATCGCCCTAGCTGCTTCGATTTGGGGTTGATTTCCGGAGCCGCGATGAGTGCATACAGGGCAAATATTAAACTCATGAGAATAACCTCCCAATAGGAGTTATTCGCTATCGCCACACCTACTAAACACACCAGCTAGTAATGTTTGTAGCCAATGGATAAAGATCATGAGCGGTCTAAGGGCACATCCCTGCGGCCAGTACACCTCCACGCGCATTTAGCAATACAATATCTATCTCGATGGGTGCGATCTTTTCTGTTAAATCAGTCCTACACCATGCCTGCGCCTGCATTATTTTCCCTTCCGTAGGCAGTTCATCAATGAGCTGTGCATACTTACCATTAGCCTCTAATGACACTTCCACGGCACCATAAGCCTGGTATGCACCAAGGAAGGTGGGCTTGTTTGGGTCATTGGTAAATTCGGTTTGATACGTGCGGCGCGTAAGGATAACGGCCTCTTTCAAAGCTTTTGCCTTATCGTCCTTTTCAACGTCCTGCTGCATTTGGGCGATTGCACCCAGCAGCATCAACCCAAAGATCCCGCCAGCAATCGTCCATTGTCCCCACTTCCGCTGTTGTTGTGGCCTTCCTTCTTCAACAGATACAGGCATAGGCATGACAGATTTCTATAAGTCCTCTATAAGTTCTACCCCTATTCTCCCCCTGGAAGAATGGATCGGGACTGCGCTGCAATCGCCCTACCCAACAAAAAAGCCAGAGGCAGACCCCCCTGGCCTATCTCGGTTTTTCTTTGAGTGTGAAGGAGTGTGATTTTCAGGAGCCGAACCTAGGAGTTGAAGTTACTGTATATCCCATTGGCACTGCAGCTTACCATTAAGTCGCACCCATCGAGCAGCCAAACCATTATGTTGAGGCTGGCGAACAGAGTTTGTAGCAGCCAGTTGAAGGTCAGCATCAGGGGAAAAGTAATCTTGCTGTACTTGGGGGTGAGTGATCATAAGCATGAGGGGGATTCCTTGAAGTGAGGAGGGCTTATTTGTTTGGCCGCTGCCGATAGAATTTATAGTCTCAGTTTTGTCTGCTCAGGCTGGTGATTCATCCCGCCAGTTGAGGGTGAATATCGTCACGTAATGATGTGACCTATATCACTATTCAGAGAAAAAAGTGTGTGGGAAGGGCATCAAGCCAGTCCTTGAGTAGCTCTGGGTTGTAACGGTACTCGCCCTTGTACCCTGGCAATCGGAAGTAGTGAACTCCTTCATACCAATACTTGCGGTATTCTTTGATCGTGTCGGGATGAACCCCAAAGAAATGAGCCGCCTCGTTACCGTTCCATGGACGTTCCCAAACCTTGTCCTTCTGCACCGCGTCCAACTGCCTGCCTAAGTCAAGGATCGAATCCTGAAGTCTAACAAGCTCTTTTGACTTACTCTCCTGATTTCTCACCCACTAAGAACTGTTGGTCTGAAATTAGAAGCATTCTCCGCCGCACCGGTGCAAGAACATATCCTGATTTACTCAAAGCATTGGAGACAGCGTTCATGGAAGTGACAAAAAGGATTTCTTAGGCTGGTTTACACACTGTTGTTACTGTATTGAACAAGACTGATAACCGCTATATATAGCGAGAATACTATTTAACCCTCTTTCATCATTCTAGAGAAGAATAGCTAGAGTAGAAGGGTGCATCACCCTGTCGAGATCTAGTTATGGTGGAACCTCGTGCCGCGCGTCCAACCTTGCACTTTGTGGAT
>NZ_JAMPLB010000149.1:0-2012 GCF_039962325.1 Leptolyngbya sp. PL-A3
CGATTTGTTTTTCCAAGTCTGAATGGTTACACGATATCGTCATCGGCCTATTCATAAACCGTTACGAATTTGGTCGTGCTGTCTAGCACCATCCACAGGTCTAGAACACCACCCCCATTTTCATCCAACCCATAAGAATCAGCTTGGGATTTGGTGCCCATCGAATGCACTACTGCTCCAGCATTGGAAGTGGCCGTCAGTTGGTCTTCAAGACTGTTGATGTAAACGCCCGCATTCGACATTCTGTCCCAATTAAGGCGACCGTCGGGTCCGGCTTCCTCCAGGCGAGCAAGGGTGAAGTAAGCCGGGGTGGTACCGTCGGGGTGGATGAAGATGACGTTGCCCGTGTCTTGAGTGGTGGGAGGCGCAGGAGTCGATTCTGGCTCTCCAATGGGAGATGGCAAGGCTTGATCAAACAGCGTTTGATACATCAGCCGATAAATTTCTGTGTTGTCGTGGGTGCTGGGGAGCAGTTCGGCATTTAACCCGTAGGCTTTGCTGACAATGTCAGAGCCAAAATCGGGCAATCCTGCATAAGTGATGCCGTAGGGAAAACGAGTGCCGTCCTCATCAGGTCCAGCAATAAAGGGTTGAGTATTGCGTCCTTCTTCACCATCAAGGGGCACTTGAGTAGCGTCGGAGCGATCGGGCAAGGTAGGGTTGACGGGAGTCGTGCCAACATTGCCGCCTGATTGAACATCGACATCGGTGACTTGTACTCCGCCCGCATTGCTATCTGCACTGGTGATTAACAACGTATTGGGACGTTCGTTATCGATGAAATCTTGAGCAACACCGATCGCCTCATCTGCACGGATAGCAGCTTCTACAACGCCCCGACCATTGTTGTTGTTGCCAAAATTGTCGGTTCCTTCCTCTTCCAAAACGACAAAGAAGCCATCTTCGTCTTGTGCCAGAATGGGCAGGGCAGCTTCTAGCATTTCAGCAACGGTAGGTGGGTTTAGGTTGCCCGGTTGCCCGTAATTTTCTAACCGCTCGGCTGCATTGGCTTCTTCAGTGGTGTCATTGTAAGTATCTTCTGCTGCAAAAATACCCAAGACTTTCGTGGTGCCTTCAGGCAGGCTTTGCAGTTGCTCACGGGTGTAGACTACCGTATAGCCCTTCTCTTCAGCTTCTTCGATCAGGTTGCGCCCATCGGTGCGAGTGCCTTCTTCACCAAAAAAACCGATAGTCCCTTCCGGCAAATAATCGGTCTCACCACCACCTAAGATAATGTCAACACCTGATTCAATAATTTCTGCGGTAATCGCCTCAGTTTCGCCGCGATTTTCCACATCGGCCAGAAAAACACCCGTTCCAGGTTCGGCAATAAAGCCAGAGTTGATCACAGCAGTTGCTTTACCAGCAGCGATCGCCTCCTCCATAATGGTCATTCCTGCCTCAGTCAACCCTTCCTGAGCGGAAAGGGAAGTGATCGGAGTACCGTCTTCGTCTAATCCATAAGAACCTGCTTGCGGCTTGACTCCATACGCGTGAACGACTGCCCCTGCATTAGAGGTTGCCGTAAGCTGGTCTTTGATATGCGATAAGTAGGAGCCAGCCGTTTCCATTCTGTCCCAGTTGATGCGACCGTCAGGTCCCGCTGTTTCATAGCGAGCTAGGGCGTAGTGAGAGGGGGTTGTGCCATCTGGATGAATGAAAATGACGCTGTTATTTCGGTTGGCGCTGTTATTCGACGTAGTATTGTCCGGCATCGTGTTATCTGACATGGTGCTATCCCGATGAATTGGGCGGCGGTAGTTATTAGCGAGCAGTTCCCGATACCGTTAAAGATCTCTACCTATTCAACGTATTTGTTGAGCCTGAAGCACTGCAAAGCAACGGTAAATCCAGCCAAGTAATTCACGCATTGGAATTATTAAGCATGGGTGCGTAGCTAGTCAGACACCCCCGGCGAAGCCGGTGGCTTAATGAGTGGGACCGCCTCAAAGGCGGGCGTCCTCACCGGGGGCTTACCGGTTTGTCTCTAGAACTGTCCTCCTTTATCCGCT
>NZ_JAMPLB010000015.1:0-148836 GCF_039962325.1 Leptolyngbya sp. PL-A3
AAAAAGAAAGTTCCAAAACCCGAACGGCAAAAAGACAAACCTCATGTCTCCACTGCTCGATTGCTGAGTGAATCGAAATCTAAAAAAGATAAAAAAGCACCTTGAAAGGGCTGGTACCAAATACCCGACACTGAAAATTGAAAGATTACTAGACTCGACGGGTCATGCTTGTCCATGTTTGAAAGTGGAGAGTGCATTCCCCACTTCTATGGATGATTTCCGTCGCTGGCTTCTTCTAACGATATGAGAAGCTCACACCACTTCCGATTGCCGAGGCTCTGCTCCCATGGATAAGGGTGTTTCCCTCGCTCCGACGGGTTGGGTAATCGCCTGTAATTGCGTAATATCCGCTGCAAGCTTCTCAGGAATGGGAAGATTGAACTGCTGAAATATAGACTGCAAACGATAACGCCAATCATGCCGCAAACGACACTCTAACGTGTTTCGCGCCGAAACTTTTGCCAATAAGCTGTCATTAGCAAGTAATTCTTCAAAAAACGGTATCCAGTCTTCTGGCGAATCTGGAATCTCAAACGTACTATCTGGCCAGTCGAGCAGTTGATCGGTTCCCTTACCAAACGGACGTTTACCCACGATCGCCGCTCCCGCGGCCCAACCCTCAAGCCAGCGATATACTAGAGGCGATTGGCCCTGAAAACGTGGCACATCACTCACTTCAAAACACAGGCTCACCTTTGAGCGGCTGAGTAATCGATTGTGTAATGTGATGTGTTCTTGCGGATCAGTAACCGTTCCGTGATCAAATGTGGAATGGAAATAGAGGCGATCGCTATAAGACTGATTAAAATGTTTCTGTAGACATTGGTGAACAGCCTTGTTGGTCCGACCATAACCCATAACATCGATAGAGCGCTGAGCTTGTTGCTCAAATCGGAAAGTGTTTACCCCTAAAGGCAGAAAAGAAGTATCAATGGAATGGATAGCTTGTACAGCATCAACCATCTCTGCCGAAACAACGAAAAGATGATTAATGTGGGATAAAGCTTGTGATCTTAATGCTTTCGGATCAAATCCATCCAGTAGATAGGCAATTCGCAAGTCAAATTGATCTAATAAAGAACCCAACGTGAATATAGATGATAGAAAGTGGGAGGAATGCCCAATCATCAATAGAACATTGGGTGCATTGCCTAATGTCGGTAGTCGATCTAAGGTATACCAGGTTTTGGAGATACGCTGCCAGAGTCGACGGAGCTTGTTACGGCGAATTCTATGAACTTGGGGATGGAGAAAATATGGATCGCACGTAGTTGCCAGCGTATCCTGAAAAGCGTAACAGACAGACCAGCCTATGTGGCGGTTCTGTGGGGGCAATTCTGTTAGAGCGTAGATGTTCATAGCTCACCTGTATCGTGTCACCAGGCATACAATTGCCACTGTAGTTCACCACCTCTACCATTTTTGTGCAATAGAAGGGGATGAAGCCCAAGTTGAAACCTTCTCGCACCTGAAAAATCTTTTATAGAATTGGCGAACAACAAGCTTATGAGCAAAAGTGTTGCACGGTTTTGCCTAACCTTTTATCGCACTAGATAAATGTGCTACGTAAATACTCGTATGGACTTTGTGAATCAAAAATACATTTCATCTAAAATTCATTCGTATTTTATATCCCGCCACAGATCAAATAGGCTTTATTAAGAGCACATAAAGCTAAGTTCCCCAGGATACAGAAAACATACGGTTTTCATTTCAAATTTTTTCCATTTCAAATTTATGGTCAGGATGCAGCTTTTCTATCGCCATCCTCGCTTCGGTACTGTGAGGAACACATAAAAATAAACCCCAGAACGTTGTGAGAGAAGCACAGCTCTGCCGTGCTTTCTACATCCAGTTCCAGGGTTTAATTTTACAAATCTATAGCCGTTTCAAAGCCAGTGAGGTGCGAGATGCATACGACACCACACACCCATTTCGCACCTCACTGGCTTTGAAAGAAGTGTGAGTTAACGAGCAACTACTCGTTTACTGTTCCTGCACCAGACGCAAGTAATTTTGCTGGAGTTGAATGTGGTCAGCAGCCAAGCGCTCGGTCATGGAACGCTCAACATTGCTCATCTCTTCCCAAAAGGCAGCAGAACGACGGGCGAGCAGAAGCTCCTTCCAAAGTCGCTCAACAACTTGCATCGCTTCAGGGGGAGCGCTCGTCAAGTCATGCTTAAATTCGGCAAATACGCGTTCTGCATCCAGGTGAGCCTTTGGATCCCTGGCTAACTCGAAACACTCGGCTAGAGGCTCGGAAGGCAAGCTCGCGGTAGGCTGAGACATAATGACGTCTTTCCATTTACATTTCTTAATTATGACAGAGCAATTCCCAGGTTGACAAGGGCAACATCTATTCATCATGGTTGAAACTTCTCAGTTTTTGTGACTGACCAAAGACCAGCCCCACTGAAAATTTGCTGTCTCTGCAAAAATCCTCCCGCCAGATGCCCTCGCCAGAGGCGATAATCAGGATAATTTCCGTAACTGTTTGTCACGGTTAATCTACGTGCCTTTTGTCAAAAGATTTATCAAGAGAGTTGGGTCACATGGGTAAGCAACGGGTTCTCTCTGGCATTCAGCCCACGGGCGATTTGCACCTGGGCAACTATCTGGGAGCCATCCGCAATTGGGTCGAAATGCAGCATGACTATGATAGCTATTTGTTCATGGCAGATTTGCATGCCATCACTGTGCCCCACGACCCTGCCACCCTGGCCAACAACACCCGCCAGGTAGCAGCGTTATACCTGGCAAGCGGCATTAGTCTGGAGCATGCCACCATCTTTGTGCAATCTCATGTTTCTGCCCATAGTGAACTTGCCTGGCTGTTTACTTGTATCACCCCTGTCAATTGGCTGGAAGACATGATCCAGTTCAAGGAGAAATCCATCAAGCAAGGGGAGAATGTAGGTGCAGGGTTGCTCACCTACCCGGCTCTGATGGCAGCCGACATCCTTCTGTATGAGCCCGACAAAGTACCCGTCGGAGAAGATCAGAAGCAACACCTAGAACTCACCCGTGACATTGCAGCCCGCCTCAATTATCAATTTGGGAGCGAGGAAAAGCCTATTTTGAAGCTGCCTGATCCACTCATCCGCCCTGAGGGGGCACGAGTTATGAGCCTGACAGATGGCACCCGAAAAATGTCCAAGTCTGACCCATCCGATCTCAGCCGCATTAATCTGCTGGATACGCCTGAGCAAATTCAGCATAAGATCAAACGCTGCAAAACTGATTCCACCCGCGGCCTCTGGTTTAATGACGCCGATCGCCCAGAATGTAACAACCTGTTAACCCTCTATATGGTGTTATCAGGTCAAACCAAAGAAGCAGTCGAAGCTGAGTGCCGAGAAATGGGTTGGGGTCAGTTCAAACCTCTGTTTACAGAAACTGTGATCACAGCTCTGAAACCCATTCAGGACAAGTACCAGGAGATTATGGAGGAGCCAGGGTATCTGGATTCTGTGCTTCGCCAGGGTGCAGAAAAGGCTACCGAAGTAGCGAGTCAAACCTTACTGAAGGTAAAACAGTCCCTCGGCTACTACTTACCTACGTAGACCTAAACGAGTTCAACTGGGCGTAAGTTCGCTTACGTCCCAGGATACTAGAGAAAGTATTTTTACCTCTCACAAACGAAAAAATCTATCCTTTTTGGAGGTTTACGAACATCCTCTGCTAGAGGGTTTGATATATCCACTACCAGGGTTCAAAATCCGAAAAAGACCAGGGGCTGGTATCCTATTGATTCCAAAGCTCCCAATGTTCATCACCCTTAGGTATAGCTTGCATGGATTTTTCATCCCCTTTCCCGTCCAGTTCTCTTTCCCGCTTCCGGGCTGCCGCTCAGGCCGGAGAGTTTCTGGTGACGGCGGAGGTGATGCCCCCCAAGGGCGGTGACCCGAGCCACATGCTGGAAATGGGCTGTTTGCTGAAGGACTGGGTACACGGGGTCAACGTAACCGACGGTAGCCGTGCTGTCATGCGCATGTCATCACTGGTAGCTTCCGCACTCCTACTGCAAAACGGGATTGAGCCAATCTTTCAGATTGCGTGTCGCGATCGCAACCGCATTGCCCTTCAGGCAGATCTCATAGGCGCTCAGGCTCTCGGTATCCGCAACGTCCTTGCCCTAACGGGCGACCCTGTGGCGGCTGGCGATCATCCTGAGGCCAAGCCTGTCTTTGATTTAGAGTCGGTTCGCTTAATTCGCCTGATCCATAGGTTAAATGCTGGCGAAGACTGTAACGGTAAGCCCTTAACGAACCAGGCCACTACGCTGTTTCCTGGAGCAGCCGTTGATCCCCAATGTAATAGTTTGTCGGGTTTACAACGGCGTTTTGAGCGGAAAGTAGAAGCTGGAGCCCAGTTTTTCCAGAGTCAGCTCATTTCAGACTTTGAACGGTTCGAAAAATTCATGGATAAGATTGCGGCCCCCTATAATGTACCGGTGCTCGCAGGAATTTTTCTGCTAAAGTCTGCTAAAAATGCACTCTTTATCAATAAGAATGTCCCTGGAGTCACTATCCCTGACCATATTATTGAGCGGTTAGAAAAAGCGCAGGATCCGCTGGCAGAGGGGGTGGCGATCGCCGCGGAGCAAGTTCAATCTGCCCGCGATCTCTGCCAGGGTGTACATCTCATGGCCGTTCGCCGAGAAGATTTAATTCCTGCCATTTTAGAAAAGGCAGGAATTAAACCTATAGCTGAGCCGTCCGCTACTAATGGTCACTCTGCTAAGGCAAGCCACGTTTACGAGTGAATTTAACTGTCCAGATATAAATCAATACTGTTATGGCAATTGCGGTCAATCCTATCGCTAACGTTGTAGATCGAGAAGCCGAAACCACAACGATCAATCTGTTCAATAACTTTGACGATACCCTGACAACCGGCTTGGTAGCCAGGTTTGAGCTCTACAATACGGCTTTGAATGGTGGGGTCACAAACGTTGTTTTGTTTGATCAGCCTGGGGCTGGAGCTCCACTGACCGTTCAAAACTTCCGAAATTACGTTAACAGCGGCGCTTACACCAACTCAATTATTCACCGCTCTGTACCGGGATTCGTAGTGCAGGGCGGTGGTTTTACTGTAAATGGATTAGACGCCGTACTGGAGGCAACCCCGAACAACGGTGCAGCAGCAGTTGGGGTTATTCCCGCTAATGCACCTGTTCAGAATGAGTTTAGTGCTGGACGGTCCAACCTGCGCGGTACGATCGCCATGGCTAAATTAGGGGGAGACCCCAACAGTGCAACCAACCAGTGGTTCTTTAACTTAGCCAACAACTCGGCCAACTTGGATGCCCAGAACGGCGGGTTTACAGTCTTTGGCCAGGTTTTACCCGCTGATCTGGATGTTATCGATGCGATCGCCACTGTTCCCCGCTTTAATGGCACAGGCTTCTTCGGCCAGGGAGCCTTTGATACCCTGCCTTTACAGATTGATCCCGCCAATCCATCCGTAACCGGAGACGAGGATCTGGTACGCTATCGCAGCATTACCGTTTCACAGTTGAGCGAGTTGCGGTTTAACGTGGTCCGAAACTCAAACTCTGCTCTGGTCAACGCCCGTATCCAGAACAATAACCTGGTGCTCAGTTATCGTCCTGCTCCCATTAAAACTGCCACCATCACCGTCCGTGCGACCAACCTGCTTGGGCAGTTTATCCAAGACACCTTCCTGGTAACAGTCCAGCAAAATCCCGCTACTGTAGGCAATGATGTTCTTTCCGGAACAAACGCTGATAATCGGATTGATGGCTTAAGGGGCAATGACCGTATTTTCGGTTTTGGCGGCAACGACCAGCTCATCGGGCGGTTGGGTCGCGATCGCATCAATGGCGGTGCCGAGAATGACAGACTCGATGGGGGCGCGGATGCTGATTCTCTTCTGGGGGCTGGGGGGCGCGATCGCCTCATCGGTGGGCTCGGTAGCGACACGTTAACGGGCGGAACCGAGGCAGATCAGTTTGTGTTTGATATAGGTCGTACCTTTCAAACATCCTCAATCGGTATTGATGTCGTCACTGATTTCCAGAGACCCGATAAACTGATTCTCGATCGCACGACATTTACAGCCCTCAGCAGCAATCAGGTTAGCTTTCAGGCCGTAGGTACGCTTGCTCAAGCTCAGTCTAGCAGGGCCCTCTTCACCTACATTCGAGCCACAGGGGCCTTGTATTACAATCAAAACCGTCAGGCTGCTGGGTTTGGGAGCGGTGGGCAATTTGCTGATTTCAGCAATGGTTTAAGTGTGGCCGCTTCAGACTTTTTGATTCAAGCGTAGGATCTTCTGAAGTGATGGACGTCAGCGATTCAAACATCAGCGATTAAACTAGATGCAGCCAATTCCTGCCCTCTTCCCTTATGCCCTCCTACCCTGGAATTTCAGCCGCAGCATTTCGCCATCCCCTGGATTCCCAGGCTGAGCAAGCCTTGCGCAGTGTGCCCGGTTTTGACCTTGTAGCTCGCCGCTTCGTCGAGTTCACGTTTGATCGGCCCCGCTTCGTGTACCTCATGGGGAACAGCATCGAAGTAGGCCCTCGCCAGTACTCCACCATTTATCAAATATTTCGAGAATGCCTCCGAGATCTAGATATCTCTCCCGAGCCAGTTCTCTTTGTGTCTCAATCTCCAATGGTAAACGCTTATGCCATTGGGCAAGAGCGCCCTTCCGTCGTCCTCAGTACAGGTCTGTTAGAGATTAGCGGCTCTCAGGAACTACGGGCTGTTATTGCTCATGAGTTGGGGCACCTGAAGTGTGGCCATAATACCCTGACCCAGATGGCAAGTTGGGCCATTACCGTTGCTTCGGGGCTGGCAGAGATGACCTTCGGCCTCAGCACCTTGGTTAGTACCGGGATGATTCTGGCATTTTATGAGTGGCTTCGCAAAGCAGAGTTGTCCGCTGATCGGGCTGCTCTGTTGGTCATGGATGACCTCAATCCTGTTTTACAAAACATGATGCATCTGGCGGGAGGCAGTAACCGCTATGCTAATGAACTGAATTTACAGGAGTTCATGCGCCAATCCCAACGCTATCAGGATCTAGATCAGGATGGCTTGAACCAGGTTTACAAATTCTTCCTCTACAACAATCTCTCCCAAAACGTTTTTCAAACCCATCCGTTTACAGTCGAGCGGGTTTCCTTTCTACAGGAATGGGCGAATTCGGAGGAATTCCGCCAGATTCGAGCTGGGAATTATCGTCGTGGCACCCAGGGAGCGGTGGATGTAGAACCGGCACCTCCTTCTACTTCTAACACCAGCGATGACGTAGAACGGTTACGCCGCGAGCTAGCTGACCTTCAGGCCGAGATCGACCGGATTAAGCGATCGCGCCCCAATAGCTGATAATAAATTCTCAAGCAGCCATTAAAGCTGTAGCTACAGCCGCCTGGTACAAGGAGAGCGTCGGGGTTAAACCCCAACGCTCTCCTTATCCGATTCATGATGATGTGTATTCGGCAGTTTTTTCTTTGAATTGAGGCTATCGATAGCTACAGCTAATCACTCTCTTGAAGGCGTTTATTAGAAGACCAAAACTTATTGGCCTAAAAACATCATTGTCGTCACCACGAGAACAAAAGGCATCTATAGCAGCCAAGAAATAACAGCGAGTCAGAGGAGGGCTCAACAAATGCTTCTGGAGTTTCCCCCCCTATTTCTAGCAGCCCTGATTAATGCAGAACTAATCCCTGATGAAGGGTCAAGTTCTGCATCGCTAAACCTTATCGACTGCGCACAGGATAGGGTTCTTCGGGTTGGGGATGGATCGTAAGACGAGCCGCTTTACGGCGAGTACGCCGGGTGACATGCCAGGTGCGACTTCCACAGATGTGATTGTAGAACGCGACCAGGGCTACCACACTACGGAACCAGAAGTAGAAAGGAGACAGCAAACAGTAGAGCGCTCCATGCCAGAGGGACAGGGGCGAATTCGAGAACTTTGGACGAATGGCAACTACCACCTGAGCCACAATACTCAGGGTTAGAATACCCATCATGCTCCAATTCCAGGTTTCCATCGCATCGGTCAAGTTATGGCCCGGATCAATCAGCGCCAAACTCAGAGAGATCGGAATGGCCTGCCAGATAATGGGATGGAAGTATTGACTATAGAGCAGGATAATGACCCAACCCACTTTTTGGAAGGGATCAAGATAGGGCGATCGCAATACCCCGCCCAGGTATTGCCGCGCCACCTCAATCCACCCCTGGCTCCAGCGCTGCCGCTGCAACCACAATGACTTCAGATTATCCGGTGCCAGCTCCGTTGTCAGAATAGCGGGGTCATGGACGATACGGTACCCCTGTAGCAAGGCCCGCAGTGTTGCGTCAATATCCTCTGTTAAACGAGCGGCACAAAAGCCAACAGAACGGATTGCGGAGGTACGCCAGTAACCATTAGACCCTCCAAATAATGCCGTATCTGTTAGCAGCGATCGCCCATAATGGCTGACCCCATAAATACACTCAAATTCTACGGCCACCAGCGTTGTTAACCAGTTGTCGTCGTAGTTCCGGATGATATTGCGGCCCTGAACACCGTCATAGTGACCGTTTTTCAGCCATGCCCAGCCACGCATTAAACAGTCTCGGGCAGGAAGGTGATCCGCGTCAAAGATACACGTCATCTCCCCTTTAACCCGTTGTAGCGCTGCATTCAGGTTCTCGGCTTTGGAGGTACTGCCATGCACCGGGAACAGGATTAATTCTGGAAACTGGCGAGCCAGTTGCTCTAATTGCGCCTCTACCGGAAGACGGGTTGGGGTGTTGTAGGCCAGCACCACTTCCCAGCCAACCGACGGAGTCTCAACCTGAGTGAGCCAGTGTTCCAGGGTTTCCAGAATAATGTCTTGCTCATTGGGCAGGTAGGCCACCACGATCACCGAGACAAACGGAAGCTGCTGGGGAGGAACAACCGTGACCATCGGTTCGACTACAGGAGCCGAACCCGGAAGGAACTTTTGGAGTAACCCCCTGACCCGCTCAAACGATTGCGATCGCCCTCGCTGAAGAACAGCAACGGTCTCGCTGTTGACGACCACCAAACCCAACAGGGAGATCGCCATTAATGCAATTTGCAGGGGTAGTAACGAGTGGCCACGATAAAGCCAAAGACTATACAGCCCAGTGGGGATGACTAGTGACCAAAAACCCAACCATAGTAAGCGTCTGATAAGTATCCAAATATTATTAGTAGACCAGCCCAGGCTAAGCTTCATACCCGTTGGACCCCTCCTTTTCATGTGTTGTGTTCGTTAGACCTGCGATTGAATAACCATAGGAGTGATGCTTTTTCCAGGGGATTAGATTCTTTTGGCAACTCATGAAAAAGAGACTGCTGAAGCAACGCGGCCCATACCAATACGGTAGAGGGCGATCGCACAGCAGCCACCAAAAAGTAAACTTTCTAGAGTCTGATTATTAAGCCAGAAGAGGCCAATCGAATAGGGTACCTGTGCTTCTTTTCGAGACTGTCTACTCAAATCTACTGGTACACATCCTTGCAACTCAATCGGGCAGCGTCAGTATCTTAGGGAGGAGTGGATGCCCAAGTGTAACCCGAATGGCTGGACAGCCTTCAAGGTCTATCTAAGGCAATAAAAGTCTAGCATTTTGTCGAAGCGGCCACGGAAAGGGGAAGTCTCCAGATTACAAAAAACTTTGCAACCACCATAGGAGCAGAGGAACCGCAACTTTGCAAGCCCTCCAGAATCAAGGCCAACCACCATCCCCAGAGAGCAGCCTCGACAAAACATAAAATAACCTTATAGAAGTCATTAGTTAATCGATACAGTTCGACCGTATTTCCAATCCGTTGCCATAGCAAGGAGCTGTAGGACACTCCATGGGCTGTAACTTAGACCCTAGAAAAAGAAATCCCCCACATCAGTTGTAAAAGCTATTGAAGCAAGCCCAACAAGCAAAGACAGGAGACACATAGGCCCCCTGTCTTACATAAAATCCTTTCCCTACCTCCAATAGCAATTTCCTGAATTTCCTTGAGCGGTATTTTTTGCAGAAGCAAAAGCCCACTTACCAGAACAAGAAGCTATGGGAAACGAGTGAAAGGCGAATTAGTCATGACTTACTCCACGCTAATCCTGAATTTCAAACAGCTACTAGGAAAGATTTGCAGCCATTCCCTGTTGAATCCGGCTCTTAGCCGCTTTGAATTCCGTAGCCATTTGTTCTTTCTGCTCGGTGCTGCAATGTTGGTCGATCGCCGCAAACATCGTGCTCTCTTCCTGGCGGATATGGTCACCTACCATGTCCATCAGCTGCTTCACCTTGTGGCGGAACTCATCAACCTGATTAGGATCAGTAGAACGGATGTCTTCCAGCATCGACTTCATCTGGGCCTGCTCATCGTAGAGTTCCTGGGTATCGCTATCACCATAGAAGCCACGAATGCGGGGATAGACTATCTCTTCCTCAGCCAGGGCATGAGCCGACAGATCCTTATAGAGTTGCCCGAAGTACTCCTGCAACTTCTGTGGGTCGCGGGTTGCCCCGATTTCCGTAAAGATGGTGTTGGTCTTGTTGTGATCCAGACGAATGAGAGTCTGGATGTTCATGTCCTGTTTGTTCGTATTCTGGGTGATGACGCTACCAGCCATACCGGAGAGGGCGGCGATCGCATCCTGAACCCGAGCCCACAGCCCCTGGTCAGCATCCTGACCAGTCATTTCGCGCACACCCACTTGTTCGAGCACGCCTTTCAGTTGCTCCTGGTGGGCACGACCTTCGAAGTTCACGGTATTGAGAGGGGCGATCGCCGTTTCAATATCTGCACCAACCTTCTGGGCAGCCTTGTGGATGACAATGCCGCTCATGGCCTGCCCATGCTTGAGCAATTCATGTTGAATTAGCTTTTGGTAAAAGGTCAGTTCACCATCCGACATCATTTCCCGGAATCGTTCGATGAACTTATGCGTTGCGGCATTGGGTTCTGCCGGAACACCATATTGCACAATTACTGTTTCGATGATGCCCAGATTCTTCTGGTCATCCTCAAGCATGTTCTGCAACCGCTCGCGAACATCATTATAAGAGCACGCTTCTAGCAGTTTTTGATCGTTGGAAATAATGAGGTTCTGGAATGCTTTCAAGTCGGCTAATCGCTCACCGATCATCATCCGCTTTGTATCATCCAATGTAGTAACCATGGCGGTTATTCTCCTACAAAAATAGTGTTCAATCGCTCAGTCACTTGTTGACCGTTTATCTCACTTAAAAACCCATACTTGGACAGGCCATTTGATAGGAATACTGCCTGTACAGGTTTTGAACCCGGTTATTCCCCTGGAATTCCTCAGTAGCCTCTACCGTTGACAGGGTTATTCGGTAACAGGCTCAGCTGCCTTCAAATTACGAGTATTGAAGGGAATACGCACCCCTACTTTGAGGTAAATTATCGTTAATTTGACCTAACCTTAGTTATATAGCGATGTGCAAGTGCGTTAAGTACAGCAACGGTGGTGTGGGGCACTTCGTGCCCCACACCACCGTACTTAATCAACGTGCACAGGGCTATATAGTTCTCACCAGAGAGGCTTAGCGAACTCAACAGTTCTAGGCAGGTCATTCATTTATGAGAAGGGCGTTCAGTACCCCTCTTACAAAATGAATTACACAGTTAAAATACGACCATGAAAGATATGAGCTGAACGACTACTTCACAAGAGTCTTCTCAGGTTCAAGCCAACCCTGCCGGGCAGCATGTTCGATCGCATCTTGAGTATTCTGAAAGACGAGAAATGAACAACTTAAATCACGAATTGTTTGTTCGATCGTCTTCAATATCTCATGCCGTGCTGTGTTATTAGGAGTAACATCTCGAAGGTAGACTCCAAGGATGCGATCGGGATAAGTTTGCACCAGGTTCTGATAGATTTCAGCATCCCGTTGGCCCGTATCCCCAATCAAAATAAATGGTAGGTGAGGAAATCGTTCAAAAATCGGTCGAATTTGTTCAATCTTATGAATCTCATGCTTGAATGACAGCAAATTTTCGAGCGATAATTCAATATCTCGTAGCAAGATTGGACCTGGAGGAATGCGTTTGATATCCATAAATTGTTCAAACACGTCATACATGTTCCAGGCACTGCTAGAAACATAAAAGATAGGGTTTCCTTCCTTTCCACTTACCCCCCGTTGCAACCCATGGTAAAACTCAGGAACCCCATCAAACGGCTTACGGGTTTGAGCGTTGCCCAGATAAGCAATGCGAATCATCTTTAACAAATCGGTTGCAGCAGTCTCTACGATGGTGTCATCGATATCACTAATAACGCCAAAACGAGCCTGTTCTCGCACAATGAGAACCTGCCCTCGATCGCGTACAGCTCCATACCGCTTCGAGAGCGGATGCAGCAATTCCAGATCAATTCGTTCCCAAAGACGATCGCTCTCCAAAGGGGACGAGGGACGTAACTCCGTCTCAAAAAATCCTTCTCGATCGGTTACAACTTCTTGATAAATATCTCCCAAAGAAACCCTTAATCGGGCTTTTGGCACTTCATCCGTGGCAAAGCGCCGATACATATTCACCACGTTTTCTAGGAGACGCGCCTTTGTCTCACGGATTTTAATCCCCTGGTCTTGCAAAACTCGCCCCTTCACAAACAGCCATTCTGGGGTGCCATAACCCCGATACGCCATAATTTGAATCGGGTCTTCAAGACGCAACAACCGAGTAATTTTTCCCTTAACCGCATCGTAGGCATCGTTAAGGGTAGCGGTGCCCTGGGAAATGGCGCGTATCCAATCTGTCATACATTACCCCCTGGCGATCGCTTTTACGAATACGGTTATAAATTTCATTATTGCGAACAGTTTTTCCATGAATGTTGACGTCACAACGACAACACCAACACTCCCGGAAAAATAGCTCAGGATCTTTAGCTTTATTCACTAAAATAAATCAATGCTTTCGTGTTGCCATGCCCCTCAAGATATACTCGCGTTGACCAACGTTAGAGATGAAGGTAGGCTAAAGCACCTATACACAGAGCTAGAGTCAGTTTTATAAAAGGTATTTTTCGTGCACCTGACGCACAAGAAATAGCCCTATCAGGTATCTTCAAAACACACTTTAAAGTTTTTCACTGAGTCGAACTGTTCTACAGTCTGGCTCAGTGAGGAGAACCCATCTTGCACTTATTTAAGACCACCTATTGGTAAATGGAGTTATGAAACGGGATGTTGAACAGCAGCCCCACATTCCTCATAGCTCCATTCGCAACATCAGAACTAGAACTCTGAATTCTGGTGAAAGCTCCTCTATATTTAGATATTGAAAGATGGGAGGTTGCGAAGCACCCCCCATCCCTCAATAAAGGCAAACTTAAGTTGTCGAATACTAGTTAGAAACGCAACGACTACTCAGCCTGCTCAGAAACTGTCAGCACATACTGCCCCACACTGGAGCTATCATATCCATTCACAATGAAGGTATACGTTCCCGATTCTGCCAGAGTCAGAGTAATGGATGAGTTAGTGCTGCCTTCAGCGTCGTCATTTTCAGCCAGCACTTCATCACTGGGACCCAACACAGCCAGATAGGTATCAAACTCACTGCTGGCCAGGTCGATTTTAATAGCTTGCCCCTCTTCCCCATCAAAGGTGTAGACATCGTACAGGCTATTGTCAGAGGACAACATCTCATCGCCCTGCTCGAGAGCACCGTTCTCTTCCATCAAAACTGATTGGGCCTGGGCAGGCAGTGCTAGAGCGCTGAGACAGGTGGTAGCAAGAGCGATCGCAAAAGGAAGAAGCTTCATAGCAGTCCTTAACACTAAAGTAAATCCGGGTATAGAAGAGTTGGCTCACCCGTGTTATTTCCTAGATTGCCCATAAGGCCAAAAAATCACGCGGGTTCTATCTTTTGTTACACGTCCTACCCGGGTGACTCCGCAAAACCGGAGTATTTTTTTTAACATGGCACGCCCAGTCCAACCCGGCGGAAATACGCCTACGTTAGCTGGTGCGGGGTACGAAGCACCTAAACCACCCAACATAGGCGTATTCCGCTGAGCACTGGGGGTTGGATTAGAAGCCATTTTTTGTCACTTCACACCTGAAGCCTCCTACGTGAATCGTTGTACAACGAGGCCATACAACGTACACCCTCAAGAACCGATTCAATACAGGAGGTTCCTGCAAACCACCCTTAACCCGAACCTAAGCCACGTAGGTGTAATAGAAAACCCGTATTGTTCTATGACAAAACTAGAATATCCAATCCTTCGACCTGTTATACAGAAATATGAGTTCCAGCATGGCATTGTGCAAATCTAGATGACTACCGGTGTTCCAACCCTACAACAAGCCATTGATCGACATCCCCTCCTCGTCGCCCCTAATACTCCCTTATTAGATGTATTGGCATGGCTGAAAGAGCACCCCGGCTCTCCTGAATGCGCATTGGTGGTCGACAATGAGCAGCTGGTAGGAGTGTTCACCGCTCAGGAGCTTATCTCTCTCACCGTAGCTCACCAGGATCTGGCTGCGATCGCCATCGGTGACGTCATGGCACCACCGCTATTGACCTTACAGGACAGCGATCTCCTGGAAGCCACTGAGCTTCTCGCTCTGATGCAACAGCATCAAATTCAGCAAATACCTGTCCTGAATCACTTGCGCCAGGTCATTGGAATTGTCACTCCTCTGAGCTTACTGCACGCTCTAAGTAGCCCTCCCTGCCCCAGCCCTGACAGCTTAGATGTAGCTCTCAATGAAGCCTCCGGCTGGCTAGAGGTACAACAGGCCGAAGCAGCACTACAGCAATCGCAGCAACGTTATCAAACCCTGGTTGGCTTTTTGAATGGCATTGTCTGGGAAGCAGACCCCAAATCCTTGCAATTTACGTTTGTCAGCCCTCAAGTCGAAGCGATTCTGGGCTACCCGGCAGAAGCCTGGTTACAGCCTAATTTTTGGGAAGAGCACCTGCATCCCGATGATCGCCTTCCCACCCTCAAAGCATGCCATCAGGCTAGAGCATTGCGGCAGATGCACAACGTGCATTACATGGAATACCGCATGGTGGCTGCGGACGGTCATGTCGTCTGGCTCTATGACACCGTTCGGCTCGTTCAGGCTCCTGATCAGTCGGTCAGGTTAGTCGGGTTCATGTTGGAAACGACCTATCAAAAACAGGTTCAGAGTCAGCTTCAAGAACAGGAGCAGGTCTATCGAGTGTTGGTGGAAAACTCTCCTGATATTATTGAGCGCTTTGATACCCAGCTCCGGCATCTCTACATCAGCCCAGCCTTAACAGCCATTACAGGTTTGCCTGCAGACGTATTTCTGGGCAAGACCTGTCGTGACTTGAATATGGCGGAGGAAATGGTTTGTGCTTGGGAAGCGGCTGCCGCCCGGCTGCTGGCAACGGGTGAGAAGCAAATCATTGAGTTTGAGACCGCAACCCTCATGGGGGTTCGCTCCTTTGAGATGGCGATCGCCCCCGAACTAACCCATGATCAGGTCATACAGTCTATTCTGTGCATTTCCCGAGATGTCACCGATCGCAAACGGACAGAAGCCGCTCTACGCCAGCAACAACACTACACCGAGCAGATTGCCGAATCGACCCTGGCGATCCTCTATATCTATGATCTGGAGGAAAATCGTAATGTTTATGTCAACCACCAGATTGAGGCAGTTCTTGGTTATTCCCCCGCAGAGATTCAGTCCCTGGGGAGCGGCTTATTTCCAACCTTATTACATCCCGAGGATAGACCTCGGATGGCCGGAAACTTTCAGCGTTGCTCCACTCTACAAGATGGGGATGTTTTGGAAATTGAGTATCGGATGCGCCACAAGGCAGGCGAATACCGCTGGCTCTTAGGTCGCGATCGCGTTCTCAACCGTACTGAGGATGGGTCGCCCCGGCAAATGTTGGGTGTCGCGACCGATATCACCATCCTTAAAGAAACCCAGGCAGCACTACAACAACAAGCCGAGCGTGAACGGCTGGTAGCAGCGATCGCCCAACGGGTCCGCCAATCCCTCAATTTGGAAACAATTCTGAGCACAACGGTAGCGGAGGTGCGGCAATTTCTCCAGAGCGATCGCGTCATCATTTACCGCTTTGAGCAGGACTGGAGTGGCATCGTGGTTGCCGAATCCGTTACGAAGCCCTGGCAATCCATTCTCAATATGGAAATTAGGGACAGCTATTTTGTTGAGACACGAGGCCAAACTTACCAGCAAGGTACCATTCGCGCCATTGCAGATGTTTTTAACGCGGGTTTTAGCCCCTGCCATATGGAGCTGATGGAGCAGCTCCAGGTAAGAGCCAAGTTGATTGTTCCCATCCTCCAGGGTGATCATCTGTGGGGCCTATTGGTTGCCAATCATTGTTCCAAACCCCGAACCTGGCAACCATGGGAGGGAGAACTCTTGTCCCAACTGGCAACTCAGGTCGGCATTGCGATCCAACAAGCCAATCTGTATGAGCAGGCTCAGCTGGAACTAGCCGAGCGTCAACGGGCCGAAACAGCCCTGCAACACCTCAATCGAGAGCTAGAACAACGAGTGCAGGAACGGACGGAAGCTTTGCTGCAGCAAGCGGAACAGGAACGGTTGCTACGGTTCGTCACCCAACACATCCACCAATCCTTCAACTTTGATACGATCCTGACTACGGTGCTCCTTGAAACCCGCCAGACCCTGAAAGCCGATCGCGTTGCCCTCTATCGATTTAATCCGGATTGGAGTGGTAGCTTTGTAGCCGAGTCTGTGGAAGAGGGTTGGGTACCCCTGGTGGGACCGAATATTCAGAAGGTTTGGGAAGACACTCACCTGCAAGTCAGCCAGGGTGGCCGTTATCAGAAGCATGAGACCTTTGCCTTATCGGATATCTACCAGGCCAACCTGAGCCATTGTCACCTGGAACTATTGGAGCAGTTTCAAGCCAAAGCTTTTGCGATCGCCCCAATTTTTGTCCACGACACCCTGTGGGGGTTGCTGGCCGCTTACCAGAACACTGGCCCCCGTACATGGCAAAGTTGGGAAATAGACCTGTTGCAACAAATCAGTTTACAAACGGCGATCGCCATTCAGCAATCAGAATTGTACAGCCAATTAAAGAATGAGCTACGCCAAAAGGAAGTGCTGATCAAGGAAGTGCATCATCGGGTAAAGAACAACTTACAGGTAGTTTCTAGCCTACTAAATTTACAATCTGCATCGATTGAAAATCCTGACATTCTACAACCTTTTATCGAAAGCCAACGCCGTATTAGCGTCATGGCAATGATTCATGAACGGCTCTACCGTTCGGGAAATTTAGCCCGCCTAAACTTTGCAGACTATATTCGTGATTTAGTAGACGATGTTTTTCAGTCTTACCTTCCCGTTGGGTTAATGGTGAACTGGTCTGTTGAAGTTGCCAACCTCGACCTTGAATTAGATCTAGCCATTCCCTGTGGTTTAATTGTTAACGAACTGGTGTCCAATGCCATCAAATATGCATTTTCTGATGGTCTTGGAGGAGAAATTTTAATTCTTTTTGAGAATAATCTCTCTCAATATAATTTGATTATTCAGGATAATGGAATAGGTTTTCCAGAACATCTGGATTTTCGGCAAACTGAGTCTCTAGGTATGCAAATTGTGTGTGCCTTGACTCGGCAATTGGGGGGCACAATTGAATTAAGCCGTAGCTCAGGTACAACTTTCACTATTATTTTTGACGCTGCATCTTAGCAGCTCTCACTATGGGCTTTAGCATTTTAATTGTAGAAGATGAGCAATTAGTTGCCCTTGATATTCAGCGGCGATTGACCCAGTTAGGCCATCAGGTTGTTGCCATTTGCGATCGCGCAGAAACCGCTCTGGAGGCGGCTGAGAACTTCCACCCTGAGTTGATCCTGATGGACATTCACCTCAAGGGGGATACGGATGGGATTGCCATTGCAGCCCGAATCCGCGAGCGATACCAGTTGCCCATTATTTTTTTAACAGCCCATGCCGATGATGCTACCGTAGCCCAGGCCAAAGCCACCCATCCCTTCGGATATTTGATTAAGCCTGTTCAAACAAAACATCTCAATACTGCGCTCGAAATTGCAGTCTCATGGCATCAGGCTGAAATGATGATGCAAAAGGCCTTAGCTAAGGAGCGTGACCTCAGTGAGGCACTGCAACGAGCCTTAATTAAAGAAAAGCAATTAAATGAGCTAAAGTCGCAGTTTGTTTCGATTGTTTCCCATGAGTTTCGCAACCCATTAAGTTCTATCATGGCGACTCTCAGTCTCCTGGAGCGACAGGATTTACAGCTTACGGTAGAACAACGTTTAGCTTATTTGAAGCAGGCGAAAGGAACAACTGGCAGTTTGCTGGAACTCTTTGAAGATGTTTTAACCCTGAGCGACACGGAGACTTCTCAGTTTTACTGCCATCCAGTACCGATGGATGTTCTCTGGTTCTGTCGCGAATTAGTCCACGAATATCAAACTCAAGCTACAACCCATGCTCTTCATTTCGAGGTTGAGGGATGTGATAAAGCGAGCCCACTTTTTTACAATTTAGATCCAAAGTTACTGCGCCATATTCTCTGCAATTTATTATCCAATGCCATCAAATACTCCCCTGAAGGAGGCACAATTGATTTTCAACTAAACTGTGCCATGGAAACCTTAAATTTCTGCATTCAAGATCAGGGTATTGGCATTTTGCCCGAAGAACAAAGCCGTTTATTCGAGCCGTTCTGCCGAGGTTCCAATGTCAAAAAGATATCGGGTACAGGGCTGGGCTTATTTATTGTTAAAAAGTGCGTGGAAGCCCATGGAGGGGAAATTACCGTTCATAGTACCGTTGGCAGAGGTACAACATTTACCGTTACCTTACCCATCCATTGCTGCGCCAGTTCGTAGTGTGATATCAACTCGAGTGCATCCCACTTTTGTAAGTGAGGCGGGCTTCGCCCGCCTCACTTACAAAAGTGGGTTCCCAAATCTGCAAAAGTGGGATGCACCCTATCAACTCTGATTCACCTGGGTGTGAGATGTTCGCTATAGCGAACATCTCACACCCAGGTGAACCATTCCTTTATGCGTTCATGAGACGGCATCCGTTAGCTTCTGTCGTTCGCTGACGTCACGGGCAAAACTTTGATAAGCCAGGCGATCGCCATACTCAATCAACCGAATGCTGACTTCTACCGTAATCGTCGTTGCATCTTTACGGCGCAGCTGATGCACAAAAATATGGCTACCGGCTTTCTCCAATTGAGGAATTACATAGACTTGAAAATAGTCTGTGGCCTCTGTCGTTTCAATGTCTTCCAGTTTTAACTGGGTCAGCTCTTTGCGCGTATAACGAAGTCGGCGGGATGCTTTCTGATTGGCATCAATAATGCGATGAGTCTCGACATCAATGATGAAAATCATGTCATTTGCCAGTTCAAACAGATTCTTGTACTTTTCCAGAGATTCTTGCAGGGCTAACTCTGTTTCTTTGCGATGGGTAATGTCGCTAGCAATCCCAACGGTACCAATGATTTCTCCGGTTTCCGAACGAATTGGACTAAGCGTGTATTCAAAATAGCGAGGTCCCCCAGTTGTAAACACGCGCAGTTCGGCAAAGCTCTGCTTCCCAAAGGAGAGGGTGGTATCCATTTGGGAAAGGTAGAACTCTGTAAACTCAGAGGGCAGTTCGGCTTCGTAGCAAAGATGACCCAGCACTTGTGTACGGTCAAGCCCCCAGACACGCCCACCGATGGGGCTGACATACGTAAAGTGGCCAAAGCGATCGCAAATAAAGACTAGATCTGGAATGGCCGAAAAGATCTGATCGAAAATTTGCATTTGATATTCGACCTGGAGCGCAATCTGCTCTGCGCTATGGGCCATATCCATATCCAGTAATCGAATGGCTGCCGGGGGTTGATAGGGCTCCAACTGAGCCGTGTGAACTATGCTGAAATCAGGTTGCCCGTTATCGGGAAGCGGAGGTACCTGAAAAACTTGTAATACCTCTTGAATGGCTGACGTCACCTTGATAATTCCATCGCGCGCCAGGGTCTGCTGAGTGCCAGCATCTCCCGTAAGTTCGCTCATTTGTTGCCGCAATGCATCGAGTTGTTGCTGGATAGAATCCAGGCTTGTCTCGGAGTCAGGCACAGGCAAATCATAAACCTGTGCTAGCGCTTCTATCACCAAGTCTGTTTTTGTCTTTCCCAGCGCTTTGGCTTGCTTCTCAATAGCCTGAAGCATTTCCTCTGGGATCCTGAACGAAACTGTTTTACTTCCCATAAAGCCTTTTAAACTTCTTCGGCTCCTGTCCGGTAAAGCAGACCGGCATGATATAGCACCGATGAGATTCAGACACTACACGAAAGGAAACTGAATGTTAGAGAGGAAACGTTGAACACAATATCCCTCTTTCAAAGATATATCTTAACCGCTATATAGTGATGCTAGCCGTCAAGCTAGTTCAACTACTATGCCTTCATTTTTATAATTTATAAAGATTTTGATTCATTTCTTTACTAAAGCATCAAAATCTTTCACGACAAATCTCATCGATGCTCCAGAACCAGAAAAAAGCTTCTATTAAGAACCAAACTGGAGAGCAAATTGAAACAGAAACTCCCAATTTTTATACGCTTATTGATCCCTATATAGCAACGGACTAAAAATAGTGTCACTTTTCTTTATAGAAAAGCAACTCATTCATCTATACAGCGCTTTGCGCTTGAATAAAATGCAGTTATTTTTGTGAGAGCCTCGCTCCGCGAGGCTCTCACAAAAATAACTTGTACCTCATAGGCTTGAAAAGTGCTGTATGTAAGTTTGGTTACCGTATGAGAAAGATAAGAAGGTGAGCCTTAAAAACTCACATTTTCATCAGATAGCCATCATGATAACGGTTTGCAAGTCGGTCTGTTTTGACGTAGTGCACGACATCTTGCATATCGATACACTTGCTGTCTCAATCAGTTCTGAAGGCGTGAGGCATGGAGAGGCTTCGCCATGCAATGACTCATTGAGGAAGCAGAAAGCCCAGGGTTTGTTTTCAACTCATCAGGTTTTCAGCAGGCATCCGTCACGGGCGTATTGAGGGTCGTAATAATCCAGGCAGCTTGAGGGATGTCGTAACGTGCGATCGCCCTTCCCTCAATCCACATCAGACCGTCAATCCGACGGAAGCGGTACACTACAGAATCCGCCTGACCTTCTAACAGGCGAACCCACGCTGGCAGGATCGCTGCATCAATATCATCGGGCTCAATATACAAACTCCATAGAGTTGCGTCTTCCATTAAATCTTGGGGCAGAGAGCCAAAAATCTGCTCACATTTTCCGGAAGCAAGTTCTAGTCTAAAATCCTCTATACTGTGCCAACGAAATTGGGCGATCGCTCCCCCAAATTGCATCACAATGTCGTGGAGAATGTCTTGATATTGGGCGAGGGCTCTTTCCAGGAGCTTGCGTTCTGTAATATCAGAGCTAACGCATTGAAACTCCATGGGTTTTCCCTCGTCATCCAACAAAACCCGATCAGACCATCGATACCAGCGTAGGTCGCCAGAAGGCCCAATCACAGCATGCTCATATTCACCCGTAGGTTTGTCAGTACCTAGAGATGCCAGATAGTCTTGGAGGGCAGAACGAGACTCAGCAGGGACAAATTCTAACCAGTTTCTGCCGAGAAGTTCCTCAGCAGATTTTTTAAAGAAGGCACAATAGGCTTCGTTGACAAAGGTCAGCGTACCATCTGGACGAAAGCGGCAGACCAAGTTTGTCTGAAGTTCGACCATTGCCCGGTAAGAAGCTTCACTCTGCCGCAAGGCTTCGCCAAGCCGCTTGAATTCTGTAATATCGGCCCACGTACCAATCATCCGAACGGGTTGACCAGCCGCATTCCAGATCGCTTGAGCGCGATCGCGAATCCAGATATAGTGCCCCAATTGATGCCGCACTCGATATTCCGTATTGAAGGGTTCTCGGTGTTCGAGGTGCTGGCGGGTCACCAGTTCCACATGACAGCGATCCTCTGGGTGCAGCATTGCCAGAAAATCGGCTGTGGAATAGCTTTCTTGAGCGTTGACAGGGTAGCCCATCATGTCCCAAAACCGAGCGGACACATAGGTTCTGTCTTGAATAATATCCCAATCCCAAATAGCTTCACCGATACCTGTAATCGCTAGTTCGTAACGCTCTCGCATCTCCTGAAGCTGGCGTTCGGCGCGTTTGTGATCGCTAATGTCCCGTATCATCAACAAAGCGGTCTGGTCATCCCCCCGGCTCACACGAACTTCCTCATATTGGAGCTGGTTACCGAATGAGAGTTCTTGCTCGTAGTGTTGAGTAATGCCGGTGGCGATCGCCTCCTCAATAGCAGCTTGTTGACGGTTGCTGATAGTAGTCGGGAGTAACTCATCCATGTAGCGGCCCTGAACATTCTCACCTGCTGGCAGGAAATTTAGCATCCCATCTCGGCCAATCACTTCTAGATACATCCCGTCCCGACGTATCCAAAACAGCATGTCGGGAATCGCTTGTAGAATCGCTCGCTGTCGTGCCTCAGAGCGTTGCAGTGCCAGTTCGGACTGGAGCTGAGCCGCTTCGTTGAGTTTTCGGGTGGTAATATCCTCCACTAAACCAATCGCAAATCGAATTTGCTGATGACTATCCCGCACAATGGTGGACATCAAATTTACCCACACCACGTCACCATTCTTATGCACATAGCGCTTCTCTAGCTGGTAGCGATCAAGGCCACCCGCCAGACATGCTTCCACCAAGGCCGTCTCATGGGAAAGATCGTCTGGATAGGTCAGCTCAGCAAAGGTTATTTCGGCCAGTTCCTCGGCGCTGAAGCCAACCAGCGATTGGAATGCCGCATTACAAAACCGGAGGTCATAACTGGGAGGTTCGGCAACTACAATGCCAAAACCTGCGTTATTAAATATCGTACGGAATCGGGCCTCACTATCTTGTAGAGCCAATTCGGCCTGCTTGCGATCGCTCAAGTCATCGACGATGATGCAGTAACGTTCAAGGCTGTCCACCCCATCGGATGCCACAGAAATTGTACTTTTGCTCCATAGTAAGGACCCATCCTTCCGAATGCAGCGCTGCTCAATTGAGCAGTTAGGCACAATACCCTGCACGAGCTGATTAAATGCCGCCTCGAAAATCGGGAGATCGTCTGGGTCTGTGCAATCGCGGAAATTGAGCGATCGCAACTCCGCTTCGGTGTACCCTAACAGGGCACACAGTTTTTGGTTCACCTGCAGAATACGATAGTCGCGATCGGTCAGGACAATGCCGACCGCGGCGGTTTCAAATAGAGAGCGGAATAGGGCTTCACTCTGTCGCAACGCTAACTCAGCCTGCTTGCGCTCTGTAATATCGATCACGACTCCCATCAACCCATAGCGGCCATCAAAATCTGGAAAGGGACAGACAAGCCGTAAAAGATAGCGGTCTTCTCCATTCCAGACCTCGACGGTTTCATATTCCAGCACCCGATCGGGCTGACACAAGTCACAAAGCTGTTGATAAAGCGCAATCACTTCCGCTTCACAATCCAGTTCACCGGGCAGCGTTCCCAGCATGTTACCGAACCGCTGCATATCTACCGGATTCTGCAAAATCAACCGTTCTTCTGCATCCCTGGCCCAAATCCCAAAGGGAAGCGCATCAATCAGGGTTTGAAGACGTTCCTGGCTCGTGCGTGATTCTTCTTCAATGCGCTTTAATTCAGTAATATCTGTGATGGTGCTGACGAATCCAAGAATCTGACCACCTGTCCCTAATTCAGGATGTCCCTGAATAATGGCCCAAATACTGTCCCCCTTAGGCTTGATGAAACGGCATTCTACCCGGTAGGGCACCCCCCGTGCGAGGGCATCCATCCAGGTTTGGGACACCCACGCCTGATCTTCGGGGTAGAGGTAATGCTCCTGGATGTGCTGGAAAGAGGCGAGATGCGATCGCTCCAAAATTTCACAGCAACACTGGTTGTAATAAATGCAGCGTCCACTCGCATCGGTACGAAAAATCCCAACAGGAGCCAGCGCTGCCAGCGTTTCATAGCGTTGATTACTTTCCCGTAAGGCCACCTCCACCCGCAACCGTTCCGCTACCTCGTCGGCTAGTTCTACATTCGTCCGCCGTAGTTGCTCCGTCCGTTGTAAAACGCGCTGTTCCAGTTCTGCATTCAGCACTCGAATTTCTGCTTCAACCCGCCGCCGTTCCTGTAGCTCGACCTGCAGTTGTCGATAGAGTTCTGCCTGATAAATACCAATGCCTGCCTGGGTTGCAAGCTTCTGCAATAAATCGACCTCAAAATCCTGCCATTCCCGAATATCGGAGCAGTGATGCACCATCAAAATTCCCCAGAGCCTTACCACAGGGCTACCTGCAGGATCCTGATCCGTATCCCCCTCCTGTTGAACCATGATGGGCACGGTTAACATGGCCCGCACCTGGGCCTGGTGAAACAATAGGTCCGTGTAAGACTGTTGCAGATCTGAATGGTGAATGTCGGATGCAAAGAGTGCATTACCACTCAGAAAGCTATCAAGATCCGGGTGGGGCAACCTTACTCCCCAGTCGGCCACCGATAAGCTGGGATCACTTACGGCCTCCACAACAATTTCCCCCGTCCAATCGCTGTTGAACCGGAAGATCAGAACGCGGTCCGTCTGAAGATACTGGCGCACATCCTCAACAATCAGTTGTAGAGTGCTGTCCAGATTTAGCGATTGATGAATATGTTCGACCACCTGGCGTAACAGCCGCTCCTGGTCTAACTGTCGCTGGAGCGCAATTTGCGCTTCCTTCCGATCAGTGACATCAATAATCACCCCATCGGCGATCGTGTTACCGTCTTCGTCGCGGAAGAACCGGGCCACTTCACGCACCCAACGGGTCTGATTCCCCATAGGGCAAATGCGATACTCCTGGTCAAGCGATTGCAGAGTTTGACGGGAGTCTTGCAATTGTTCGATGAAAAGTGGGCGATCGCCCGGATGAATTGACTGCGGCAGAAGAGTTGGATCGGCCATCAATTGATCGGATGGATATCCACAGACATCCTGAATTCCTTCACTCACAAACGGCAAGGTTACCTGCCCAGACGAGGAGAGCACTTCTCGATAAATTGCACCGGGGAAGTTGGCGGCAATGCTGGCCAGTTGTTGCTGCTGTTGCCGCAAGGAATCTTCGGCCTGTTTTCGCTGACTAATATCACGCACGAAGCATTGAATTGCCAGTTGCTCTTCGTACTCGATTAGTTGCGCATTAATTTCGACGGGGATCTCAGCGCCATCTTTACGCCGATAGCGATGCTCATAAATAATGCTCCCTTCCGCCTCCAATTGTTCTAAAATTCCATCCTGAAGCTCCGGTTCTAGCGGTATGGCAATATCGTCAATGGTCAATTGCAGCAATTCTCGCCGAGAGTACCCTAGGCGGCGGGCGGCGCTCCAGTTCGCATTCAGAATATGGAAGGTGGCGCGATCCATGATAAAGATGGCGTCATTTGCCGACTCAAAAAGAAGCCGATACTTCTTTTCAGACTCTTGCAGGGCAATTTCGGCCTGTTTTCGCTGAGTAATATCTTTTCCAATAAAAACAGCCGCCTCGATCTGACCATTCTGCCCTAGCACAGGGCTGAAGGTATATTCGTAGTCCCTGAGCTGATCGGAATAAAACGCTGGAAAACGAACTTCCCCCGTCAGGGCCTGACCAGTCGTGAAAATAGCATGGTGATTAACCTGAAGCTGTTCAACAACAGCAGGAGGCAAATTCAACTCGGCAAGGATTCGCCCGACCAGGCGATCGCGGCTTGCACCAAACGCCCGGGCCGTCATCGAGCTAATGTAAACAAATCGCCCTTCTACATCTTGTGCAAATACAAGATCAAGAGAGGCCAATAAAGCCTGGTCAATACTAGCCAATCTAATGTCCTACTTCCCGACGTCAACTAAGAGTGCTCATAATATTCTTGAGCCAGAGTTTTAGATGCTAGCCTAGCCTGATACGAGCATTATCTTTCTTTAAGCTCATATAGCTATCCCAAAAACTACTGTTCTCTAGAGAGCTCAGGAAAGAAACCCAGCATTGAGTTTTATCTTTGAATAATTATATATCTACAGTAATACAGAGACATGTGTGCCTATATTACGGCGTTTACAAAATGTCAAATATTACAAGGCACTGCCTCCAACTCTGACCTATTGTTCACTGTAAGAGTTTTGATAGATTACCAATTTTGACAGGGTAGATGGGGCAGACAGAACTTGTTCCATCTACCCGTCAAAATCGGCGTGATGCAATATTTAGTTATTTCAATAGCTGCACAAAAGTGAGGCTAATCCTGATTAGGCCACTATGGTCTACTCAAGCGCCTTCATAAGCTTGTGTGCCTACGTTTGGGAAGATCACCGTATTGTTCTGTAATGGCTCTCCAACGCACGGGGTGCCACTTTGTAGATCAACCCAAACTCGATATCCCTGAGGTGACACCGTAATGAAAGTTTCTAAGCCTTTGTCACAAAGGTCGCAACCTAACCGAAAGGCTTGATCTCGATGAGCGCGCTGAAAATTGTCAACCATTTTGTAGAGCTTATTCCCAGCCCGCAAACCTTTGCAAAGCTTTCCGTTCCAATAAAAAACAAACACCTGAGCGAATGCCTCATCCAAAAGCATTGGAAGCATGGTGAACTCCTGGGGGGATTGCAATACGCGCAATACGGTCATTGTATGAGATTCGCCTCAAAAATGTATACGTTTGTGAAACTTATTTAGGTGCTCTCTACAGATTCAAGTAAATATACTGAGCTCAACCGTCGGTACTATCACGTGTTATCTACAGAAAGCTTAACATTTCTTAAGACAACTCGCTGTCTCAATGAAGATAAACCTATCAACCTCAATATCTGTATTTTGGGATACACCAGGCTGTATCTATCGGAGGAAGCATATTAAATATTTTTTTGGTAATAAAGTAACTACTTAAAAAGCTTCCGTAGAGTATTAAAGTATGTATAAAGTTTTTCCTTATATCCCGTATTGCAAGCATGAAAGGATAAAATCATATTTATCGCCATACCCGTAATACAACCGTTATTCAGATTGAAATACGGGAGGCGATTGTCACTTTCGCGCAAACTTTGGCTCCCTGCGGTTTTATTAGTGTCCTTGAAGCATTGCTGGGTCAGTTAATGACTGGGCTGTTTTATCGCTAAGCAGTTAAAGAGTGCTTCTAGACTCGTTAAATACCTCGTTTTTCAATTTTTTATTTCTTGGTCAGAGCAAGCCGTACACAGTAGTAGGTACGTCAGGTTCAGATATTAACGTACTTCAGGGTGTTGCCTCCCATCGGTGCTTCTATAAGCTGTACCGATGATGTCCATCTAGCTGACTTTATGGACTATCGCTGATGCAATCGTTCATCGTTGTCACTGAATCACCCATGTCGCTCTCCCCAACCACGAGTTACTACGTCCGGCAAATTCTCACCCGCAACCGTCCGTGTTTACGCTTTATCGTTGCACCGAAAGCAGCTCTAGAAGCAGACAGCATGGCTGATATTAATGCTGTCGTCCATAGTTTATACCCCGACGCGGATGAGGCTATGGCTGTAGTCAAGAAGCTTGAACGACTGATTTCAGTCCATCAAATTCTCAAGCTCCAGGGTGCAATGTATGTAGATAACTTGAAAGTTGTGGAGCAAGAAATTTGTTGGTTGTTAGGCTTTAAGCTAACCGACCCACAATCTCCTGCAAAAACGAAGTCTTGAATACGAGTTCAAACTCAGAGCCCCTTTTTTGCCGTGACATCCTCAGGACAAAAAAGGGGCTCTGAATTTGCTGTTTTAGACCCTAGATCGAATGTCCCTTGCTTCTACATCTCATCTCTTTCTATCGGCAGATTAATAACAAGTAAGGTTAAATGCACACAACAAAAAGCAAGGTGACGCTTTGCGTCACCTTGCTTTTTGTTGTGTGCATTTAACACGACATGATATAAGGATTCTTTCGAGGGGTGCACAAAGTATGTCTCTCAAAAAAATTCTTCTTGGGTGCGGTCTGCACACACCAAAATGAGTACTTGGCTCATGTCCAATTGAGGGTTAATTAACCCAACACGGGCTATAGAGGCTTAAAACATAACTTTCGTTACTTGACACAAAGCGACCATCCCGGCCGAGAATGGGAATCTGTGCAACAGAGGATTTCGTTGCTGGGAGCCGCTTCGGGAAATGGTGGATTTATGGTTAATAGCGGCATTGGGTTTTGTGGGCAGCTTTGGCCACTGTGCTGGAATGTGCGGGCCACTGGCGATCGCTTTCTCCCTCTCCCAAGCCGATAACACCGCTGAGAAGACACCCTCTCTTTGGTTTCATGTAGTACTCAATCTCGGCCGTATTATCAGCTATATCGCGGTTGGGGCTCTGTTGGGAGGGGTCGGCTCGCTCCTGGTAGCCGGTGGGCAATTTGCGGGTGTTGGTAGTGTCTTGCGTCAAGGCATTGCTATTTTCACGGGGTTGTTGCTGATCTGGTTAGGTGTGCGACATATCCAACCGGACTTTCTCCCCCCCCTGCCCTTCATCCATCCCCTCAGCCAGGGAGCAACCCATCAACGGTTTAGCTCTGCAATGGCACGGCTCTCCCTTCATAGCCGCTGGTGGACTCCCGCCCTGCTGGGCAGTCTGTGGGGATTCATTCCCTGTGGTTTTCTCTACACAGCCCAACTAAAGGCGGCAGAAGCTAGCAGCCCGTTCTTAGGTGCCGCAACCATGGCCATGTTCGGTCTGGGTACCCTGCCAACCATGCTGGGCGTTGGTGTGTTGATGGAGCGGATGGGGAGCGATCGCCGGAGCCAATTGTTTCGGATGGGCGGTTGGATCACGCTTACGATTGGAATTCTGACGCTGCTACGCAGCGATGCCATGATCGATTACACCGGTCATAGTTCCATTGCATTGCTCATGTTGGCGCTGGCCGCCCGCCCCTTAAGTGGCGTATGGCCGGGGCTACTGCGGTATCGCCGGGCGATCGGGGTTGGCTCTTTTCTGCTGGCTCTAGCCCATACCGGGTTTATGCTCGACCATAGTCTCAACTGGAATTTAGATGCCATCAGCTTTATGCTTCCGGCTCATCGGTTGGGGATCTGGGTGGGGATCATCGCACTATTGCTGATGGCTCCGGCAGCAGTCACCAGTTTCGATCGCGCTGTGCAGGCGTTGGGGAAGCGCTGGCGATCGCTCCATCTGCTCACAGTTCCCTCTCTCCTCCTGGCTACTCTACACACCCTCTGCTTGGGTTCAAATTACCTGGGAGCCTTGCAATGGAGTTATGGAAATTTTCTATGCGCTGGGCTGCTGGTCAGCCTGACCCTGTCCGTGTTGGCCCTTCGCCAAAAGGCCTTCTGGTTCCTGCTGTTCCTGGAGCGCTATTATATCCCTCCCAGCCGATCTCGCTGAGGCTGCTGAAACCATTTATTTCTCCTACCCGTTCCGGACAAAAAACAAATGGTTCAAAGGGCTCTTAAGATGTTGGATTGAATGGGAGTAGGACAAAGCTCTCCTCCTTCAATTTCTACTTCAATCATTTCTATTTCAATAGACCTCCTGCGTGAATCGTTGCGCAGCTGCGCAACGATTCACGCTCTCAGAAGCCGATTTATGCAGGAGGTCTAATATCGAGGAATTGAGGAATCAACACCCCTTCTTGGTTTAATGGTTGAAATGATTCAGTCTATTTCCCACCGCTCTCTATACGGGTTTGCCTGCCTGATGGTTCTCGGTTTACTGGCTTCAGCTCCGGCCCAAGCCCATAAAACCCTGGTCGATGGCGACATTGCAGGAACCTGGCACATAGACCCTGACCATAATCCCAAAGCTGGAGAACCTGCTACCGCCTGGGTTGCGCTAACCCGCAAGGGAGGTACATTACTGCCCCTCAATGAGGCAAATTGCCAAATGCAGGTGTACACCCTACCCCGTCAACCAGAGGCGATCCCCATCCTGGAGCCACCTGTAAAGGCGATCGCTGCCGAGCAGTATTCGGGCATCCCCGGTTCTGACATTGTGTTCCCTGCCGTGGGTCAGTACCAGTTGCAACTGAACTGCACGCCTATTCAAGAGAATGCTTTCGCACCCTTTCAGCTGCAATACGATGTTACCGTTGCTGCGGGAAACCCTACCCCTGCACCTTCTACGGTAACTGGCAGCCCTCTCCCGCCACCGCCAGGGGCAGAGGCACCCAGGGGATCATCGGGTGGTGTGAGCGCGGGGGGGGCGATCGCTCTCATCAGTGTGGCAGGCGTTGGTGGCTGGCTCTGGTTTACTCGCCGCAAACAAGGTTAGGTGATGTTTCAAAGCTGTGGATGGAATGCGGAGAGCTGGGAGCTCTCCGCATTCCATCCACAGCTCTAGAGCAGTAAGCCAAGGTTGGATACCAGGCTAACAACGGGGATCAAAGAGACTTTTCGTAAATCCGATAGGTCTTGTAAATCTTGCCCCCAGAGGCTTCAATCAGCTTACGAGAGGGCATATTGTCCTCAAATACCCAGGACAGCTCCGCCCGTTTGTACGGCTTACCCTTCTTCTTGCCCCCCTGCATCCCCAGGTGAATCAACCCCAGGGGCACCATTTTGCGGCGGTACTCGGGTAGAGAGCAGATCGCGATCACACGCCCCTGATCAATCTGACGGCGGTACCAGAGAAACTTGAGCGTTCCAATCAGATCCAGCTTGCCATTGATGTGCTTGAGCGCGATGTTGTAATCGGGCAATCCCATCCAGAAGCCCACCATCTTGCCATTGTGTTCGGCAATGGGAAACACATCAGGATCCACCAGTTGTTGCAGAGACTTCGCCTCTTCAATAAATTCTTCCTGGGTACGGGGAGTCGAACTCCAATTGGCCGAAAATGCCTCTGTGAAAAGGTTGTATAACCCAATACAATCCTGCTCAAAACCCTCGCCTTTGGTGTGAATAGGCCGGAAGGTGATGCCTGACTTTAGGGCAATGTCATAGCCCTTCTTGAACTGTTCACCCAGTTTCTCATCCAATTCCATCGTATAAGCATAGGCATCCTTAGCCTTATGCCAGCCATCCCGCTCCATAAACTCTAAGTAATAGGCGGGGTTGTAGGGCATCATGATCATCGGCGGCGAGTCAAACCCATCCGCCAGAAAAAGGCAGTTGTTGTGGGTCGCCAGGTCAATGGGGCCACGCACCATCGTCATTCCCTGTTGCCGCAGCCAGTCGGCCGCAGCGTTAAAGAGCCCCTGCGCCACTTCAAACTCGTTGATACACTCGAAAAAACCAAACAAGCCAACGGGTTGACCTTCTCGCTCAACCAGGCGATCGTTGACAGCCGCCACAACGCGCCCAACCGCTTCGGTGCCGCTCTGCCCCATTCGGGTAGCGATGAACTGCTGCAACCGTCCATATTGGAAAAAGGGATTTTCTGGCTTGAAGGATTTGGCAACGCTACTCCGCAGTGGCGGCACCCAATTAGGATCATTGGCATATACCAATTTGGGCACGTCCAGAAATAATTCCTGGTCACCGGGAGAAAGCACAGGACGAATCTGAACGTTACCGATCTGAACGGGGGCACTAATCATGGTTTTAACAAAATAGTTTTGAAGAAGGAAAACCTGTGGCTAGGCTAACAGGGATCGAAGACGTTTGAAACAATCTTTTGATTCTATAGCAGTGGGCAAGTGGGTTCAGTAGGCGTGTGCCGCTTCGCTTTAGACCCCCATTGAAGCAGGCAAAGCAAATAGCAGAGTTAGCCTATAAAGTAGACCGGGAATACTATTTAGTAGCTTCAAAGCAAATTTAGTTTTGTTCATATAAACCAAAAATGCATCAGCTCTGTGGGTGTTAACACTGTGGAGTTTTGGTGTTGCTGAATGGAGCTATGAAGCCGAATGGAAAACCGAGATTGACCATTCGGCTTCTAGTACTGCACGGCGGAAATCAACTTATGTTGGGTTGTGTGTGAGGTACTTACCCCACACACAACCCAACATAGGCAAACCTAAACCGCCAAGGACTAGGGCACGCTTTAAAGCTCCCCGGAGAGTTTGTTTTTTCGTGTGCCAAGCACACGAAAAAACAACCTTTAAAACAGCCCCTAGCTCTATTCAACAACGGGTTCTTCGCCTACTTGTGAAGGCCCATAGCCTCAGGTACTCACACCTCAGACGTGATGTATTGCAATTCCCTAATTGAGGGATAGCAGGCATTATGACCAATCAGCACGGGTGTCATCGGGGTTCAGGACGTGGTAGAGGAACAAGCATATTGGTTGGCATGGTCACAGGTGGCGGGGGCTGGGCCCAACCGCATAATTCGGCTCTATCAACATTTCGGTAGTCTAAAACTAGCCTGGGAGGCCAGTTTTAGTGGCCTCTGTGAAGTGGATGGATTAGGAGAACTGACTTCCGCAGCGTTTCAAACTGCCCGATCCCAGATTGATCCGATCGCCCTTTTTGAGCAACATACCCAGAAAAATCCACACTTCTGGACTCCTGCTGATGCCGACTATCCACGGCTGCTACTAGAAATCCCCGATCCACCTCCGATTTTGTATTACCGGGGCGAAGTGGACCGGCAGGAAAACCAGGGGCTGCGCTCGGCCATTGCGTTGGTGGGGACGCGATCGCCCACCAGCTATGGCAAACGCTGGACAGAGCGGCTCACTGAAGTTCTCGTGAAAGCGGGGTTCACGATTGTTTCAGGACTAGCCCAGGGTATCGATACCATCGCCCACCAAACTTGCCTGGAATTTGGAGGCCGCACCATCGGTGTTATGGGCACGGGCGTCAACAGGATCTATCCGTCGAGTAATCGTGATCTCGCTCGCCGTATCCTCGCGTCTGGATTGGTGCTGAGTGAATATCCGGCGGATACCCCGCCGAATCGCACCCACTTTCCGAGCCGCAATCGCATTATTGCGGGTCTCTGCCGAGCGACCCTGGTTCTAGAAGCCGGGGAGAAATCAGGAGCCCTGATTACCGCTCGCGTGGCTAACGATTATGGGCGCGATGTCTATGCCCTTCCAGGCTCGCTGGACTATCCCGAGAGCGCGGGTTGCCTCAATCTAATCAACCGAGGCGCACAGATTATCTTGAGTGAAAATCATTTGCTGGATTTGTTAGGCCAGCTTCCTCAAATGGATGAACCTGCTGCTCAACTGAGCTTACTGCCGCCGGAATTACCACCTGACCTGCAACACGTCTTTCAGGCAGTACCGCGAGAAGCATCCTCCCTCGACTGGCTGGTGGAGACGACAGGTATGGCCACCTCCAATGTACTCAGTGCCCTTGTCCAACTAGAGATTATGGGGTTGGTGACTCAAATACCGGGTATGCGCTACCAGCGGGCCTGCTAAACTTTCTCAGCTATAGGCCAGCGGTATTTACAGCGCTTTGCGCTTGAATCAGCCACAGTTGTTTTTGTGAGAGCCGCGCTCCATGCGGCTCTCACAAAAACAACCAGATTTTAGGCGCTTAAAAAGCGCTGTAAGTTGATCAAGGATCCCGCATAGCGTTGTAAGGTTGATGCCCTGTAGCCGAACGATCGCCCTCAACACACTCAAGGGGTTCTAAGGAACAAAATTTGCTTTCTCGCGGCGCAGAATCACCATGGCATCACCCACCACAGGGTTGCGGGCCAGGCGATAACCAATGCGATCGCCCAATTCCACCTTACTGAAGTCCAGGCGATTCGCTTGTTTTAGCAAATCTGCTGCCAGCTTGTCTTGCTGGGCATAAGGCAGGTCGTACCATGCATCGCTGAGGCGAATTGTTAGCGTGGTTTGGCGGAAATTGGCACGAACGCCAAGCACCAGGCCGTTGGTGTAGCGATCGCCCACCTCAGCCACCCGCTTTTCGATGGATGCCACCAGGCTTTGTTCAGGGGTTAGCACTGCTGGAGGCGAGGGTTGGGGGATGGGAGTCGCCGACGGAACTGGAGAAGGCGTTGGGGTAACCTCTGGTTCCGGTTCGACTTCGGGCTCGGGTTCAACTTCGGGTTCCGGTTCTAGCTCAGGCTCGGGTTCAACTGCGGGCTCGGTGTCAACGTCAGTCTCCGGTTCAACTTCGGGTTCTGGCTCTGGGGCTTCTGAGGTAGGCGACTCCTGCGGAGAGGGTTGGGGCACTGGATTCTCTTCAGCGGGCTGCTCGATGGTAGGTGGAGCTTCGCTAATTTGGGTTTCGGGCTGAGGGCCACGGGGAGCGAAGTTAGGCAGCACCACAAAAATAGCAATCAGAGCTCCAGCCAAAATTCCGGTCAGGGCGCGATCGGATAGGCTTTCGCTCAAACCGCGAGGCAGTATGGCTCGGATTTGCGGAATGACTCGGTTTGTCCATCCCTCCCAGGCCCCTTCGGCAACCGGTTGCCCATCGGCCGAGGCCCGCTGAAACAGACGGATGATGGGATTGGCCGATTCATCAGGCAGGGGATCTGTTTCCAGGACAACTGCCGTCCATTCCAGGCCACGACTGAGGGTTCGCAGCAGGCGCACGACCAGCCGCGTCAGGACAGACTTCTCCGCTAGTCGGGATGGTTGCTCGATGGCTGGAGAAGCGGTGGGGGAAGGTGTTGGGCGACGTCGCTGTCGCGGCTCGGGTAGGGGCGGTGGTGCTGGCTCGGGTTCAGGCTCAAGTTCCCAAATCTCTGCCCACTCATCTTCATCCTCATCCTCGCCAGCGTTGTCCGGTGGTGCATCCCCATCCGATGCGTCCATATCATCTACTGATTCGCCTGGTGGCTCTGCATCCCCACTCGGCTCCGATACAGAAGAGTCACCATCCGTATCGAGTGGTGTAGGCTCTGGTAAATCGGATTCGGGCGGTTCGGGGGGCTGGGTCATTGTATCGGTTACAATACCGCACCACCGGAAAACACGATAAGTCGGCGCTGCGGTAGAGTGATCAGGGAAGCATGCCACTTCAACCCCTCAATCTATCACTTCGCGATCGCATGAATCTGAACCGTCGGCAGTTCTTGCAACTGGGAGCGGGGGGCCTCCTGGGGAGCGCCCTGGCAATCACCGCTTCCCGCACCCTCGGCCAGCAGAATCGCTTCGCTCAAAGCCGCTCCTACGAGAACCGTACACCCCCATCTCCCTCACCCCAAACGACCCTACGGATCGCCGTCATCAGCGATCTGAACGAGGCTTATGGGGCGACACAGTACAGTGATGAGGTGAAGCAGGCGATCGCCCGCCTCCCCCAGTGGAATCCCGACCTGGTGTTATGTAGTGGGGACATGGTAGCCGGCCAGAATCGCTCCTTAAGCCGGGCTCAGATCCAGGCGATGTGGGCGGCGTTCGATCGCGACATCACCCAGCCCTTACGACAGGCCCGTCTGCCCTTTGGCTTTACCCTGGGTAATCACGATGCCTCACGGGCTACCCGTGGCACCACCTTCAGCTTTGCGGAGGAGCGCAACCTGGCGGCCGCCTACTGGAATGATCCGGCCCATGACCCTGGCCTAAATTTTGTTGATCGCTACAAATTTCCGTTCTATTACACCTTTCAACACAATCGGGTGTTTTTTCTGGTGTGGGATGCCTCTAGTGGTTCGCGTATGCCCGCTGACGATATTGCTTGGGTAGAGCGGAGCCTGGGCAGTGCGGCTGCTCAGCAAGCTGATATGCGGATTGTGATTGGGCATTTGCCGTTATATGGAGTGGCGGTGGGGCGCGATCGCCCCGGTGAAGTCCTCGACGATGCGGCTAGTCTGCACGCCCTACTGGAACGGTATAGCGTTCACACCTACATTAGCGGCCATCAGCATGCCTACTTTCCCGGCCATCTAGGAAATTTGGAAATGCTTCACACTGGAGCGATGGGTGCTGGCCCTCGACAGTTGATTGTGGGGAACCTGCCTCCCCGTAAAACCCTGACATTGGTGGATGTTAACTGGGCCAGCCAGGATACCACTTACACCACCTTTGAATTGCCAAGCCTGCGGCAGATTGACCAGGCTATGTTGCCCCGGGTCATCCCCAGTCACAATGGCAGCGTCATTCGCCGTGACCTTGACTGGGAGCAGCTAACAACGACCGAGCAGGCATCCTGTCGAGTTCACCTACCCTCATCTCTCTGCCATACCTAACGGCATGACATCCAGCTAACATCTTCGCTTATGCCACCTCATGACCCAGCGACCTCTACAATAGTTCTGCTGATCCCACCTTCACAAATAGGACAGAAACTTATCCTAGAGTAGGGATGAGGCCTTATCGTCATCTGTCCTCCCTCTACACCTGCACCTTCCCTCCATGCCCATCACCACCCATCAACTCATTCGCTTCAAAAAAGAGGGGCGGCCCATCATTGCCCTTACCGCATGGGATTATTTGATCGCGCAAACCCTTGATCAGGCAGGCGTCGATCTGTTGCTCGTAGGCGATTCCCTGGCGATGGTCGCGCTGGGTTATGAAACGACGCTACCCGTGACCCTGGATGAAATGTTGCACCATGCTCGGGCCGTACGCCGGGGTGTCAAACAAGCCCTCGTTGTCTTTGATCTACCGTTTCTGACCTATCAAGAAAGCCCGCAGCAGGCCATCCATTCTGCTGGGCGCGCGCTTAAAGAAGCCGGAGCTCAGGCGGTTAAGGTAGAAGGAGGCCATCCTGCCATGCTGGAAACAGTAGAACGGTTAGTACAGGTCGGTATTCCAGTTATGGCCCATGTAGGGCTGACACCACAATCAGTGCATCAGTTTGGCGGATTCCGTAAGCAGGGCAAAACCGCAGAAGATGCTGCGCGGATTATGCAGGAGGCGATCGCCCTCGAACAGGCAGGTGCCTTCTCCATCGTGTTAGAACACATTCCCAATGAACTTGCCGCCGAAATCACCCAGAAGCTCACTATCCCTACCATTGGGATTGGGGCTGGCCCTCACTGTGACGGGCAGGTGATGGTCACTGCCGATCTCCTCGGTCTGTCGGACTGGCAGCCGCCCTTTGCGAAGTCCTATGGGAACTTACGGGAGGCGATCGCCCAAGCCGTGGAGGCTTACAGCCAGGAAGTTCGAACTCATCAGTTCCCCTGAATCCGCAAATTTGTAGCGCTATAGCGATTCTGGCATCAAGCCCGAAAGCCGTTCGCCTGAAGCAGCGACTTTCGGACTTCAAAGCCGAGAGGTCGTGCCCGTGGGGCACGACCTCTCGGCTTTGAAGCTCACCATGAGAATTGCTGATAGCGCTACGTGTTTGGAATCACTTATGTTGTGTGTGATTTGCCTCACATACCACACACAACATAAAGGCTCTAAGTAACCTGAGTTTGGGTTAAGGGCGTTTTCGAGTGCCGCGCGTTGCGCGGCACTCGAAAACGCTCATTTTGGCGTGCGCTTTGCGCACGCCAAAATGAGTATTTCGGCTTATCCCGAACTGAGGTTAAGTATGGCTAGTTTGCTTAAACCTTCAGCGTGGTAGAGGCGAGTCCCATCCATATACAGCAGCACAGTGACTGCGTGACGGCTTCGCACCCCACACAGTCACTGCACTCGATAGATCAGACTGGATATTGCTGATCCAGATGAGCGGCCGTGTGCACGGCACGCCGTTGTTGAACACGTTGCACAAAAGGTTCCAGAACTGAGAGTTCTTTTCCTGTAAGCACCCGCAGATCTTCCAGGCTGAGGCCACGCATGAGCATGTCAACGCACCAGGTTGCCCAACACTGCTCGATCTGAGGAAGATATCCGAGGGGCGTCATTAAGCCAGTAACCCATTGATGCCACTGGCTGGTAATCGTCTCTGCCGTTGCTGCATGGCCATCTTCATCCAGGAAGAGGGCGGGAGAGCCATCAGTACGGCTTCTTAGCCATTGAGATAGTGGATTGTCAGGGTGAGAGCCATAGCGTTGCCCACAGATCCACTGGTTCAGAGGAACCTGGCGTCCGGGTTCTCGAGAGATTTGGAGCCAGTAGTGGCGTTCATCACTGTAGACGTGCGATCGCTCTAACCCCGCCACCTCTGCCGCACTCAATCCGGCACCCAGGAGCACATAGGCCAGAGCATAATCCTGCCCCCCCTGTTCCATTGCCCGAGCCAAGACTTGATGCACCAGACTGGTGGGCAGATCGATATAGCGAGACGATGCCGACAAAGTCGTCGGTCCTGACTCAAGGGTTAGAGACAGCTCATAGAGTGGATCCGCTGGAACCAGCGCTCCATACAGAAACAGCTGCACCAAACCATCCACAAAATTCTCGCGATCTTGCCAGACTTCGTGAAACTCGCTGCTAAATTCCAGCACCGCATAGCCCAGCAACAGGCTATTCAGCAGGCTGGCTAATTTTTCCGGAGGCATCCGGATCGCCAGCCCTTCGCGGGTCAGAACATTGGTCAGATACTGAGCCGTGTAACGATTCGCCTGAGCTACCCCTTGCCCCAGAGCCCGGCGGTTCTCGATGGAGTAATGACCCGATTCGCCAATGAGCGATCGCACAAACTCCTGAAGTTGCGCCAGGGCTTGCAAATGCACGTTGGCATAGCTTTTAATAGCCTGGGGAATATTACTGATTTGTCGTGTTTGTTGCCCCAGGGCCATGCCAAGTTGTGCTAGCACCTGCGGGTCTTCCATCATGGCGAGCAACAAGCCATGCTTACTGCCGAAATGGCGGAACAGCGTGACCTCGTTGACCTCTGCCGCGTCTGCAATTTGTCGCGTCGTTGTCTCTGCAATCCCCTGGGCAATGAAAAGTTGAGTTGCCGCCTGGATTAGCCGCTGACGCGTGGGAGTTCTTCGGTGAGGAGGCATACCAGAAATGCAAGTGAGACTTGCAACAAAAATCAAAGGACTGTTATGCTCAAGGTGTAAGTAACACTTGCATCACCTCTACTGTAGCGAGCTTTTTTGGGGAAGGCAGAAGAAAAACGTTCCTTAGGCGTCCCGCTCAAGGCGTTTTGAAGAGTTTTAAACTCCTTTGATGATTGTAGTTTTCAGACAAGCCGTTCTGCTCGACGCGGGGCCAATGTCTGTTTGCTCAGCAGAGGCATCCGGTCATGCAAGTTTTTTAGAGGAAAGTTTTTTCTATGTCTTTGAGTTCTGTTGAGCCTAAGCAGAAAGGTGAGGAAAAGCTCGCCATTAGCTGGTGGCATGTTGGCTTTTTTGGTGCCTATCATGCCCTGGCCCTACTGGCTCTCTTTTTCTTTTCCTGGTCTGCGTTGGGTGTCGCTATCTTTGGTCACTGGCTGACCGGTAGCATTGGCATCTGCCTAGCCTACCATCGGATGCTGACCCACCGTAGTTTCCAGGTTCCCAAATGGCTGGAGTATGTTCTCGCAACTGTTGGTGCTATGGCGCTTCAAGGCGGCCCCATCTTCTGGGTTGCCAGCCATCGTCAACACCATGCATTCACCGAGCACGTTGATAAAGACCCCTACTCTTCCACCCGTGGTTTCTGGTGGAGCCACATTCTGTGGATGGTTTATCCCCGCGCTGATTACTTTGAGCGCGACCTATATGTCCGCTATGCACCTGATTTGGCCCGCGATCCCTACTACCAGTGGTTAGATCGCTACTGCATCGCCCTGCAATTGCCCCTGGCTGTTGTGCTTTACTTCATTGGCGGTTGGTCCTTTGTACTCTGGGGCATTTTCGTCAGAACCCTGATGCTGTGGCACTCCACCTGGTTCATCAATTCTGCTACCCACATGTGGGGTTACCGCAACTTCGAGTCTGAAGATAACTCCCGCAACCTTTGGTGGGCCGCCATCCTGGCCTATGGCGAAGGCTGGCACAACAACCATCATACCTACCCCAACATGGCACCTGCTGGTCTCCGTTGGTGGGAATTTGACCCAACCTGGTTGGTAATTCGCGGTCTGCAAATTGTAGGTCTGGCGAAGAAGGTTGTGATGCCGCCACCTCAGGCGATCGCAAAGCTTTAATCATTCTCATTGAGTCATTGGCTCACATAGGCGCGAGGGTTCACACTGTGTTTCCCTCGCGTTTTTTAGGGCTTCATTGGGTGCATCCCCTTTTGGAGGTGAAGCGGGATCAAAAGCCTAGGGGCTGGTGTTTCTAGAAACACCAGCCCCTAGGCTTTTGGGCTTCCAATGATTTGCTTAAGGAACGCTATTAATAGAAAATTTTGAAGCGTTAGCCACCATCCATTTGAATGCTAGATTTCAAGATCTTTTAAGGTAGCGACCTAAAAAAATCCCCTGTTGATCAATACGACGTCACAAGCACTTCGGTAATCTTTCCACGTCGTTGAGTATTCGAATTAATCGCTCGAATGGCAGAGATTGTGTAAATCTTGAAACCATCGTATAGATCGCGTACAAACGGACAATCAGAGTTGGAAAGCATGACCAGCACCCCCCGCTCAGCCAGTTGCACAAAAACATCCCTCAGACGGATATGGTCTGCTTCTGAGAAACTATAGCGGTTGTAGCCCGTGAACTTGCTCGTTGCACTGATTGGGTAGTACGGCGGGTCAAAGTACACAAAATCTCGTGGCCCCATTGCCTTGTCTAGCACGGCATCAAAGGGTTGCTCGGCAAGGTAAGCAGATCTCAACTGCATCGATGCCACTCGCAACAGTTCGGGATGGCAAATTCTGGGATTCTTATAGCTACCCATCGGCACATTGAATTGTCCCCGACGGTTTTCCCGGTAGAGGCCATTAAAGCAGGTGCGATTCAGGTAGATAAATCGCGCAGCTCGTTCAGCGGGGCTACCTTCGGCTTGCGATCGCACAGCATAATAATGTTCTTTGTCATGCTTCGTCTCATGCTTCCGCAGCAAGGTAATCACCCGCTCTACCTGAGTCCGGATGCATTGGTACACATTCACCAACTCGGGGTTGATGTCCATCAAGTACGCGCGGGGGGGCTGGAGGTGAAAGTAGATGGCACCACCGCCCAAAAACGGCTCGTAATAGGTGTCATACAGACTGGGATCGGGTAGATACGGCTGATATTGGGAAATCAATTGCCCCTTTCCACCGGCCCACTTAAGGAAGGGACGCGGTGTAATGTCAGCTAGAACCGGGGCAAGGGCAAGGCTATGCAAAGCGTAATCTCGTACAATACCTAAGGGAACGGTGAACAATAAATAGCTTGTACTAAGGCCTGTACTAACGCCCGTAGTCATTAAGAATACGTCAGACTTTGCTTTATGGAAGACTTTTTTCAGAACGTTTCGCGCTATCCCCAGTATTTAATCAGTTTTAGCCTGGGGGTTCTCTATACCTTTGCCCAGCCTCTGATCCCGCTGTTCAAGAAACCGTCTACGGCGATCGCCACCAGCATCTTGCTCCTGGCGGGTTTTGCCTTCATTGCCTTCACCCTGCGCGCTATGCTGGGATTTAGTGGCGTCTAATTAGGACGAATTTGTTAAGGCTGCTAATCATCACCGTTTCAGCAGCCTTAACCTGCAACACCAACGGGTATCTGGTTACCCCGGAGATAAATTATGGCTACAGATCGGCGGGTTGCCCGTGTCTCGGAATTAATTAAGCGTGAAGTCAGTCAGATGCTTTTGAGTGGCATCAAAGACGATCGCGTGCAGGTCGGAATGGTCAGCGTGACTGACGTGGACGTGTCGGGTGACCTGCAACACGCCAAAATTTTTGTCAGCATCTACGGCACCGATGAAGCTCGTGCCGAAACAATGGCCGGGCTGAAGTCGGCCACGGGCTATGTTCGTAGCAACCTGGGGCGTCTGCGCCTGCGCCGCACCCCTGAGGTGGTGTTTTTAGAAGATCGTTCTATTGAGCGCGGCACCCGTGTTTTGTCACTCATCAACCAGCTCAATGCCAATCGTCCTGCTGAACCCATTCCACATTCTGAAGGCATTGAGGATGACGAGGACGAGGAGTAGTTTTGGTCTGACAACGCAGATCGGTGTTGCCTGGAGCTCGACTATCCATTAATCAACAGCTGAATGGCGAGTCTCATGTGAGGGGTGTATCTGCATAGCTGTCTGTAGCCAGCGATCGCCTGAAGGAATGACACCATGAAATACGTTGCACCCTTGTTGATCGTCCTGGCAGGGTTTGGCCTCGCCTCGCCTGCGATCGCCCAAATCGGCATTGGTATCGGCGTTTGGGGCGGAGACGATGACGGCTTCGATATCTTCAATACCCCTCGCCGCCAACTGATTGAAACCGGGCAATGTCCTCGTTGCCACCTCCGACACGTACAGTTACCTGAAGCCAATCTGCCCTACGCTGACCTGACTGCAGCTCGGCTGCAAGAGGCCAACTTGAGTGGCTCTAATCTGCGAAACGCGAGTTTTCGCCAGGCTCGCATGGAAAATATCAACCTGGAGAATGCTGACTTGCAGGGAGCCAGCTTCCGCAATGCAGATTTAGAGGATGCCAACCTGCAAGGGGCTAATATGCGATCGGTTTATCTGGCTGGCGCGAACCTTGCCGGAGCCAATCTCAGTGGAGCTGACTTGAGTCTGGTGAACCTGGAGACAGCATCTTTCTGCCAAACCACTATGCCTGATGATTCCATTCGTAATGACGATTGCGAGTCTGAATAGATTGAGGCAGTGCTTTAGGCTGACAACTTTCATCGGAGTAGTGGGCGAAGTACACTACTCCGATGAAAGTTGTCAGCCCTGATTTGATCGTTTGATGGCATGATGGGCTGTGGATCCTACTCGACCCAGGTGCCCGTATGGTACTGCTGCCTCCCGTTGATTCCTTAACCCTGGCCGAACAGGTAGCCCAGATGGTCGTCGTGCGAGCCTCTGGACATCTGTTTGATCATCAAATTCAATATCCAGCCTGGGAACCCCCTCTGGCGACCCTTCAGCATTGGATTAAGGATTTGGGAGTGGGCGGTGTCATTTTTCTGGGTGGCAGTGTAGCAGAACTGGCTTTACGAACTCAGCAATTACAGGATTGGGCAGCCGTTCCTCTGCTTATGGCGGCTGATGTGGAAGAAGGCGTCGGCCAACGGTTCTCAGGTGCGACCTGGTTCCCGCCACCCATGGCTTTGGGTGCGATCGCCCACACCAACCTTCCACTAGCCCAACAGTACGCAGCAGACATGGGAGCGGCGATCGCCCGCGAATCCCTCGCTGTGGGCTTAAACTGGGTGCTAGCTCCTGTCGTAGATGTCAACAACAATCCCAAAAATCCTGTCATCAATGTACGGGCCTTGGGTGAGAATCCAGAGGTTGTTGGAGCCCTCGCCAAAGCCTTCATCCAGGGTGCGCAGCCCTACCCCGTATTAACCTGCGCCAAGCATTTCCCCGGTCATGGTGATACGGCGACCGACTCCCATTTAGAGTTGCCGCTGATTCCTCATGGGCGCGATCGCCTCAACCGCCTGGAATGGCCTCCTTTTCGAGATGCGATCGCAGCACACGTAGACTCAGTGATGAGCGCACACTTGCTGCTGCCCACACTGGACGAGCATTACCCCGCCACCCTATCCCCCCGCATCCTGACGGGAGAATTGCGTCAGGGCATGGGGTTCGAGGGGCTGATTGTAACCGACGCCCTGGTAATGGGGGCCATTACCAACCGCTATGGTGCCAACGAAGCCCCGGTTCTCGCGGTGGAAGCGGGAGTCGATATTTTGCTGATGCCTGTTGACCCTGAAGGGGCCATTAACGCCGTTATCGAGGCGGTGGAATGTGGCCGCATTACGCCAGAGCGTATTCGCGAATCGGTTGAGCGCATCTGGCAGGCCAAGCACAAGATCGCTCAGACGCGAGTCAGTGGAGATGCAGGGCATGCATGGGAGAACCTGGCTCCTCCGGGGCTGGAAGCACAGGCCCTGACGGAGCAACTGTATCAACCCGAGGCGATCGCCACTGCCCAAAACATTTTGCACGCCTCGATGCAGGTTCACCAACCTCAATCAAGCTTCCAGATGGCTCCGGGCAGCCGTAACTTAATCGTGATGGACGATGCCCTGCGAGGTGACGGGCTGACGCACCAGAGCCCGGCGATCGCGCTGCCCCGGCAGTGGGGTTGTAGCTTGCAGATTTGCGATCGCTACAATGCCAACTCGCCCGGTAGCGACCATCCACCCACCCTTCTCCAACTCTTCATCCGTGGTAATCCATTTCGCGGCAGCGCAGGGCTCAGCGAGACGGCACAGACGTGGCTGGAGGCGTTACTCCAGGCGGAGCGACTCGAAGGCTTGATGATTTACGGCAGTCCCTACATCCTGCACGCATTTCGCGCTCGATTACCAGAATCGGTGCCCTACGTGTTTACCTTTGGGCAAACGGACGTAGCTCAGGCGATCGCCCTACAAGCCCTCACTGGGGACGCTCAGACCGATGCTTCATCCTGGGGAGTAACCGTAGAGGGGCAACTGGGGCGCTTCTCCACCCGGTAGGCACAACGGCGATCGCCCTGCAAAATATGCTCGACTCGTTCGACGGTAACCTCTGGCCCCAACAAGGTCTGGAATACCTCCAGTTCAGCGTGGCATAGGCTCTGGCAGCTTTGAGCAGCGACGCAGATAGGGCAGTGGTTTTCTATAAGCAGCAGGCTATCTTCGGTTTCGGGTAAGACTTCAGCCATGTAGCCTTCTTGGTGGCGGAAGCGGGCGATCGCCTCTGCTGTGGCTTTCCAGTCTTTCCCTACGCCAGATTCTGCCAACTGTTGCCGGTAGTTCTGCACCTGGCGTTCTTGGCGCTCAGCAATAATTCGGCTCACCCCTTCCTCACCAAACACTCGTTCGGTGCTGCGCAGTAAATCTAGCACCAGGTCACTATGGCTATCGGGAAACCGGCTCCGCGAATGATCCGTCAGGTGCCAAAGTTTGACTGGGCGACCCATGGGCCTGCGGTCTTCCCGGTAGCTCACCCAGGCCTCCGCCTTCAGCGATTGCAGGTGTTGCCGAATCGCCATCGGCGAGACTCCCAACTCTTCGGCTAAATCCGCAGCGGTCTGCGCTCCTCGCAGTTTTAAGAGCGTCATGATCTGGTCACGGACAGTCGGCCTGGACATTACTAAGGGGTAGAGCGTTTCCGAAAGGGTGATGTTTCCAGTCTAATCGTTCCCTCTAGTGGTCTGTCACCCTCAACGTTGTGTTTATGTGTGGTGAAGCATACGTTGTCTGTTCCACTCCACGGGAGCGACCCAGTCGTTAGATCTATAGCAATGTGCTAGTGCACTAAGTAACCTCAGTTCGGGATAAGCTGAAGTGCTCATTTTGGCGTGCGCTTCGCGCACGCCAAAATGAGCGTTTTCAAGTGCCGCGCGTTGCGCGGCACTTGAAAACGCCCTTAACCCGAACTCAGGTTAAGTACAGCAACGGTGGTGTGGGGCACTTCGTACTCCACACCACCGTACTTAATCGACGTACACAGCGCTATATAGGACTGACGCAGTCCTGATCAATTTATGAAACCGGACAAGGTAGCTCATAAGCCCTCTATATGATTGAGCTTAGCCATCAGAAATAAGCTGTAGAACAAACGATTAACCGTATTGAGGCATGAGCTGGAGAAAGCGATGACAAACAAATGGATGGTAGGACTACTCGGAATTGGTATGGGATTGGGCACCTTGGGGCCTGCCATTAGTGCCGTCCCTAAGGGATTCACGATCTCCCTTTCACCTTTCTATAACTGCTTCACCCGTGAAGTTTGGAGCCCCGAAAAGCAAGCCTGGTGTCAGCAGAATTCCCCTGTTTCAAACCCTGTAGCGACTGAGATGGAACCTGTGTTAGTTGCCGCTGATCCTGCTTTAGCAGATGAGTTACTAAATACAGAATGGTTGCTGGAAGACTTGAACGGGACAGGGGTAATCGATCGAGTTCAGACAACCCTTCGGTTTGAGGGGGATGGCGATCGCATCAACGGTTCTGGTGGTTGCAACCGCTACTTCTCTAACATTCTGTTCAATAGCGAGAACGCAACGGCAACCCGTCAAACTGTCGCGATAGGTGCCGTGGGTGCTACCGAGATGGCCTGCCCTCCAGCGGTCATGGATCAGGAAAGTCGTTTCCTCCAATCACTACAAACAGCCCAGCGAATTGAGTTGGATGGCCCTTACCTCTATGTCTACAGTGAAGACCAAGAGCAGCCCATGCGCTTTACTCAGACCAACGAACTCGTTGATCCAATGCCGATAAGCACCCCTGAACCCGTGCCGATGGATACGGTTGGGCCAATTCCAGGGTTGTGGTAGGCCGGGAGCGATCGCCCTGTAGAGTAGTCGCAAACGTAGAGCGTAGGGCTAAGCTGAGCAGCATCTTTCTACAGAAGTTTCAACAAAAAAGGTGAGCATTTGCCCACCTTTTCAACATACATCTCATATTGTTAGTGTCGCTTCAAAAAAGCCTATTTTGACATGTGCTCTGCGCACGCCAAAACGGGCACTTGGGCTTATCCCGAATTGAAATTAACTAACGCGACAAGAGCTATAAATAGCAACAGTTTAAGTTTCGACAGTCAGGGCAGTTGGTTTTAAGTAGAGTTTTGCCAAGTAGGCCTGCGTAGGCTTCGTGGGATTTACAAAGGCCGTGAGGCGATCGCCCACTTTCATACCATACAAATTCCAGCCGATCACAACATTCACCGATTCGTACAGACTGCCGTCGAAGACATATTGATACCGCACAATCCACTCACCTTTCTTCCATCGTTTGAAGGTGAGAACAGCATCGACAGGCGTACCATCCGCAATCACTTTACGTATCATTCCAACACGGCGAAATGTCAAAAAGAGCCCCAAAGGAACTGTTATCAAGCAAAACGGAATAAAAACAATGCTAGCCAGGGAGACACTAAACAGAATCGCGGACCAATAATCGCGAAAGATGACACTAAAGCGACCTGGTTTTGTACTCATAGTAAATGCGTGGGGGAAGGAATCTAGTTCTATAGTTCCCGTTCGAGAAAGCAAAATCACTATCAGCCTCAAAAGATTTAGGCAATCTTCTTGAGAAGATCTCAGCGAACCTCCTTATCGCAATGAATGAACTGGCGATCGCTATCTCAATTACCCAATAAAAAAGGTGGGCCGTAGCCCACCTTTTAAAGGAATGTTATTGAGTGGTCAACACCTCAGAAGGAAGGCGTTTGAACGCTAACCGCTCGTTCTCCACATCGACATAGATGGTGTCGCCATCGGTGAACTCGCCCCGCAGGATAGCCTTGGCGATCGCCGTTTCCAACTCCCGCTGAATCGCCCGCTTTAGTGGACGTGCCCCATATACGGGGTCGTAACCCACATCGGCAAGGAAGTCGAGAGCGCTATCGGAGATGCGGAGGGCCATCTTGCGATCGGTCAGCCGCTCCTCTAGCCGCTTCACTTGCAGCTTAACGATGTTGCGTAGCTCGGACTTCTTCAGGCTATGGAAGATGATGAATTCGTCCACCCGGTTGAGGAATTCTGGTCGGAAGTTGGCCCGCATCGCGTCAATCACACGGCTGCGCATTTCGTCGTAGCGATCGTCATCGCCAGCCAGGTCGAGGATGAACTGCGACCCGATGTTGCTGGTCATGATGATGATGGTGTTCTTAAAGTCCACCGTGCGCCCCTGAGAGTCGGTGATACGTCCGTCATCCAAAATTTGCAAGAAGACGTTAAACACGTCGGGGTGAGCTTTCTCGATTTCATCGAACAGCACCACGGCATAGGGCCGGCGACGAATCGCCTCCGTCAGTTGGCCCCCTTCCTCGTAACCCACATATCCCGGAGGTGCACCAATCAAGCGGGATACGGCGTGTTTCTCCATGTATTCCGACATATCGATCCGTACCATCGCATCCTCTGTGTCGAACAGGTAGGAGGCCAGAGCTTTCGCAAGCTCGGTCTTACCAACCCCCGTGGGGCCAAGGAAGATGAAGCTGGCGATCGGACGGTTGGGGTCAGAGAGACCTGCACGGGAACGCTGGATTGCATCCGAAACTGCCGTCACCGCTTCGTCCTGACCAATCACTCGATGGTGCAGCTCGTCCTCCAGGTGCAGGAGTTTTTGCATTTCCGATTCCACCAGCTTGCTGATGGGGATGCCCGTCCACTTGGAGATGATTTCCGCGATGTCGGACTCGGTGACTTCTTCCCGCAGCAGGGATTTACCGCTGGTCTGGGTCTGGTTCAGACGGGTTTCGGCTTCATCCAGTTGTTTCTGGAGCTGGGCCAGTTTGCCGTACTTTAACTCGGCGGCACGGTTCAGGTCATAGTCACGTTCGGCCTGCTCGATCTCGATGTTGACGTGGTCGATTTCTTCCTTCAGGTTTTTACGGACATCCAGGACATCCTTTTCTGCCTGCCACTGGGCGTTAAAGGCGGATTGAGTTTCCTTCAGGTCGGCCAGTTCTCGGTCGAGTTTTTCGAGGCGATCGCGCGACGCAGCATCCGTTTCTTTCTGAAGCGACAACCGCTCCATTTCCAGTTGCAGAATCTTACGATCCACTTCGTCCAGTTCCTCTGGCTTGGAAGTGACTTCCATCTTCAGCTTGGCGGCGGCTTCGTCCACCAGGTCAATGGCCTTGTCGGGGAGGAAGCGATCGCTAATGTAACGATTCGAAAGCACCGCCGCTGCCACCAGGGAGTTGTCAGCGATTTTGACGTTGTGGTGCGTCTCGTAGCGATCTTTCAGACCGCGCAGAATGGAGATGGTATCAGACACGGAGGGCTGATCCACATACACCTGCTGGAATCGCCGCTCCAGGGCTGCATCCTTTTCCAGATACTTGCGGTACTCATCCAGGGTGGTAGCACCAATACAGCGCAGCTCGCCTCGGGCCAGCATGGGCTTCAGCAGGTTCCCGGCATCCATCGCGCCCTGGGTCGCACCCGCGCCCACAACAGTATGGATCTCATCGATGAACAGAATGATCGTGCCGCTGGAGTCCATAACTTCCTTCAGCACCGCTTTCAAGCGCTCTTCGAATTCGCCACGATACTTAGCCCCGGCAATCAACGCACCCATATCGAGGGCAATCAGCTTGCGGTCCTTAAGGGATTCGGGTACGTCACCTTTGACGATACGTTGGGCTAAGCCTTCGGCGATCGCCGTTTTACCTACCCCAGGTTCCCCAATCAGCACCGGGTTGTTCTTCGTCCGGCGGGAGAGGATCTGGATGGTGCGCCGAATTTCATCGTCTCGACCAATCACCGGGTCGAGTTTACCCTGACGCGCCATTTCGGTGAGGTCGCGGCCAAATTTCTCCAGGGCTTCGTATTTGTTTTCAGGATTTTGATCGGTCACTTTTTGGCTGCCTCGTACTTGTTCGATAAACCGTCTGAGAGAGGCTTCGTCCAGCCGCAGCTCGCGGAATAAGGGTTTCCCAAAGCGATCGTCCTGGGCGTATCCCAACAAGATGTGCTCGACGGAAATGAAGTCGTCGCCGAAGGATTTGCGGTGGTTCTCGGCGCGATCGAGCAACGCATCGGCAGAACGGCCCCAGTATAAAGAGGAACCACTGCCGCTGACTTTGGGTTGCTTGGCAATAAAGCTATCGGTGTAGTCGCGCACGCGCTGCACGTTGGTACCTGCTTTGTTGAACACGCTAACGGCCAGCCCCTCTTGCTCTAACAGGGCTTTCATCAGGTGCTCAGTCTCAATCTGTTGCTGCTGGGCCTGCCGCGCCAGGTCTTGACTGGACACAAAGGCTTCCCAGACTTTCTCGGTGAATTTTTCCTGGCTCGTAGGTTGCATAGGACTCGGGATCCGTTTCAATAGGGACTTTCTCGGGGGCGATGCCGGATGGTGTCATTATCCACCTCACTACGCTCCGGCAAGGACTTTTCCGCCCTCTTTAACGATGTCTTTATTGTAAGGATCTCAACCCTACCCACAGGATCGGCTCTCCCTCCCCCCTCAGTAGCAGTTGCCGCCCAAACAGACCCTCTCATTTTGCTGAGCTAATATGTTTTTAATCATAATAATTCTTAGACCAGCCCTAAACTTGGCATCCCTTCAATGATTGAGCAAATTTTAAAGTTTATATCTTCTCTTAACTCCAAGAAGATTGCTGCTCAAGTGACTGTCGGATGTCTTATTGCACTTCTCATGATTTTCTTCCTATATCCAGAGCTAAAGCCAGTAATTGATACGAAAAAGTTATCCGAAGAAGCAGTTTTATCTTTTTTTAGTTCTTTTAGCTTTTAGTTCAGGCCTTCTGCTTACTGAATTATTGCTTTGGTTTTTGATAAATGTTTCAAGGCTTACAAAAATATTGACAGCACAATACAGACAAAATAAGGATCTTGAAAAGAAGAAAGAATATATACGCAATCTTCTTCCAGACCTGCCAGATGACCACATTGAGATTTTACAAATGGTGGGGAATCAGACACTAGAAATTAATAGACATCAACGACCTGTTAATTCCCTAGTTAAAATCGGTTTATTGAAGGAGATTCATAGAATTGATCAAATCCATAGCCTGTATCAAATTCCTGATTCAATGAAGTCTGTGTTTGACGACTACAAGAAATCTGTGGACCACCATTATTTCGAGGCGTTAAGCAAGGAATTGCAAGACAGTGAAGTAGAAATTTTGAAGCTATTTCTTGATCAACAGCTAGCCAATCCTTCTGATCCTCAACACCCTTGGCTTGAATGGAAGGTGTACTTGGCTGTTGATTCTCTAGTGCAGAAAGGGTTTCTGCTAGAGATGGAGAAAACAAAGCCAGATACTCAATTTTAGGGCGAATGCAAGAAGCCGATACACGGCATATTGAACTGGCTCCTAATACTATTCCTGTCCTAGAAGAGTTTTTCAAAGAAAAAATGAAACGCAATGCTGTGAAATTCAATCCTCATAATATTAGCGGCAATTCAATAGGAGGAGTTGGCCTATTTTATGGTGCTGAGAAAGAGGAATGAAACGCATTTAACTCGATATTTCTATTATTATTAATGCAACTCAAGACAGTGCAAATTAGAGTCATTTAATAGGGCTTGGATTGCCACAAAGCCAGAACGAATCAAGGCTTCAACCTGGCTTGTAGGTGTATTGCCACATCTGAGCCATACAACTTTTGGAGGCGAACCATATAAACGGCTTCGTTCAGGAAAGTCTGCATCTTGCGTCACAATACAAAAGTCGTTAACCTTGGCAAATTCCCATATTTCTGTATCCGTTTTCTGGTCTAGCCCCTGAAATTGAACATGACTAGATTCAGGAAAAACATCCGCCAATCGAGCTACTAATTTCCGGCTTAAATTCTGGTCAAATAGAAGCCTCAACTTGCACCTACCGAAGCGACTAACCGATGGTCACGATCTGCTGCGAATTCTAAACACGCGCGAATATCTTGCTCAGTTAATTCAGGAAAGTCATCCAGAATCTCAGCGTGAGACATTCCTGCTGCCAGCCAGCCTAGAACATCGTAAACCGTGATTCGCATCCGTCGAATACAAGGTTTTCCTCCCCGTTTGTCGGGTTCAATCGTGATGATTTCGCGGTAGCTCATGGGATTGTGGGCTGTTGGATGGGTTCTTTAAGTGTAGATGAGTGGATGAGTGGATGGGTAGATGAGTGGAGTGGAGGGGCGATCGCAACTGCAAACGGGAGGGGCGATCGCACTCCTTCTAATGGGGTGAGTGGGGGGCGATCGCCTCTATTCCTTAGCTGTCAAGTATTGGCAGGTTAAACTAAGGTCAGATCAGCGAACATCTAGCTCATGCCCACAGTTCTTCAGGTTGGCCCCTACAGCTTTATCTTCTTTAGTTCTGATAGGGCTGAACCTGCTCATATTCATGTAAAGCGTGACCGTCAACTTGCAAAATTTTGGCTCATCCCGATCGCCCTTGAAAAGAATCGAGGCTTCAAAGAGCATGAGTTAAACGATATTAAGAAAGTTGTGGAGGAGTACCATCAAACCTTACTGGAGGCATGGCATGACTACTTTGACGCTTGAAACAGAACCCCTTGCTGCTCAAGTCACCATAACGGATGAAAAACTCATCATTGATCTGGTTGATGGGCGGAGCCTAATTGTTCCTCTTTCCTGGTACCCCCGTTTATTGCATGGTTCTCTGGCAGAACGGCAGAACTGGCAATTGCTCGCTGATGGTTACGCTATTGAATGGGTTGATCTAGATGAACACATTGGTATTGAAGGCTTACTAGCAGGTCGTCAAAGCAGTGAAAGCCAGAAATCCTTAGAACGGTGGTTAGCAAGCCGCAATCCTATTACCAATTTTTAATTGGCTCAAACGTAAACGTTGATCTATTCGGGCTAAGGCGTGTTTTAAAACTCGCTGCAAAGTTGTTTTCCGTACCCTTCGTGTACGGAAAACAACCTTTAAAACAGCCCCTAAGACAGCTTGGAGAGATGGGGTAGCTGTATGGCGAATGTGATAGTTGATGAGCTTCAGCGTGCTCCTCTAAAGTACCTGCGATAGGTTGAGGCAGAGTAGCCTTTGCGATTATTGACACTGAGTTGAAAAGCCAGATTAGGCATGTGACGACTGCCCAAGTAGACTACTCAGATTATTTATAGGCTGGGGAACTATGGTGAATTGGAAGAAAGATTTCAAATTCTGTTCCTACACCTAATTCAGATTTCAGATTGAGTTGCCCCAGATGACGTTCTGTCACAATTTGATAGCTGATCGCTAAGCCTAAACCTGTCCCCTGACCTTCGGGTTTTGTTGTGAAAAACTCTTCGAAGATGTGTTGTTGAATTTTTTTGGGGATGCCTGTGCCATTGTCGGAAATGGCGATCGCCACTTCTTCATCGCCCTTCATCCAGGTTCGAATGGTAATAACAGGACGCCAAGGTTTAGATGACAGCTCAGAACCTTCACCATTCTGGTAAGAAGCAACTGAGGCACTCACCATTTTTTGATTGGCTCGTTCCAGTAGAGCATCAATACCATTACTGAGAATGTTCATAAAGACTTGAGACAGTTGATTGGGATAACAATCAATGGCTACCAAATCCCCGTAGTCTTTCTCAATTTCTACTGTATTTTTAGTACGGCTATTGAGGATGAGAAGTGCATGATCAATACACTGATGAACATCCGTTTTTTGAAGCTGACCATCATCCATCCGCGAAAATTTTCTGAGGCTTTCGGCAATACCCTTTAAGCGAACAGCACCAACCTTCAGGCTTTCGAGAATTTTACCAACATCTGATCGCACAAAATCAATTCCAATTTCATCCCGAGCTTTTAGCACTGGTGAGGGAGGATTTGGAAGGCTGACTTCATACAACTCCAATAGTTTTAATAAGTTCTCAACATAGCTTTTGAGATAGCCCAAGTTCCCTGAAATAAAGTTCACCGGGTTTAGAATTTCGTGGGCTACATTGGCAACTACACGCCCAAGGCTCACCATCTTTTCGGCCTGGATCATCTGGTTCCGGGATTGCTCTCGAATCACCTGCTGCGCCAATTCATGAATGGTTGATTGGGCTACGAGCAGTTGATGCACGTCCAGTAGCCGATGCTCTTTTTCGCTGAGCTGAACTACTACAGGATCGTAGAGGTAATCGAGCGATCGCTTTACTGACTGCTGAGCGGCATCGACAATGCGATCGCCCCCCGAAAATAAGAGAAATCGAGTATCCGTTGAGCTGCAAAATGATTGGAGCGATCGCTTCAAATAAAGTTCTAATGCATAGGGACGGCTCATCTTTGTAAGAAATCGCCGTCGGGATAGTAAGCCTACAGTTTTGCCTCGCTCCGTAACAAGAATACCGGGTAATTCAGGCCGTTGATCTAGCAACTGCACAACTTCAGATACCCTTTCAAAGGACTCAACCTGACACTCATAGAGTGTTAACTCTTGCAGGGTTGATTCCAGGGTCAAATTAGAGAAAGAAAACACAGTAGTTAAGGGAAAATCGGAGGCAGGGAGAATTGACACAACTTCAATCTACACACACAACATTAACAACTCCTTATGTGTAGATGCCACCGTAATAGCGAAAATAGATTGAAAGACTTCAGCCTAAGTATTCCTTAAACCATTCTTAACAAGAAGGTCTTTCACATGATTATGGTACCCCACCCTAGTACTAAACGGTTCACGTTTGCCTGTATTTGGAAATGAGAGGTGTGAAGCACCCCCATATCCAAATATGGGCTAATACTGACTAGTTAGTATTAGGGCGTTCTCTAAAGCTGACTAAAAGGCTCGCCTTTTATGCGATTTGCACACGAAAAATAACTTTCAAAATAGATTCTCGCTATTTTTATAAAAACTAATTCCACAAGAAGAATGACAGATTAGTAAATACAAGATCCTTAAAATTCGATCGCAACCATCGAATAGAAATAAGTTTAGAAACTGACATTAAAGGAACATTAAGCCTCGTCAAAACTATAAGCCCATTGCATCAGGCAAATTCATACCTCATATCTCTAAATCCAAGAACGTTATAAAACTCGATAAGTTACAATGATGCGCTGAAATCCCTGGCCCACAAGAGTTGCCTCGTATAGCCTGCAAATTCAATAAAAATGTTAGCAATAGCAGGATAGGGGAGGTTAGGGTATCCTGGAAACGTTTGTTTCGTTGAGTACCCCTAACTCAACGTTCACGTTTCGAAGCCTCGTCAGACAAATCGCCGTTTATTAAAGGAGACTTTCTGATGGCTACATTTAGCATCTCTGACTCAATCAATCTGGTTGCCCCCGATGGCTTTCAAGAAGATATCCAAGCGCTCATTGATGCCATTGAGAGCAGTATCGATATACCTCTATCGGATGTTGACTTATCCCCGTTAATTGATAGCGCTTTAACAGCTTTAGGAGATGGTGAGCTGAGTCAAGAAGAACTGACATCGCTCTCCACAACCGCAAGTGAGTTAGGTGAATCGCTTGGCATTACCGACGCTGAAGGGCTCACGATTCTTTCAGCGTTTGAGGATGTAATCGCTACCAACAACACCCTTATCACCGACGACAATCTCACGGGCACTGCCGCTAATGACATTGTTTATGGCGGCCAGGGCAACGATACCTTAACGGGAACTGCGGCTACAACGACTGGCGTGGGCGAGGTTGATGTGTTGATTGGCGGAAGTGGCAGCGACACGTTTGGGCTGGGAAATACAGCTTCGGCCTTCTACAACGATGGGGATGCCAGCACCGATGGAGCATTAGATTTTGCGGCGATCGCCGACTTCACCACCGGTAACGACGTTATCCAACTTCAGGGCCAGGCCAGTGATTATGTTCTGGCAGAACTTCCCGCATCCCTGGGTGTCACAGGAACCAGCATTTCCTACAGCCCAGAAGGGGCTACAACCCCAGAGTTGATTGGGGTCGTTTATGGCGTCAGTCTAACCAGTTTTGACACGAGTTTCGTGTTTGTTTAATGGATGTGCGCAGGTAGAACCTGCGCACATTTTTCCAATAAAACTCAGAGCCCTAATTTTGTCATAGCGATCGTTAAAACACGGTGCCATCACTCTCGATTTGAATGGGGGGACCACCGCCCATCCGCTTTTCAGCGGCAATTTGACGACCTGCGGCCCATGTTCCCCCCTCCAAGACCTTCACCAGGGGCAGGTCTATTTCGCTAAGGTTTAGCGATTGGCGAATCGCATCTGCAATTTTGTCGAGCAGAATCACGGTTACGGCACGCCATTCCACAATGATTTCCGAAGAAGGCAGGTGAGCCTCTTTCGTGACCGCTTCGTGCTTCGGTTCTAGCAGTCCTGTATCAATACATAGGCCACCATTACGGTACTCGGCCAGGCCGGTGAGCTGATCCAGCTGAGTAATCGTTATCCCTAGAGTTTGCAGGGGTTCAAGCAAAGAATAGGTGAGCCATTGGGAAAGCTTGTGAAAGGGAACCAGTCCTCCATCAGCCAGTTGATCACCCGTTAGCGCAGAATGTGACCAGACATCCCCCAGGTTAATTCCAGACAGTTGAATGCGACCCGGCCAGATATTACCCAGGCTTTGCAAGACAGCACTTAACACTTTAGGAGCCGGAAGTTGCTGATCGACAGACTGCTTTAAGAGGTAGTCAACCAGGTAACCTGGACGGGGATTTTCAGCACCAAAGTATTGGGGATGATCGCGCAAGACTTGCCCCAAACGACACATCAACTGGAGTCGTCCTTCCAGGCCCACCAGGGGGTTTGCGTCCGTTACTTGAAACCCGTCTCGTAAGGCAGAAGCATCCAGATTCAGCAGCGCCTCAGAATCTGTTTGCAGGGGAGCCGCTGGCACGCTGGAGAAAGCACCCGCGCAGAACATACGAAAGCTCGCGATCGCCAACCCCTCAGAGCGTTGAGACACCTGCCCCGTCTCAGCTTCCTGATAACGCCAGTTCGCGCCTGCGCCTGCATCCAGCAACACACTCGGAATGACGAGATCGAAACGGGCACGGGCCTGCTCCAGGGGATTGAGAGACGCTAGCCGTTGATCCAGCTCGGCGAGGCGATCGCTCCCTCCTGCATTAAAGTGTCGCCATCGGCTATGGAATGGCACTTGTAGGTCGGGATAATTTTGTCGCATAACCGCCAGCACATAATCAGCCGCAAAGGGCAGTTGGGACAGATTTAACCGAAAATGTGCCAGCTTATCCTTTCGTGCCAGTTCAAATAATTGGCCGCAGCGGTCGCGAACCGACTGAGGGGAGAGGAGATAGGCGATCGCCTGCCGTTCCGCTTCCGAAATAGTAGACATTACAAAGATCCCTCCCTGACGGCTTAATGTTCAGGAGCATACTCTCTCAAGGCTAATCCTGTAACCCTGATTATGCTCATCATTGAAAGATTTATAGGATTTTTCCGGGTGAGTCGTCGCTTAAAGGCAATGTTTTGTGCGTTGCCCGCCAAGACATTGCCTTCGGGTGTTCTAACCCCACATAGCCTTACGCGATCGGGTTTAGACAGTTTGTTTTTGACAAGCGTTACTGAGTGCAGCTTGTCAAAAAACTGCGTATTGAATTGGTATTAGAATCCATCCAAAAACCTAATTTGGGAAGGGTGGTATGCATACACACCCCCAACATTAGTTTTTTGGATAAACTCTTAATTCGGTCTCCAACAAAACCCATTCGTCAATAGACCTCCTGCATGAATCGGGTTTTGAGGGCGTGAGTCGTTGCGTAGCGAAGCCACGCAACGACTCACGCAGGAGGTCTAATGAAATAACCAGGTCGTGAACACGTACTGGGTACCTGTAGTCACAGGAAGGGATTGGTGGGGATGGGTGAAATAAGCCGGAAAAATTAGCACACTGCCAGCCTCCGGCCTAACTTTAATATCCTGGCGATCAAAATAGGTCTCTCCTCCCTGGAAGCCGTCATTCAGGTAACCCACCACACTGATGTCGCGGGTTGGGATGCCCCGTCGCACCTCCTGGAAGCGGTTTGCTAAAAGGATGTTGTCTACATGGCGTTGGTAAAACTGCCCTGTCTGGTACCGCAAAATTGAGAAGTTTTCCGCAACAGGAAATTTCATCCCGTAGTGTTCGTACAGCAAACGCTGCACCACAACCACCTGACTCATCAACAGCTTGTTCGTTGATTGCGCGAGTGGTGCCGGGTCTCCCAAACGCCATATATCACCGCCGCGCACTGTTAGATCGATGTCATCGCCTAACGTTCGAGACGCCTCAAATTGTTGAGAATCCGCGACCTGAATGACATGCTCGCAAACTGAAGGAGCCAGCAAGTTACGGACAAGATAGATTTCGTGGCCCAAATCCGTCAGCGTGTGAGAGAGGGTCGTCATAGTAATATCCACAACATTGATTCAGTTTTGCTAAGGCCAAAGGAGAGCCAGGGCTTTTCTTAGGCCGCAGCGAAACGGAACACGAGTACAAGCCGTATCAAAAAAATGTGTGGTAAACGCCCCTGCCCCGATTATGCCCACCTTTTTGGGGAAGCTGCTAGTCTTCCATCATCTTCAAAAGGCCGTCATCCGCTCCCTGAGAATTCACTATTTAGAGCATTCCGCCTCTGAAGAAATTAGACACCGCCTCTCTGTTACAGCCAATGGCCTGCTCTGCCCCTTACAATTTAATCTTCCTCACTCTTCCACCCTTGATCCGCTAAAGTATGACGTCTCGGCCCTCAAAACCTTCTAAGCGCTGGCAACCGATTGATCGCATTGCTCTCATACTCATCATGATTTTTAGCCTTTTGATCGGAGGTTTGTCCCTATCAGGGGATCACACCGCGCCACGGGTGCGGGATTTTAGTTGGGGCGATCGCCAAATCGGAGCCGAAGACCGTGCCTTTTTGCTCACCTTTAGCCGTCCTATGGATCATGAAAGCGTGGAGCGAAATCTCAAGATTGATCCTCCCCTGGCGGGCAAGATGAGCTGGGCCGGTCGCCGTATGGCTTACACTCTGGAAAACCCTGCCCCTTATGGCACCCAGTTCAAGCTGCAATTGCAGGGAGCGCGAGATCTCTACAGCAAAAACAGGGATGGCCGGGAAATGTTGCTGTACGAAAGCACGTTTCAGGGCCGCGATCGCGCTCTGGTTTACCTGGGGGTGGAAGGCGATCGCGCTGGACGTCTCATCCTTAATAACTTCACTCGCAAAGAAGAGATAATATTGACCCCGCCGGATCTGGTCGTGATGGACTATGAGCCCTATCCAGCAGGCGATCGCATCCTTTTCTCTGCCACACAACGCAACTCCAACGATCCCTTTGGGTTGGATCAGAAGGTTTACACCGTCACAACAGGCATCCACATCAGCGCGCCAACCATAGGGCCGGGTGTGGAGGGCGATCGCCCCAAACCCAAAAGCAGCCCTCAACCGGCCGGTGTGATTGAACTCGTGCTGGATAACCGCGAGTATCAGAACTTGAAGTTTGACCTGGCCCCCAGTGGAGAATTTGTCGTCGCTCAACGAGCCAACCGCCAGAACCCTTCCGAATTTGGCCTCTGGGTGATCTATCCCGGCAAGGAACCCGAACGGGTTGAAACGGAACCCGGTGGCGATTTCCTGGTTGCTCCTGACAGTACCTCTGTTGCCATGGCCCAGGGGGAAGGGATGGCAATTCTGCCACTCCAGTCTGGAGCAGACCCGCTGGACTTTTTGCCTAAATTTGGCATGGTGCTAAGCTTCTCCTCCGATGGCTCAGCCGCCACCATGGTGAAATTCAACCGTGACCCTGAGAACCCTACCGAGTCGCTATTCCTGGTCACCAGCCAGGGTACCGAGAAGGATTTGCTCACCACCGATGGTTCCATCCTGACGGCTCAGTTTGATCCCAGCAAAACCTGGCTTTACTGCCTGGTTACCAAGTTATTGCCAGGTGATCAGTTTATTGAACAGCCTATTCTGACCACGGTGAATACAAAGAGTGGTGAACGGATCGATCTGCTCAAGCTACCCCTTCAGCGAGATATTCAAATGAGCCTTGCCCCTGACGGCTTGGGCTTACTATTCGACCAGACTGTCACGGCGGATAGCCCCGACAACCAGGAGGCCCTGCGGGGTTCTGATGGCTCGGCGATCGCCACCAGCCGCCTCTGGTTCTTCCCCATCCTCAAAGACAAGGACGGAAAGCCTACCGCTGTTGAACCCCAGCAATTACCCCTGGTTGGATTACGCCCTCAGTGGTTGCCCTGAACCAGGCCTGTCCGTATGATGAATAAGACTTGAGGGTAGGAATACGTCTGTCCCCTGTTTTGCGTTTCCAGCGTAGAGGCGATCGCCCAAACTGTCCGTCGTTCTGATTCCTGACCCCATCTGTAATTCCCCCTTCCCATTGCTCCAGGAGTTCGATATGCGATTTTTTCGGCGCTTTTTGATCCTGCCTCTGCTGGCGCTTATGACCGCTACCTTCATCGTGGCCTGCACCGGAGGTAGTTCTAATACCAGCAATAATGCCGCCTCATCCGGGCCTATCCGCGTAGGGTCTAAAGACTTTACTGAACAGTTCATTATTGGCGAAATGTACGCCCTGGCACTGGAGAAAGCCGGGTTCCAGGTCGAACGTAAGCTAAATCTGGGCGGAACCCCAGTCGCTCAAGCGGGTTTAGTCAACGACGAAATTGATCTGTATCCTGAGTACACCGGAACGGGGTTACTCACCGTTCTAAAACGCCCTGCCAACAGCGATCAACAACAGGTCTTTGATACCGTCTCGAAAGCCTACAAAGAGCAGTTCAATTTGGTGTGGCTAGACCCTGCTCCAATGAACAACACCCAGGCATTGGCCATGACCCGCGAGAAAGCCGATGAGCTGGGCATCAAAACCATTTCCGATATGGCGGCCAAGGCGAGCTCCTTAACCCTTGTCGGCCCACCCGAATTTCAGGCTCGAGAGGATGGTCTTCCCGGCATCCAGAAAGCGTATGGCGATTTTCAACTGAAGGAATACAAGGCCGTTGATCCTGGGCTGCGCTATAAGGCGATCGTTGATGGCGAAGCGGATGTGGCAGTTGCTTTTGCCACCGATGGAGAAATTAGCGCCTTCAATCTGGTTCTCCTGGAAGACGACAAGAAGCTGTTCCCTCCTTACCAGGTTGCTCCCGTTGTTCGGCAGTCTGCCATTGATGCCAACCCTCAGCTGGCCGATACGCTGAACGCTCTCGCTCCTAAGCTCACCGATGAAGTGATGCAACGCCTTAACTACGAAGTAAGCGGCAACCAAAAAGAGCCTGCGGATGTCGCGAAAACGTTTTTAACAGAAGAGGGGTTGCTTTAGCGTTTGATTTTTCGCGCGCCAGTACGAAAAATCAAACTTGAGTACACACGTTGAGGTCAACCTACTGTGAGCGCAATTCAGTTTAATCAAGTCTCACTGCGGTTTCCGGGGGCATCTCGACTGGCCGTCAATGAAGTGACCTGCGAAATTGAAGCCGGCAAACTCGTCGTGTTGCTGGGGCCGAGTGGTTGCGGCAAAACCACTCTGCTCAAGATGGTGAACCGGCTCTATGAGCCCACCTCTGGCACGATTTACCTGGATGGGCAGGATATCCGGCGAATGAAAGCCACAAGCCTGCGGAAACAAATTGGTTACGTCATCCAGCAATCGGGTCTCTTCCCCCACATGACGGTGGCCCAAAATATTGCCGTGGTGCCCAAGTTATTGGGTTGGTCACGTCCCAAAATTCAAGAGCGGGTGGATGAGTTACTCACGCTCGTAGCATTGGATCCAGGGGATTTTCGCGATCGCTATCCCGCTCAACTCTCAGGTGGTCAGCAGCAGCGGGTGGGTGTGGCCCGTGCTCTGGCCGGTGATCCGCAGGTCATTTTGATGGACGAACCGTTTGGGGCGATCGATGCCATTACCCGCACCGCATTGCAGGATGAGATTTTGCGATTGCAACGACAACTCAAGAAGACGATTCTATTTGTCTCTCACGATGTTGAAGAAGCGTTGCGCCTGGCTGACAACATTCTGATTATGCGGACCGGGCAGGTCGTGCAATATGACACCCCGTTCCACATCCTGACGCAACCAGCAGATTACTTTGTCCACGAGCTGATGGGAGCTGATGACATGGTGCGGCAACTCAGCCTGCTGCGTGTGGAGACGGCCATGATGGATATGCCCCCCAACTACGCCCACACCGATGCCGAACCCACCATTACCCGCGACGACAGCCTGCGCCATGCGCTTTCCCTCATCCTCCGGACGGGGGCCCGTCGTTTGACTGTGCTAGAAGACGGCAATGCCGTTGGGTTCCTGACTCTGGAGCACATTCGCGATTCAGCCAGTGTCGGGGCAGGTGCTTGATGGGTTACATTCTCCAAAATCCCGCCGTGGTCTGGAAGTTGGTGCTGGAGCACCTGAGCATGACGCTGTTGACGTTGGCGATCGCCGTCCTCGTCGCCCTCCCCCTGGCCCTGCTCATCTACCGCTACCGCTGGCTCAATGTACCCGTTCTCGGCACCCTGGGCATCCTCTATACGGTTCCCAGCCTGGCCCTGATCATTCTGCTGGTGCCCTTTTTTGGGTTGAATGATCGCTCAGTGATTGCAGCGATGGTGATCTACACCCAGGTCATTCTGGTGCGAAATTTGGTGGTAGGCTTGCAGGCCATTTCCCCATCCGTCATTGAGGCAGCACGGGGGATGGGGATGAGTGTGTGGCAGCGCTGGTGGCAGGTGCAGGTACCGCTAATTCTGCCCATTTTCTTAGCAGGACTGCGGTTGTCGGCAGTGGTGGCGATCGCGATCGCCACCATCGGAGCCAAGTTTGGTGCGGGGGGGCTGGGCACGCTACTCTTCGATGGCATTGCTCAAGCCGGACGCTATGACAAGATCTGGGCAGGGGCGATCGCTGTCTCGGTTCTAGCCTTTGCCCTCAATGGCGCATTGCTCTCACTAGAATGGGCCACTAACCCAACCCGGAAGCTTTACAAAGGCTCCCGTCGCTCCCAACAACACCTCGCCTCCGCAACAGAATAAGAACGGAATTGTCATAGACCCGTGGATGGGATGTGGTGAGAGGAGCGCTTCGTATCCCTCTCACCACATCCCATCCACATAGCCATACACTACGAAGCGATCAAAAAAGAGCGCAGCTTTTCTCCTAATTGACCCAAGAAAAAAGCCTGAGATACCTCTCAGGCTCGTGTGTGTTCAGAGTAGGAGCAGTTGATTGTAGACGCACAGCGCACTTGCCTTAGCGGATGCCGATTGGATGGGGGTTCTTTGCATCAGCATCGCAGGCAATATCAGGTACTCGGTTCAACACCGCGATACTTCAGATTGGATACAACCCCAGTCCGTTGGGCAACCGTTGTTTGCTGGACCTTAAAGCGGTTACTCACGGAGAGAGCAGTCTGATCCGTTTCGGTGAGCTCAATGGCAGGGGTCGTGATTCTGTAGGAAATCGCTCGGTAGGAAAGGTGCATGGTGAGAACTCCGAGATTGAGGGGGGCAAAGCGGAAACTGGAGAACGCGGAGAATGGGGTTAGGCGTTGTAGTCGATACCACGATATTTGAGAGGAGCGGAATTTTGGTGCTGGACGACTCTGGCTTGTAAGACTTTGTAGGGGTTACCCAGGAAGCGGGCCGTTTGAGTCGTCTCACCCGGTTCGACTACAGGAGATTTAGATTGGTATGAAATGCCACGGTAGGAAAGGTTCATGAGGGCTTCTGGTGTTTGATGGGGGGTGTTTTAAGGCGTTGGGTTTAGCTGGCGGGGGTTGCCGTTCTCTGACCATGACGTTAGTTTGCCGCTTAAGCCCGGTTTGAACCACCGGCGTTTAGGAAGTTAAGCCAGAAGTTAAGAGAATTTTGAATACCTCAATTTGGGATAAGACCAAGAGCTCATTTTGTCGTGCGCTATGCGTACGACAAAATGTTTTTTTTGGGGCGCGCCTCGCGCGCCTCCCGAAAAAGCCCTTAACCCAAACTCAGATTGAATAAGGCGTTTCCGGAGATAAGGGCGATCGCCCCACTCAGCCATCCCAGAAATGCCCACCGTGTCAATCTCATTGCCTGATGAATAATCTGCGTTGTAATGGGCTGTGTGCCATCACCTAACAGTGGCTTCTGTTTAACGATCCCTCGATAGACATTCGTGCCACCCACCTGCACTCCCAACGCTGCGGCATAAGCACACTCACTCCAACCTGCATTGGGACTTGGATCTTGAGGTGCATCGCGGCGGCAAATGCGAAGTACATGCCCCGGTCGGCCAGAGAGTAGTGCAATGGTCAGAACCGCGAGACGACAGGGAATCCAGGTCAGTCCATCTTCAAAGCGGGCGCTACTCCACCCCAAATAGGTGTAGGGGGCTTCTCGGTACCCCACCATAGAATCGAGAGTACTGGCGGCTTTATAGGCCAAAGCTAAAGGTGCCGGGCCTGTGGGCAGGAAAAGCCCAGCGATCGCCCAAAATAACGGCCCCATCACTCCATCCGTTGCGTTTTCCGTCACGGTTTCCAGCACCGCCCGCCGCACTTCTGTTTCTGATAGCTGAGCGGTATCTCGGCCCACATAGCGGCTCAACGTCAACCGCGCTGTTTCCAAATCACCTGCATCAAGGGGCCGCAAAACGTCTTCTGCGGCTGCTCTTAAGCTGCGTCCAGCAAAGCAACTGGCGAGTAACACGCTTTGCACAGCCAGGCCAAAGAAGGGATGCAGTTGGTGAGCAGCGATGATGATCAGCCAGGCGATCGCGCCACTCCCCACCACCAGCAACAGGGTTAAACCGACACCAGCTATTCGTTGGGCTGCTGGATTATCGAAGGTTTTCAGCACCCATCGGCTGTATTGGCCAATTACCCAGCCCATCACCTGCACTGGATGCAACCATCCCCATGGGTCGCCAATCAGGTAATCCAACAAAGCGGCAATGCCCAAGGAAAAGACAGCGCCTTGTGCCAAATTACTCTGGGCAGGCTGTAGAAAAGCCTCTATTCCAGCAAAACCAGTCAAAATACTCAACGCGTCTCCTTCTCCAGACCCTGCATCTCAAAAAATTCATCATAATTTACAGGGAATTCTGAAATGCCCATTTTTCGTCGTTTTTAAGGACAGGTTGACCGACGATCCTCAGCAAAGTTAAGGATGATTTTTGCGGTTCATCCCTCTGGTTCGAAGCTATAGGGAAAGGGCTGTCTCCTTGAATAGGAAGGGATCCAGGGCGATCTGAAGTGGGGGGCGATCGCTTCATTCAAAGACTGGCTCAGCCGCTTGAAGCTCTTCGAGAGCATGGCAGCTAGGCTCTAGACGAAAATCAATCGTAATTCTAAAGATTTGAAGCTTTAATCTATTTGTCTATTGTTCCTCTTTCTACAAAAGGAAGACACAAAGAGATTCTGTTTATCGCTTAAGCTCTAATAAACTCTCTTGCACCTTTAATGAGCTTCAATGTACTTGATGCTGCTTTTTGCTTCCATTTGCTCGCATTTCCAAATTTCAGTACCCTTCCCACAGCCCATTCTTCCGTGAATAATGCAAAGTGTGACCGGAAGGTTAAAGGACTAAATGGTTTTTCCATTTACACCCGCAGGCTTTCCCGATTGCTTCCGGGAAAGTCTGCACTCTCTCCTCTCTCTAATCCCCTCAATCGCCCTCTACACGTACTACGGAGAACCCGCTCGTGAAACTAGCCGTCTATGGAAAAGGTGGAATCGGTAAATCCACGACCAGTTGCAATATCTCCGTTGCACTGGCACGGCGAGGCAAGAAGGTTCTACAAATCGGATGCGACCCGAAGCACGATAGCACCTTCACCCTGACAGGCTTTTTGATTCCCACCATCATCGACACCTTGCAGGAAAAGAATTTCCACTACGAAGATATTTGGCCCGAAGATGTGATCTACAAGGGCTATGGCGGTGTGGATTGTGTTGAGGCCGGTGGCCCTCCTGCTGGGGCTGGTTGTGGCGGTTATGTAGTCGGTGAGACAGTGAAGCTCCTGAAAGAGCTCAACGCCTTTGACGAGTACGATGTCATTCTGTTCGATGTGTTGGGTGACGTGGTGTGCGGTGGTTTTGCGGCACCTCTCAACTACGCTGACTACTGCATGATCGTGACTGATAATGGCTTTGATGCGCTATTTGCCGCCAACCGGATTGCAGCCTCTGTCCGAGAAAAAGCCCGCACGCATCCATTGCGTTTGGCCGGGTTGATCGGTAACCGTACTGCCAAGCGCGACCTGATCGACAAATACATCGAAACCGTTCCCATGCCAGTGCTGGAAGTGTTGCCGCTGATTGAAGACATTCGCGTATCGCGGGTCAAAGGCAAAACTTTGTTTGAAATGGCAGAATCTGATCCCTCGCTCAACTATGTCTGTGACTTCTATCTGAACATTGCAGACCAAATTTTGGCTTCCCCAGAAGGAGTTGTTCCTAACGATTCTCCCGATCGCGAGCTGTTCAGTTTGCTATCTGATTTCTATCTCAATCCAGAAAAGCACGCTCCAAAAAGCGAGAGTGAAGACATGGATTTGATGATGGTTTAATCCTTACGATTGGTTGCGGTTATGTTCAAGCCTGAAACCAATTCAATGCAAAATCTTAGAGGTGTTTGAGAAGCGATTTTTTTCGTACTTCCAGTGCATAAAAATCAATTCCTTACGGAACTTCTCAAACATAATCTTAGATAGTTCCTTTGCTTGTTAATGGTTCAGGTGCGTGAATATTCAATACTTGCGTCAATCTCTAAAACGTCGTTGGCTAAGCTACTACCAGGAAAATCGTGAATGGATTGATCAGCTGGGGGTTTGGGTCGATTGCGGAGGCCAACGCCGTCCCTCCTCCAGTTTCATTTTGGGAACTCTGGCATCCCTCGAACCCCAACTCACTCAACTCCTTCCCCTGGTCGTTAGCCTTAGCAATAATCCCGATCGCATCATCCTGGCCCTGGGTCTAAACTTCAACCCTAACGAGGAATTACAAACCCTCCAGGCCGTTGAGGAAGAAAACAAACCCGTTAAGATGCTTCCGTCCCAATCCCCTCCCGCCCTCGAACCTCTCGAATCTGCAAAATCCCAAAAGCTACCCTCTCTGATCGATGAATCTTGCGAAGGTGCCCGGTATAGCGGAGCAGCTCGCGATCGCGAATCCAGCAAAAAGTAGGGGACAGAAGGAGCAGGAGGCAAGGAAGCGAAAGGTAGAAGAAAAAGAATTTACTCATCCACGCATTGACTCATCCACCCCAAGGATTCCAACACTATGACCCTTGCTGACGCTCAACCCCAAGCTCTCAACTTTGACTGTGAAACCGGGAACTATCACACCTTCTGCCCGATTAGCTGTGTAGCGTGGCTTTACCAGAAGATTGAGGATAGCTTCTTCCTGGTAATTGGGACTAAAACCTGCGGCTACTTCCTGCAAAACGCGATGGGGGTGATGATTTTCGCAGAGCCTCGTTATGCAATGGCGGAGCTGGAAGAGGGTGATATTTCCGCACAGTTGAATGATTACGACGAGCTGAAGCGGTTGTGTGACCAGATTAAGCGCGATCGCAACCCCTCCGTTATCGTCTGGATCGGCACCTGCACCACCGAAATTATCAAGATGGATTTAGAAGGGCTGGCTCCCAAGCTGGAGGCAGAAATTGGCATCCCCATCGTGGTTGCCCGTGCCAATGGGTTGGATTACGCCTTCACCCAGGGCGAAGATACGGTGCTGGCTGCGATGGCGGCCCGTTGTCCCAGTCAGGCTCCCGCCTCTGAGGAAGAGAAGGAGGAACGGGGTGGTTTGCAAAAGCTGCTGAACTTTGGCCGCAAGAAAGAAGACGTCGCGGCTGAAGCCTCCGAATATGTGGATCATCCATCTCTGGTCTTGTTTGGCTCTCTGCCCGATCCCGTCGTCACCCAGTTGACGTTGGAATTGAAGCGGCAAGGTATCAAGGTTTCTGGTTGGCTCCCGGCCAAGCGCTACACAGAGCTACCGGTATTGGAAGAAGGCTCCTACGTGTGCGGCGTCAATCCCTTCCTGTCGCGCACAGCAACCACCCTCATGCGTCGCCGTAAGTGTAAGCTCATCGGTGCGCCGTTCCCCATCGGCCCGGATGGTACTCGCGCCTGGGTGGAGAAAATCTGCTCCGTGTTTGGGGTTGAACCGAAGGGCCTGGATGAGCGGGAAGCTCAGATTTGGGACAACCTGGAAGATTACCTGCAACTGATTCGCGGCAAATCCGTGTTCTTCATGGGCGATAATCTGCTAGAAATTTCTCTGGCCCGCTTCCTCATTCGCTGCGGTATGACGGTGCCCGAAATTGGCATTCCCTACATGGATAAGCGCTATCAGGCTGCGGAACTGGCTCTACTCGAGCAAACCTGCCGCGATATGGGCGTGCCCTTCCCCCGGATTGTGGAGAAGCCCGACAACTACAATCAGGTGCAACGCATCCATGACCTGAAGCCGGATCTCGTGATTACGGGCATGGCCCACGCCAACCCCCTGGAAGCCCGTGGTATCAATACCAAGTGGTCGGTAGAATTCACCTTCGCCCAAATTCATGGCTTCGGCAACGCCCGAGACATTCTGGAGTTGGTAACACGTCCCCTACGCCGTAACACCGCTCTCAAAGATTTGGGTTGGGACAAGCTGGTGAAAGAAGACGCAACCGTTTAATCGCATCCAAAATCTGAGAAGCCGTAGTTCTGTGAGAGCTGCGGCTTCTTTTTGTCGCCCCCTAGTACTCTGTCAAGAAGTTTTTGAGGGGTCTGCGACCCCTCAAAAAATCCTCAAGTTTCATGTTCAAGTGTGGGATAACCCCACACTTGAACATTGACAGACCACTAGCCTAAACGTTGCAATTGCTGGCGAATGCGCTGTTGCAGTGCAGGAACTTGTTGTTGCAGTTCGGCAATCTCGCGCAGGAGGCGATCGCACTCATCTTCCAATTCTTGAATTTTCGCCACAAACCGTCGCCGTAAATTGCCTTCCTCTCCATCACGGCCTAAGGGATTAAGTTTGTCAGCCGCTTCCTGTTGTTGTTGAGCGAAGCGTTCTTGCTGTTGAGTCCGATGTTTCACTTCTCGTTCAATTTGGCGTACTTGTTGGTAGAGATCGAGAATATCGTGCAGTCGCTCGTAGAAGTTTTTATCGATAAATTTTTCATCCAAATACCGTTGCAAAGTTTCATAGCTGAGATCGCTAACACGTTCCTGCCGGGCAATCTGTTGCCGTTCTTTTACAATGAACGTTTGTGAGCTGCGAGCTGGGACAGTCATGCGCCAGCGTTGAAATTCTGCCGTTATTTCAACAGGCTCAGGAGTATCAAATAATGTGTTCTGGGGATGAATCCGCTGTTCGATCACCAACTTGATGGGATAGGGATTGCGGTTTTCGATGGTGTAAGTGGTTTGCGTGATGCGATACCAATCGTGGATCAGGTAGTCATTCTGGCCGAAGGCGATCGCCGCTGTCTCTTCCTGGCTACTCACATCGGGCGTTATTTGGACCCCCAAATCCACTGCATAGGGCACAAAAAATTCTCCCTGATCTGACGTAAATGCCAGTACCGCTTCTCCTACATAATTATCGGCTTCCAAAACGGTGGCAGGGCCACGCTCCAGAATGAGCCCTGTCGTGTTGGTCGCAGAAATCGTGACAACCGGATGATCGGGCAGTTTTTCAGAGTTGAACAAATGCTGTTTCCGTCCTGCCAGTGTCGCCCCGAGGATCGGCACCATAGCGCTTTGACCTCGCTTGATGGTGACTGGAATGCCTACGTCGTACTGAAATAACTCGCCTCGGGCAACACCTGTTGCCTGCACTTGCGTAGCATTCTCCAAACTACGTCGCATGGGAGCTGCTGGCGCTGACGACGCCTTACCCATGAAAGAACGGCTCATCTCAAAGTCGATACTGGGTTCCTCAAAAGCATAAAAAGCATCAGGAGCATCAGGAGCCATTGATGCGGGAGCCATCAAAGCTTCCTGAAACATCACAGGACCAGGAACCGTACGCTCCTCGTCCTGTATTTGAGGGCGATCGATAAAGCGTGGTGTGTAGAGGTCGTAGACGAAGCTGATGGGTTGCCCAGCAATCAGTGTCAACGAGACGTTTTCCAAATCTTCGTCCAGCTGGTTATCAACAATGCCCCAACCTTGAATCAACAGTTGCCCCGTTTCGGCATTGCCTGCGCCACCTTCAGGAGCTTGATCAGGGGTATAGACCAGACGATAGCTAACGCGCCAGGTTGGCGTGGGAGCGACGTAGGTTACCAGCAGATTTTCATTGGGGCGATCGAGCAGCACCGTCACACTACGCTTGTCTTCACGGGCCTGGCTCAGTTCCAGCACATAGCGCAAGTCATTGCCGCTCTGGGGGTCGAGAATATCTAACCCTCGCACTTGGGACAAGGGGTAGGTGCGCAAGTTCGGGGTACTATCCGCTTCAGCACCCACCGTCATGATCGAAATTAGCGTGCTCTCCGGCTGCGCCTCCAGTTGGTCCACACCGACCAGGCAACCACTCACGACAAACTCGGAGCCTGGTGTTGTAAGGGATTGCGGGCGGCTCGCTTCATCGCCATTTTCCGCCAGGTGAAAGCGAACAGCACGACCTCGGAGCGATCGCACCAGATCCAGCAACGCCTCATTCTCACTCAATACAATTGGCGCTTTCGCCAAGGCTGCCTGCTTCTCCTCCGGCGTCTCATAAGACACATTCACCACGTGCCCTTCCCCCTGAGGAAACGCTGCCAGGCTTTTGAGGATGTCATTCATCTCCTCTTTCTTGAAGGTGAGCGTCACCGCCGCACTGCTCCCCACCGAGCCATAACGCTCAAAGAAACCCACCCCATGCTTGTAAAGCACCATCCGTTTCACAGGCAAGTTGGGCATCGTCGTCTCCTCTCCATCATTGGGTCGTTCTATCCACACTATCCAGCAGGATTAGGCATTGTCCATAACTTCTGTACGTTGAGGAGGGGCGCACTGTGCCCCTCCTCGGCCAAACGATATCTCCTACCATCGACAGTTCCAGCGATCGCCTCGCACCTCCTACCGTAAGCACAGACGGGAATTCTCCTATATACTTCAAATCTCCACCATGACTGTTCCCAACCCCATGGCTTCCGACTCTGAAGCAGTCAAAGAAACTGCTTTAGTCAAAGGCGATCGCCGTCCTCTGATCTTCGCTGGCATCCTGTTGGGAGCCAGCCATGCTGGCTTCTTTGATGGGATTGTGTTGCATCAACTGTTGCAATGGCATCACATGTTTTCTAACGTTGATGCCACCAACACCATTGCCGGAATGGATCTCAATACTTTAGGTGATGGCCTATTTCATCTGTGGAATTGGACGGTGGAGATCACAGGCCTGATTATCCTTTGGCAGGCCTTGAAGCAGCCGGATGCTAACCGATCCGGAGCGATTTTTTGGGGAGCTTTAATGCTGGGATTTGGGCTCTTTAACGTGACAGAAGGGATTATCGACCACCATCTCTTACAAATTCATCACGTTAAGTCAGGTCCCTATCAATCCCTGTATGACATCGGCTTCTTGTTGATTAACACGCTAATTGCTGGACTGGGGTGGATGCGGGTGCGGCCCAATTCCATTCCCGTAGGAGAATCTTCCGCTCGTACATCAAGTTGAGGACTGTATTATGCCCGGTGGACAAGCTAGCCATAAAGGCCATTCTGCAAAACCCAATGTAAACGCCCCCGGCGTTATTGGTGAAGCATCTGACATGTCGCAAGACCCCATGGATGAATTGCCCGAAGAGCTGACCAATAATGCAGCCCATCGCGCCGAAGTGGAAACTCTTCACTATCCCCCTGCGATGGAACGGCCCAAAACAGGCGATGAAAATACTCCATCTGAGTAATATCAAATCTGGTTGAAGAACCCAAATATAGAAGTGCGCGGGGCTTTGCCCCGCGCCCCCCCCCCCCCACTTCTATATTTGGGTTTTATAGTTGATACCGTTTTTATATAAAGCTGCCGGAAGGGTGTGATCTACTTCATGAGAATTGCTGGAGTCTTAACAGAAGATAGCCGAAGCTTGGGAAACCTCCTATCATCTGACAACATAATGGTCTCTTACATAGGTTCTGGTCGAATGGTGTCTACAACCAAAATTTAAGTTTGAGAACTGTCTGCAACCGCCGCCACGCTAACCCAGACTTTCATGCCCTTGCTGGGTAGCTCCAGGCTCTCTGGGGTTGATGGGATGGAGCGACCGCCGTCTGGAAACGTACCCAAAAACTTGACCCTAGGCATCCTCTAGCTCATAACTGCTTGAGCGCATTGCAAAAACTCGCCACCCCTTAATCTCACCATGATTCAACCCAATCTGCCCCAACCTCCCGTCTTCGGTTCGGTCCAGGAAGAACGCTTACATCGGCAACAGCGCTTGGCAGCAGCCTTTCGATTATTTGCCCGCTATGGCTTTGATGAAGGGGTAGCCGGTCACATTACAGCCCGCGACCCAGAGCTAATTGACCACTTCTGGGTAAACCCATTTGGAATGTATTTCGGGCACATCCGCGTATCCGATCTGCTACTGGTGAACCATAAGGGAGAAGTGGTGAAGGGCGATCGCCCCGTCAACGCCGCAGCCTTTGCCATTCACTCTCAGATCCACCAGGCCCGCCCAGATGTTGTCGCCGCTGCCCATGCCCACTCACTCTACGGCAAAACCTGGGCTTCCCTGGGGCGTTTACTCGATCCCATCACCCAGGACGCCTGCTCCTTCTACGAAGACCACGCCCTATTCGACGACTACACCGGAGTCGTGCTAGACACCTCCGAAGGGCAACGCATCGGCACCATCTTGGGCGAGCGCAAAGCCGCCATTCTCCGCAACCACGGCCTGCTAACAGTGGGCCACTCCGTTGACGAAGCCGCCTGGTGGTTCATCACCATGGATCGCTCCTGCCAAACCCAACTTGCTGCCGAGGCCGCCGGAAAACCCGTCGTCATTCCCCATGAAGTTGCACAACTCACCTTCAGCCAGGTAGGTTCCCACTACATGGGCTGGTTCTCTTTCCAATCCTTGTACGACAAAATCGTCCGAGAAGAACCCGATCTCCTGGAGTAAGGAGATTTCTGAGAAACAATATCCCCATTATTTGGAAAAAAGGCGCGGCTTCGCCGCGCCTTTTTTCCAAATAATGGGGAAGTTCTTATCTGGAAATCTCCTAAGTCTTTATAGAACTTAACAAGCCACTGTACTTGATGCATATTTGTTGTTGTGGTGTGCAAAGCACATCACAACAAACGAAAGCTCTGTTTTTGCGTGATGCAGTATGCAGTAGTGGGACGCGTTATGCGTCCCACTACTGCATACTAGGGTTCTTCAACCAGATTTGATAGAAGGATCCAGTTGCCCCTATAACTGCACAGGCCACCATCACCCCAGCCTGAATCCAACCCCCACAAATGCGAAGCGGCCTAACGCATCTCCTGCAAAATCCCTTTAACCGAAGGGGGACTGGGGGAACGGGCTGCCGTTTCCCCAGTCGGGGGGTTTGGGGGGCGACGCGCCCCCAAGCCAAACCTCATACTACAACCCAATTGATTCAGAGCTCAAGCAAATCCACAACACCTCAAGTATTCTTGTTAACCTCAGTTCGGGACAAGCTGAAGTGCTCATTTTGGCGTGCGTTTCGCGCACACCAAAATGAGCTTTTTCGAGTGCCGGGCAATGCCAGCACTCGAAAAAGCCCTTAACTTGAACTCCGATTTGTTACCTGTGGTGCACAAAATGCACCACCCACAACACCGTAGTTCTAATGAGCCTTCCGCCGCTCAGAAACAGAACGAGACGAGGGCACAGGCTTAGCATGAGCCTGCCCCGATCGCGCAGATTTCCGGGGAGATGAATCTTGAGAACGAAGCTTTGGCTTATGAGAGGATGACTGGTTGGGTTGCGATCGCCCCTGCCGTCCAGCATGACCAGACTGCCTACCTAAATTTGCTGCCACAGCAGAGGAATCCGGCTCAAATCCTTCAACCACCTCCTGAGGCACCGAGCGTTTCATCAGTTTCTCAATGTCTGACAAATACTTATATTCATCAGCACAAACCAGAGACAGCGCTTCTCCCTCAGACCCAGCGCGCCCCGTTCGCCCAATGCGGTGCACGTAGTCCTCCGGCACATTGGGTAACTCGTAGTTAATCACCATCGGCAGCTCCGTGATATCAATACCCCGAGCTGCAATATCTGTAGCCACCAGCACCTGTACATTACCGCCCTTAAATTGAGCCAGGCTGCGGGTCCGTGCGGCCTGGCTCTTATTTCCATGGATTGCCAGAGAGGTAATGCCTGCCTGAGCTAGCTTCTTAGAAAGGCGATCGGCACCGTGTTTAGTACGGGTAAAGACCAATACCTGATACCAGTTGTTTTGCTTAATCAGATGGGTGAGGAGGTCAGATTTGCGATCGCTCGCCACCCGATATACCTTCTGAGTAATCAACTCCGCTTTTGGATGCACGGGCGGCACCTCAATCAATACCGGCTCATGCAACAACGATTGAGCTAAAGATTTGATTTCCGGAGAGAAAGTAGCCGAGAACAGAAGATTTTGGCGCTGTTTTGGCAGAAGGTTGAGAACACGGCGAATATCGCGGATAAAGCCCATGTCTAACATGCGGTCAGCTTCATCTAGCACCAGGATCTCTACCTGAGACAAATCCACAGTGCCTTGCTGCACGTGATCTAGCAAGCGGCCCGGTGTCGCCACTAAAATATCAACCCGCCCTTTCAACTGGCGTACTTGGGGATTCATATTGACTCCACCAAATACCGTAATGGACTTCAGGCCGAGATGGACACCATAGGCTTTAACGCTCTCCTCTACCTGAGCAGCCAGTTCGCGAGTGGGAGTTAGAATCAGGGTTCGAATGGGAGGACGGCGATGCCCCAAGTTCGAGACAGGTTGAGTCGAAAGCCGTTGCAAAATTGGCAGAGTAAACCCAGCGGTTTTTCCCGTTCCTGTTTGAGCCCCAGCCAGCACATCGCGGCCCGACAAAATAGCTGGAATGGCCTGAGCCTGAATGGGTGTTGGCTCCGTGTAGCCCCGTGCAGTAACCGCACGGACAATCCCATCGGATAGACCGAGGTTAGAAAAGGTCATGAAACTCCAGAAGTAAAATCGGTCTGTCGCCGCAAACGGCACCAGTCTTAGGCAGACGGATAGGAACTTGAAACGCAATCGGTCGTAGTACGAAGACTGGTAGCGAACACCGACACTTTATTCTACCGCACTAGCCTTGGAGCTCGCGATATTCAGCCCAGTTCGCCAGTAATTCTCAGCTTTGAAGCCCGAAAATAGCCCGCCTTCGGCGGACTATTTTCGGCTAGATTCCAAAATGAGAATTGCTGCCAGTTCGCCAGCCAGATACTGTTCTAAGCGTATGGCTGGTTCAAGACTTAGGCATTCTTGTGGCGCGCAAAAGCACAAGAATGCTTAAGCTATATGTTACTGCGAAGGCATTTGCAACCCTTTCACCACACTCCATCCAAATGTTTAGAACACCACCCCAATGAGTTGCTTCTATCCTTCATTTCAAGATGAAACGGATAGTCTATCGACTGGAAGAGGAGCAAAAAGCCTCAAGGTAGCCCATTAGGGTGAACTTTCCTATTTTCATTTCTCATCTTAGCCATTAAAATAGCTGAAGTTATTGTGTAGCAAGGGCTACGAATTTTATTTATTTTTTGTATAGATGGTTACAGAAAAATCTAGAAAATGATAATCTGAGAAATGAAGACACTATATCGTTCATCCCCGCGTCCTATGTTGAGAAATCCCAAGCAATCCCGGAACGAAATCGCTCAGGCTCACCGCGAAAACCTGCGCCAAAATCTGCAACGCCGCATGGAAGCAGCTCAAGCACGGGGTGATGAAGATCTTCTGCGTCAACTGCAAGCCGAAGCTCAGTACATCGGCTAGAAACTTTCAGCTCCTAAAGAGGTGGGTGCGGTACTGAGTGCCGCACCCACCTCTTTAGGTAATCCTAACTAGCCCAAGTTTGGGTTAAGGGCTTTTTTGAGGGGTGCGCGAGGCGCACCCCTCAAAAAAGCCTATTTTTCCATACACTCTGCGTATGACTCAATAGGCTCTTGGGCTTATCCCGAATTATGGTTAATTAGCCCTAAACTAACATTGTTTAACCTCAGTTCGGGATAAGCTGAAGTGCTCATTTGGGGTGCGCTTTGCGCACCCCAAATGAGCGTTTTCGAGTGCTGCGCGTTACGCAGCACTCGAAAACGCCCTTAACCCGAACTCAGGTTATTTATAACGGAAAGTCAGTAGACCAGGTAGGCACATCATCCTGGAGCGATCGCCCATATACGACCACCTGCTGCATCCCATCCGGCAGCACCGTTGCCAGGTAAGGTTGTAGGGCTGCCATCACCGCATCGGACGCGGGAGTTTCCGGCGCACTCACCAGCACGCTGAGGGTCGATTCCCGTTGGCGTACCTGTACCTGAAGTTGGGAAGCATTGAGGGTTTCCTGAAGCCGGGTTGTGAGGGCTGCTTCCAGTTGAGCGATCGCCTTCTCACCATCATCCCCACTAACCGAACCCGACGATCCGGGACTAGAAGCCTGCGTTCGCCAATGCAACGTACCACTAGCCGATGCGGGTGCAGGAATATCGTCCTCGGTCAGGGTTGTCAGCTCCTCGTCAGTCAGATTCATGGGAGAGACCGCTAACCGATTGGCCTGCTTTTCCAGAGTTTTCTCAAACAGATTACGGACAAGGCGGCCGTTGCCAAAGGTGCGATCGCGCTCGTCATACAGCGCATTCAACACGGCCAGTAACCGCTGCCGGGCACCATCCGTCAGGTGGAAATGGCTCTTACTGGCCATCTTCTCGTAAATTTGCAATAACTCCTGGGGTTCGTAATCATTGAAGAAGTAGTAGCGATTAAAGCGCGACTTCAGGCCAGGGTTAGATTCGACAAAATTCTCCATCTCGTCGGTGTAGCCTGCAACGATCACGACGAGGCGATCGCGATAATCCTCCATCCGCTTCAGTAACGTATCTACCGCTTCCTGACCAAAATCTCGGCTACCGCTTGAATCACGAGGCACCAAGGCATAAGCTTCGTCAATGAACAGCACCCCATCCAAAGCCGTCTGTACCAGGTCATCAACCTTCTTTGCCGTTTGTCCGATGTACCCGGCCACCAGTCCGGAGCGATCGGTTTCGATCAGATGCCCCTTCTTCAAAAAGCCCAGTCCCTTGAAGATACGGCTTATCAGCCGAGCAACCGTCGTCTTCCCGGTTCCGGGTGGCCCTCCAAATACAGAATGCAAGGAAACAGGGGTTTGCGCTAATCCCCGTTCTGCCCGAATCTTTTGTACTTTGAGGAAGTTCGTCAGGGTTTTGACTTCCTCCTTAATGTTCTCCATACCCACCAGCTCGTTCAGTTCTGCCAGGGCTTTTTCGAGAATTTCCTCTGGCTTTTCATCAGTAGTGGGGGGGGCTGGAGAAGCCGCATTGGGGGGAGCTGATGTTGTGCCTGCCGTGGCAGCAGCGGGTTGTTTGGGGGCGATCGCCGTCATCAGCTCTGTCAGTTTCTTGTCGTAGCTCTCAATGGGCTGAAACTGGTGCAGTAGTTGCCAAATTTGCGACAGGGCCTCCATTTCCTGCATGGTGATAGTACCATCAGCTTTCACCAGCACCTGGGCAAACTTGTAAATGCCATTGACCGCAGCTTCCCGATAACGGCTGCCCGTCTCAGTATCCAACTTGTTGAGCAGTGTAGGCAGATTGAGCACGTCGCCGGGTTGCGTCTGGTTCAACTCCAGCAGGGTTTGCAGCGTCACTTTTTGGTACTTCAGTCGATCTGCTGCTGAAAACTCCCAGGTTTGCACAGCGTTGAGTTTGTCAGCATCCTGCTTAATCTGAGCATAGATGGTCAGGAAGGCCAGCAATTCTGTGGCGCTGATTTCCTTATTGCTGCGTCCACAAATCTGGACAATCTTGGCCAGATCGACCGTCATCAAGTCGGCATAGCGCGAATCCAACTTGAGGATGGGTTCCAGAGTTTTGTACAGCAGGTTTGCTTCATCTTTAACCTGCCGAAAGCCAACAATTTGTCGAAAATCCACGGGCTGCTCCTGAACGGTGGACGACGGGCCGCATCGTCATCATACCGAACCTCCCCCCATTGGATGTATCCCACTTTGGAGCATCCATCGGTCATTCCTTTAAAGTTTCTGGTTTTACGGGTATGTTGCAGGCGTAGAACCAGGACTTTCAGAAGAATAGATCTCCTGCATGAATCGACTTCTGAGGGTGTGAATCGCCACGTGGCTTCGTCGCGCAGCGATTTACGTAACCTCAGTTCGGGATAAGCTGAAGTGCTCATTTTGGCGTGCGCGAAACGCACGCCAAAATGAGCGTTTTCGAGTGCCGCGCGACGCGCGGCACTCGAAAACGCCCTTAACCCGAACTCAGGTTACGTAGAAGGTCTGAGGGCCTTGCTGGTGGAGGTCCATTCAGCAACGGAAATCATTGGGCTAGTTTTAAGGCAAAATCCAAGTAGAAACATAGTGCTGTGGGTGGAAGGATGAAAGATAAATTGCTCGGGTGGCTAAATGCTGCTCTGATGTGGAACTTGTTTTTTGTGTTTGTAGCCTTTGGTTGGTTTGCGATCGCCGTCCTTGGCCGCTACACCGATACACCCTTAGGGTTGGAACTCTGGTACAAGCTCTGGCAGCCCTTGTTTCAGCCAGCCATTGGCATTCTGATGCTGGGGTCGATCGTCAGTGGAGTTGCCAGCTGGGTAAATAAACGGCTGTCACAACGAGCCTCTAATTCATAAAAGGAACTCTTCGCGCTACACACTCATTAAACGTGAATTTAATAAAACCCCGTTTTTTTGGAAAGCTTGATGTAGTCGAGCTTTCCAAAAAAATCAGGGTTGTATTTTGGACGATACACCCTAGCAAAGGCCTGTGTTTCTGGACTACAATGCGTTCATTTGTTCGGGTGGATAACCACGATGGCTCGATTTCTCCATGTGGCGGACGTGCATTTGGGCTTTGACCGCTACGACAGCAAGGAGCGCACGCGAGACTTCTATGAGGCGTTTCAGGATGCCCTGTATCGCTATGCGATCGCTGATCCGGTAGACTTCGTCCTCATCGTCGGAGATCTGTTTGAGCATCGCACCATCCAACCCAATATCCTGAACCAGGCTCAGCTTTGCATTCAAGAACTAGAGGAAGCAGGCATTCCAGTTCTAGCCATTGAGGGCAACCATGATAATCGGCCCTATGGTACGCGTACGAGCTGGTTACGTTATCTGGCAGAGTGGGGCAATTTGATTTTATTGGAACCGGGAGACGTATCTGGGGGAGAACCCTTCTACGCACCCTGGGATCCTGAGGAGAAACGGGGCGGTTACATTGACCTACCCTGTGGTGTGCGGGTATTGGGTTCTCACTGGTACGGTGCGACAGCGTCTCAGGCGATCGTGCAAATTGCTGGAGCCATTCGGGAACTGCCTCCGGGCCCCCCAAATACTGTGATGATGTTCCACCATGGTCTTGAGGGGCAGATTGCACGGTATCAGGGAGCTTTACGTTACAACGAGTTACTGCCCCTAAAAGAAGCCGGGGTAGATTATCTGGCTCTGGGGCACATTCACAAGAGTTATAGCGAGGGCGGTTGGGTTTTTAACCCCGGCTCGATCGAGGCGAATAGCGTCGAGGAAACAAACTTCGATCGAGGAGTTTATCTGGTTGAGATTGATACTGAAGGTGTTCGAGCCGAGCTAAAGCAGGATTATCAGCAGCGACCGATTGTGCGGCTACGGCATCGAGTGACCGAGAAGGAGACGATGGAGGAGGTGGAGCAAGGGGCGATCGCCATCCTAGAACACGCCACCCACTCCGGCTACCTCCGCCCCGACACAGCTCCCATTGTGGAATTGCGAATTGAAGGAAACATCGGTTTTAACCGGCTAGATTTAGATGTTCGCCAACTCAAGTCCGACCTGCAAGAAAAGTCCAATGCTCTGATCTTCTTGCTGAAGTTTGAAGCGGAGCAAACGGAGTTTGAATCCTATGTGCCAGATGGAGCCGATCGCCAGCACATTGAACGAGAAGTATTTTTAGACTTCCTATCTGCCAGTGCTGCCTATAAAAAACGGGCTACAGAACTGGCTCAAGGTCTGATCCATTTGAAGGGGTACCAGTTAGATCAGCGGCCTGAATCAGAGCTTTATACCTTTGTGGAAAACCTACTCACATCGGAAGGAAGACAAGATCCGGATGGGGGGCGCTAAACTCTAAGCAACCAAATAGTTCGCACTTTCGTCGCCTGTATCCACGGGGGATCGTTTGTGTACGTTTGGTTTCAGAAAAAGATATCCGGCTGCCGCCCCCACAAGCCTGAATTAAGATTTCTGGTGGAATCGCTATCTACCGCTGCTTTCCCATAAGCCCCAGGTGAATTTCATGTTCAAGAAACGCTTTACATCGTCCCTTTCAGCCGTACTGGGATCGATACTGACTGCGTCCGGATTAAGTATTTGGCCTGTGGCGATCGCCCAGGCCCAGCCCCGTTCCACTACTACCACCGCTACCCCGGATCAAACCGTTGAGTGTGAAATCTTGATCGTCGGTGGTGGAATTTCTGGAGTGAGTGCAGCCATTGAATCTTTAAAGATGGGACGAACGGTCTGTATGACCGAACTGACCGACTGGGTTGGCGGGCAGTTGACCTCGCAGGGCACGTCAGCCCTGGACGAATCCCGGAAGCAGCGGGAGCTGCTGTATTTTCCGCAAGGATATCTGGAGTTTCGTCGCCGCATTGAGAAAAACTATGGGATTCGTAACCCGGGGGATTGCTGGGTGAGCCTGTCCTGCTTCTTGCCCCACGATGCCCAAGACATCCTGCGGGACATGTTAGAGGAAGCTGAGGATGAGGGGGATGGAGAACTCAAGTTATTTCCCTCAACCGTTATTAAAGAGCTGCAATATAACGCGGCAGGTAATCTCATTACGGCGGCAACGGCTATTCAGCACTCCCCTGCCCCTGGGACACCACCGCTGAACACAGAAACGTTGTCCTCTATGATTCAGGACGCGTATCGGTATGAGGATAGCGATCGCCTTTCCAAATCCGTTATTCGCTTCGTTCCCAAACCACCCGACGACGATGAGACAGCGCCTCAACCTGCGCCCTGGTACGTCATTGAAGCTACTGAGACTGGGGAACTGGTCGCTCTCACCGATGTACCCTATCGCGTTGGGATTGATCCACGCTCCTCAGTCAACCCATCTTCTCCAACAACGACTGCAGATCCCTACTGCACCCAGGGCTTTACCTACACCTTTGCCATGGAGCGTACGGAGGAGCCACAGCAGTACGAAGAGCCTAGCTTCTACCAGCGTTATCGCCCCTACTATGGTTTCGATCCAAACCCACGCTTAGCAGATGTGGATGTGATCTTCACCTATCGCCGTATCTGGAGCCCAGAGCCGCGCTCTACAGAGAAAGTGTTTGGGGTATCCCGGCCCAAACCCGGGGATATTTCTATGCAGAATTGGGTGTGGGGAAATGATTATCGCCCCGGTACTTCCGAAGATAACTTAATTCTGACCCACGATCAGCTTCAAGCCCAGGGCCAACTAGAACCGGGTGGTTGGCAGGGTGGATTACGGACAGAAACCTTGCGCTCTGGGGAAGAACTGGCCCTCGGCTTCTTTTATTGGATCGTGGCAGACAACACGGATTCTCAACTGGGAGACGGCGTGAAACAACCCGCTCCGAACCACCGCTTTCTGTCAGGCTTTGACTCACCGATGGGGACGGCACATGGGTTATCCAAATATCCCTATATTCGAGAGTCGCGCCGCATCATTGGTCGTCCGTCCTATGGCTATGATCAGGGTTTTGCCATTAACGAGATCGACATTTCCTGGGCAAACTTTCAGGATGAGTACTACCGCAACACGCTATCGCCCCAGGAGTACCAGAGCCTATGGGTTGGATTAGCAGGGTTAGAGACGACCTCGGCTATTCTTAATCAAACTCCCCCAGAGCAAATTCAGCGACGCACTCGGGCTACTATTTATCCGGATTCTGTCGGCATTGCCCAATACGCGATCGACTTCCACCCCTGTATGGCCTATGGGCCGCCAGAAGCACCCGGCAACATTGAGCGGCCTGGTGTTCGGCAAGCGCATGGGGCATCGTATCCAGCTCAAATTCCATTGTCTGCACTGATTCCTCAAAAAATCGACAACATGTTGGTAGCCGGAAAGAACATTGCCACGAGCTACAGTGCAGCAGCGGCCTATCGCGTTCATTCTTTTGAGTGGTCGTCAGGCGTAGCAGCGGGAACAACGGCATCCTTTGCGCTTTCCGAAGGTATCTTGCCCTACGAATTGGTCGATAATTTGCCCCGCCCAGAGCCGAAGCTGGCCGAACTGCAAGCCATGTTGCAGCGGAATGGCAACCCGACAGCGTTCCCCAATACCTCCATCTTTAATCTGAATTGGGACGAATGGCGTCCCTGGTAGGTTGAGACGATGGGTGCATCCCACTTTTGTAAGTGAAGCGGGCGAAGCCCGCTTCACTTACAAAAGTGGGATGCACCCCAGACAATTGGTGATTCCAGAGCCGGTTCTACAACGTTGTTTTCAGACGCTTCGCGCTTAAAAACAACGCTTCACGCAACTAGCAAGCATGGCCTAGTAGACATCTAAATTCTTCTAAAACGGGAGGGTGAATCTTCATCCTCCCGTTCCCTTGAGATAATTTATCGGGTAATACCAATTAAAGTTAAATGTTTATGATGAAAAGTGGCGCGGCGCAAAGCGCCGCGCCATTTTTCATCATAAACATTTAACCCGACATGATATAAACTCCCCTGGATGGAAGCAGCTATGACCGTTTGGCAAGTGGATTTTTATCGACGACCGTTGCAGGATGAAGCTGGGCAATCTCTTTGGGAACTGGTAGTTTGCGAAGCGACAGGGGCGGATTTTGGAGGACTATCCCTATGCCCCCAACAAGAAGCAAATGCGGCCTGGATCGCCCAACAGTTGCAATATATGGCAGGGGGTAAACTGCCTGAAAAATTACAAGTATTTCGCCCCCAAGCATTGAGTTTGGTGACTGAAGCAGCTCAGCGCTTGGGTATTGAGGTTGAGGCGACTCGCCATGTACCCGTTCTAAAGCAGCTTCTACAAAGGCGAGCAGCAGATTATGTACAGATGCCAGGATATACAGGGCAGGCATATGATCCCTTAGCTCTTGAGATGCCGCCGCCAGTGCCGGTACCTGAAACCTTGTGGGGCGATCGCTGGCGTTTTGGGTCGATCGCTGCGGCCGATCTCGAACCCGCTTTTGCAGCCAAGCCCATTCCCATCTTCTCCATGCCAAAGGATTTGATGCCAGCCAATCTGGGTCTTGCTTCGACGCTGGCTATCCCTGGAGTCATTATTGATGGGGGACGGGTTTCAATGCGGTTGGCGCAATGGCTCGGTTCTATCAAACCAGCATTTTTGTCTTACATTCCTGGATCTCCAGATGGTCTGATTCTGGATGCTGGGTTAGCCGATCGCTGGGTCTTGGCCACGTTCGAGGATCCCGATGTACAAGCTGCTGCTAAAAGTTTTCAAGAGCGACAGACAAAAGCTCAAGGATTACACTTCTTACTGGTACAACCCGATGACTCGGGAGTAACCTATAGCGGTTTGTGGCTGTTGCAGAAGGTTTAGATATAGCGCTGTGCGCGTTGATTCAGTACAGTGATGTGGGGCACTTCGTGCCCCACATCACCATTTCTAGACTTAACGCATTCGCACATAGGTACTACAGAGCGGGTGAATCCCAGTTTTGTTAATATGGTGGACTTCGCTCGCCATATTAACAAAATTGGGTTTTCAGCCTGGGAGTAGGATTACCTCTACAGATCACCATGAACGATGGTGTAGCAGCTCCACAGGATAAGTAAACCGGCCAAAACAGTAGACCAGAGTGGGTGCCCGGCCCGAAGTGGCTTGCTGCTCTGGGACTGTAGGACATCCAGATCTAACCAGGGAGTAACACCCCGACGAAACCAGCCGGTTGCCATCACAGAGCAATGTAGAAAATCCTGCAACTGGCGCCAACCTGCCAGTGGGTTTTGCTTAGACGTAATAGCAGGCAAAAAGTGCAGCCGCAGTAAACCTGCATCAGTTTTTAGAATTAAATCCTGGCCTATAGCATTAGCAACGCCACGACGCCCCAGCAACGTTCCCTGAAAGCGCACAGCCTTAGCATTGGCTGGAAGGGCTCCAGGAGGAGAAAGCAGCTCAGGCAGATTGCCCAGTGGTACGTCGTTCGGACGTTTGATTTCAGGGAAAAAGGGATTAATTCGCAGGAATGTGGTGATGCCAAAGCCAATGCACAGGCTAACCATATGGATAAAATCACTGCGGAACCAGTCAAAGGAAAGCCAACCCATGCGGTCCGCCATCAAACCAAACCACCACAGCCCCTGTCCCACCATGAGCCCTATCAACAGACCCAACGCAGGCAGGGCTTGAAGTGCCATCGGTTGCCATTCTTGAGGGGTAGGCCGGGACGGACGTGTTAGTGGAGAAAACTCCACTTCAGCATCAATCCCCCAGCGCTGAGCATAGCGAGCCAAGATGTAGAGACGATCGCCCAAAGGTGGGTGGGAATCCCGCATTGCAAGCCAGCGACGGAAAGGATTGCTGCGATCCCACTCCAGGAGTGCAGCGCCTGGATAGGTTGGATACAGGCTCCCAAGGGTCAGGGCTGACTGAACACCAATGGGGGAAAGCAGATCAAATTGCTCTAGGAATGCCGGGGTTTGACCCTGATGTTCGACCTCCTTGGCAGTACCAATTGCCATTTTCAGCAGAGCCCGCGTGAGGGCATTGGGGTTACTTGTCATCTCAGAAGCAATGCGATCGCTATAGAACAACCGCATTCGAGATAGCCACAGGCCGGTCAAGCGAATGCTCCAAAAAATGCCATAGCTCACAACCGAAATGACAACAGCCAGCCCCTTCAAAATTACATTGCTACGTCGATTGCCCCATTGCGCCACTATCCAGTAAATACCAAAAGGAATCTGGGCCAGGGTAACCAGCGCTGACAACACGGCTGCATCTCGAAATCGCAAATGAGCCAGTTCCGCTGCCACTACAGCCGCAATTTCTTCCTCACTTAACTGCTCAAGTAGCCCCCGACTGAGCACTAACTGAGCTTTTTTCGACCAAAAGCCGCCATAGGTAAAACTAACGGGTACAGAATCCGTAAGATAGCCAAGAGTGGGAGTTAAAGACCGTCGTTGTCTGGCAAACGTCTGCAATACCTGGCCAGCTTCCGGGCTGTACTGCTTCAGCTCCTCGAACGTCAAAGGTTTGAGCCCCTTTGTTTGTCTCAACTGGAACCGGAGAGCCCAGAAGGGCGAGAGGAGAGCGATCGCCACCAGGGGAAATACGACCCAGCGTGGATCGGTATCATTGACCCATCCTCGGAGGCTAAAGTCGCCAAAGGCCATACGGTTGATGATGCCGTTATAAATGCTCTGGAGGAAATGAACCAGCGCAATGAGCCAGACGACAAGCCCCACTAAAGTAACCGCTTCCAATACCCATAACTTTGCCTGGTCAATATTCCCTAAAGAACTCTTCTGCTGAGCGCGGCCTGCTTGCCGCCAGAAGGAATCGGATGATGTAGAGCCGGGATACCGAGGGGGGATGGTTGGGGTTGAGGTAGTGACACTTGCAACCTTGGCATGCACCGTCTTGGGCACCGAGGTTGGTACTCTGGTTTGTTGCACCGTCTTGGGCACCGAAGTCGGTATACCCGTTGGTTGCACAGTTTTAGGTGAGGAGGTTGAACGCCGTATTGTTAACCCTGCGGCCAAGTCGTCATCTAGTGCGGTATTGGAAGTAGTAGCAGTTCCCTTATCTCGTGCAGTACCCTGAAGTTGCCGGAGCATCTGGTTTGCCCACTGGTACACCGAGGGGTTGGGATGCGCCGTCAATTGTTCGCAAAGTGTAACGGCCTCCTGTGTACGCCCCAGACCGGCGTAGGCTTTCACTAAACCCACTTGTGCTTTGACCTGGCTGTCGGGGTCCCGTGCTCCCTGGGCGACCCCTTGCAGTAGAGCGATCGCTTCGCGGTATTCCTTCTTCTGAACAGCTACAAGCCCTGCTTTAAGAGCTGACGGTCGGCGATGTGGCCGAGAAGACCGACGTTTGGCAGATGAATCAGACGGATCGACCATATCCCCTAAGTGGCGTACCTCAAAAAGCCAGTATAGTTCAGCGATCGCCGATCGTCAGTACGCCCTAAGAATACTCCAGAGCGATAAAAAATCTATTTGTAGAGGCTGGTCAACGCATTCAAAAACAGCCAAGAGTTTGCATAGCAGGGTTTATCAAGCCCGCATCAAGAAGGGAGAGATGAGGCTTTGCTTTACCTCTCCCCTTTTGGCAAGTAGGTGGTTGTCGTTAAACATAGGTCTCAAAAGGTTGTGCCGTACGCTGCAAGCACTCAAAGCTCTGTTTTGACGTACGCCTCGCGTACATCAAAACAGGGCACTTCAGCGTTTGCAAGAAACCTGTCTCAAACTTGAACAGGTTCTTGTCCCGATACCACAGGCGCGACCCGTCGCAAGTCTAGGATTGGGTGCTCGCCTTCCACTTGTTGGCAGTTCCATTCATTTTTGAATAGAAGCACTGGGCGACCCCAGCTATCCTTCACCGTCGCGGTGTTGAATAGACGCCCTACTTTCTCCATAGCGGCCCAACCACCGCCGACCCAACGGGCCACACTGAAGGGCAACGGGTCAAGCAGTGTCTCGACGCCGTACTCATTTTGTAGACGAAACTGGACAACTTCAAATTGCAGTTGCCCAACGGCCGCAAGAATGGGTTCTCGTTTGGCCTCATCCGTAGAGTACATAATTTGAACCGCACCCTCTTCGCGCAGCTCTGTAACGCCCTTTTGGAATTGCTTGAATTTCGAGGGGTTGGGGTTACGCAGGTACGCAAAGAGTTCCGGGGAGAAAGAGGGAATACCTTCAAATTCCAGCTTGGAACCGACGTAAATGGTATCGCCAATAGCAAACATCCCTGGGTTGTTTAAACCAATTACATCACCGGGATAGGCTTCATCTAGAGATTGCCGCCCCTGGCCAAAGAGCTTTTGCGGGTGAGACAATCGTACGGTCTTGCCCGTACGAGCGTGTTTAACCACCATGTCTTTCTCAAACTTGCCAGAGCAGACTCGAATAAAGGCGATGCGATCGCGATGTTTCGGATCCATGTTGGCTTGCAACTTGAACACAAACCCCGAAAAGTCTGGCTCCGTGGGTTCGACATCTCCTCGGGTACTGCGCCGTGGCGCCGGTTTCAAAGCATAGTCCAGGAAGGATTCCAGGAATAGCTCTACCCCAAAGTTGGTCATGGCACTACCAAAGAAGATAGGAGTAAGTTCCCCAGCGTGAATCTTTTCTAGATCAAACTCAGTTCCGACCCCTTCCAGTAACTCCAATTCCTCTTTGAACTGGTGATAAAGCTCCTTCTCCAGCAGGTCCTCAATCCGGGGGTCGCCCAGATCAATAACCGTGTCAAGAGCTTCGCGGCTACCATGCGCGCTGCGTTCAAACAGGTGGATCTGACGTTTGCGGCGATCGAAGACGCCTTTGAAGCGATCGCCCATCCCAATCGGCCAGTTGACGGCGTAGGTCGCCAGCCCCAACTCCTGCTCAATCTCATCCATCAGCTCAAAGGGGTCACGCCCCGGACGGTCGAGCTTGTTGAAGAAGGTGAAGATGGGGATACCCCGCATACGACACACTTCAAACAGTTTGCGGGTTTGAGGTTCTAAACCTTTGGCGGCGTCTTCCAGCATCACCGCGTTATCGGCGGCGGCCAGGGTACGGTAAGTGTCTTCGCTAAAATCTTGGTGACCGGGAGTATCGAGCAGGTTAATGTTGTAACCGCCATACTCAAACTGCAACACGGTAGAGGTAATCGAAATACCCCGTTGCTGCTCCATCTCCATCCAGTCGGAAGTGGCATGACGTTGTGCCCGACGAGCTTTCACCGCTCCGGCTTCGTGAATGGCCCCTCCGTATAGCAGCAGTTTTTCCGTAAGGGTTGTTTTACCAGCGTCTGGGTGAGAGATGATGGCAAAATTCCGACGCTGCTCAACGGCGGAGGCAATCTCAGTCTGGAGTTCGGTGGTCATGGTAACGACAGTGAAAAAGTAAGGAGACGCTAAGACTCCACCCTACATTATAGGAAGTGGCTGAATTTGCTGACAGTTATGGACTTTATCTGCCATTAATTTATTAGACAGAGCCTCTTGCAGAAATTTTTCTACAAGAGGCTCTGTCACAAGCAATTAAGGCTAGTAGGCTGCGGCCTAAGTTCGCAACCTATGTTTTGCGTGGGGTGCGAAGCACCCCACGCAAAACATAGGTGATGGATTTCTGCCTCAGCGTACTAGTCTTCCCAAACGAGTTTGAAGAAATTGCGATCGAGTTTTTCCTGCCAGTCTTTTGGAAAGGAGCGACTGAACTTGAAGAATCGAGTATACAGCCAATTCAAGCTGCGAAACCAGGCGAGTTTGAGCTTGAAGAAAGGCACATGCTTAGCAATCAACTCATCCAACAACTCATCGACGTAGCGGTAAAGTTCCACATCCATGGAATTGTGCTTATAGATGGCCTCCGCCACATCCAGTGGCACATCTTCCCGTTTCATGCGGTTATGGCTGACGTTCCAGCTCATGTAGAGGGGCATCGACCATCCCATAATTTCTTTGGCAACAATGAGGGTTTCGTCAAACCGCTCAGAGGTACCCACCACAGCGAAGTGTTCTCGCAGGTTTTGCTTGGCCCGCTCTAAAAACTCAGGAGGGCATTGTCCAAAAGGCGTTGTATCGCCTTCCGGCCCAACCAGCATACGAGTTTGACCGTTGTCCATCTCCAGAGAAATGCCATTAACGACATACTCTTTGAGCCCGAGATTCTGGGACATGATCTGCTTGTGCAGGTAGTGATCCTTCCGCTTTCGCGCGTAATGATAATGCGACACGGCGCGGTCAAGAGGATCACGTAGTACGGTCACATAGATGGCAGGCTCACCAATGGTTTCATGCATGCCATAGCCAAAATGCCCCCGTACGACCCGGTACCGCAGGCGTTCCTCAGCAGGCATTTGCTTGAAATCTTCAGGGGTTTTCCCAACAACGCTAGGGTCCGGATGGCAGGCAAAGATATTTTTTCGACCATACTGCCGAACCATAATGGATCCGAGCGTAGTTCCGGCCGTTTTAGGAATGTGCACAAAAAAAATGATGGGTTCTGTGCGTTGGCCGGACGGCGGCGCTGAGGAATCGTGCATGAAAAACCGTGGAAAGCTATTAGATCACATGGATTAGCCAACTGGCCCCAATGTTCCCCAAACTATATCACACCGCCGTTAACCCTAATTCCAACCGTAGACTTCCCAGCAATTCTCATTATGAGCTTCAAAGCCAAGATTGCGCGCCTGTCGGGCGCGCAATCTTGGCTTTGAAGCCCGAAAACTGCTTGCCGAAGGCAAGCAGTTTTCGGGTCTGATTCCATACCGAGAATTGCTGGGTTCTAACGCTAGGATAAGCACATTTCAAAAACAAAGGGGCACAGAAGTGGTTAGCCCAGCTCTGTCCCCCTTGGTTAGTTGTATTGAAAAAACAACGAGCCGATTAGCTCTTGGCAGGAGCTTTCTTAGGTGCTTCCACTTCAACAACTTCACTGAGGGCAAAGTTGTTGGTGTTCACACCGGCATAATTGACTTTTTCAAAACGAACGATCACGGGGTACTTAATGCCGCTTTGGTCAATGGAGGCCACAACACCTGTGTCCTGGAACCAGTAGGATTCGGGACGCAGGATGCGTACTTTAGAACCACGTTGAACCATGAGTGCTCTTCCTTAATGTATGAATCTAAGGTTTCCAAAACCAGCGGAGCGATCGCCCTCTGCGAGGTCGCCGGGTTCCGGTGGACTATCTCAAAGAAGTAACCCCATTATGGGGGGAAAGGGCGCAGCCGAAAAGGATTCCAGCGTTTCCGGGTATTAAGTTTTATTGCCGAGTATGTCTAGAGAGATGGGTGCAAGCGGATGTTTCTATGCCTGAATCATGGCTTCTAGAGCAGTTTGAAGGTCTTGAGTGAGGGCTGCAACAGCTTGGCGACGGTTAGCGTGGTAGTCGGGCATGCGATCGCTCACCGACAAGGGCTCCCCAATACTAAGACGGGCCCGACGCTGCCCCAGCATAGGATAAGGAAAGGAGTGCTGTCCCTTTAAGCGGGACACCATATCCCAGAGGAGAGTTAGAGTTTCTCCGAAACGCTCGGCCGAGGGCTTTTCTCGCACATAGTTGCCTGTCACGCTGACAAAAGTTTCCACCAGTCGCATGTGCCAGATGTGAAAGTCAGATTCCTCGGCAATGCGATCAGCCAACCCGCGCTCAACAGCAGGTAAGGCATCCAGGTCCTTAATATCTTCACGAAAGATACGATCCCAAGCGGCCTGCTCAAGCCGACGGCAACGGTCTGCGAGTGACCCTTTGGGTTGTAATCCAAAAAACTGTTCAGCAACTCCCAAGGCGCTATTGAGTAGGGCTTGAAGCCGCTCGGCCAGAGCCTCGTTGGAAATATTTTCAGGAACTCTCAAGCGTGTGCCAGCCGAGGCTTGCAAGGTCGCTACCGGTTGTCGATAAAACCGGGAGTAATACTCTTCCATCAGGCCCAGCAAATAAACTCCCAGACGGAAAAGCCGTTGATAGAGTTGGGTTTGCTGTTCGGAAGTAGGCGTTACACCATCCTGCACAGCAGAAACCGAGAGGAAATCAGATTCTGGAACTAGACCACTATCCACCTCTAGCTGATGAAGAAGTTGGGCCATGCGGTGCCAGGGAGGACTGATGAAGTCATACTGCAATCCCACAGGCAAGATATAGACCAATTCAGAGCGATCGCCCTTCTTCAAATCCTCAGCGCACCAGAATCCAAATTGGGCAATTCCTGGTTCAATAGGGCTGACCAGCTCGTTATGTCCATTCGTCGCCCCTTCAGGAGCGGCGGCGATCGGAAAGCGGCCCTCTACAAACAACTGCCGAATCGTCCGTAACCCTGTGGTATCAACCTTTCCTCGTCGGATGGGAATTCCTCCTAGCCGTGAATAAAGCCAACCCACATACTGCCCGGCCCAGAGAGGAATGCCACGGTCGTAAATGAAGTGAAAATGGGTCGGATTCGATAAGGACACACCCTGTTGTCGAGCAGCAGCGGGTAATACGTAAGAGCTCAAGTGCAGCAGGCACTCAGGATCGCTCGTGCTGGGATGGCGAAAGGCCAGGAGAAAGCGTGCTTTGCCCTGTTCAAACTGGTGATACAGATCCACCAACCGCTCAATATGCTGAACCTGGACGTCGGCAATGTTATGGCTGTAGCGCAGGCGGTAGGGGAGGAGCGATCGCGCCCCCCACCAAACCCAGGTTTGAAAGTTGGGAGGAATGAACTCCAGCGGGGGCTGCACAGAAAGAGGCTTGGCCATAGAAAAAGGAGTGAATGATAGAAAATTGGCGGGCTGTCAGTAGAACTTGAACCGTAATTTCTGAATCGGCTACATACTTTTGCGGGAGCTGCTCCATTTCACCATTCAAGGCCGAAAACTACATTGTGAAGGAGCAAAATCTTAGTCCTGATTCGTCAAAAGAGCTTAAAAAGCTATTAGAAAAGGTTGATGTTTCCTATCTAAATAGTGTGGAGCATGAGCCTTTTCAATAGCTTTTCAAAGAGTTTTCAAAGAGCTTCTAAGTTGGTCTGAACCATTTGCAGTCAAATCTGATCTGTGTTTTCAGTCATAGCGTATCTAGCTCATGTTGTCAGGACAGCACCTGCAAACTTTCGTAGCATTACAAGCTATAAAACAGAGCGAATTTTTCGTTTTTTGGGCAACCTATTTTTGTTCAGTGATGCAGTCCTGCCAGCAGAGCCATGAATAACTCAACGATGTCAAGATCCAGAATATTCAGCGGATTGCTGCATCTTAAACAAAACAAAGGCTTTGAACCCAAAACGGTGATTGATGTTGGTGCAGCCCTGGGAACCTTTGAGCTATATGATGCTTTTCCCCGCGCCAGACATTTCATGATTGAGCCAGTCAGTGAAAACGAACCCTATCTGGCAACGCTCTGTTCCAAATTACCCAATGCAGAATATATTATTGCGGCCGCGGCAAGTCAGTCAGGCATAGCAGAATTGCACATCAGCCCCGAGCTTGCTCACTCCTCTGTTACCAACGTACATCAAACTCAAAGCCAAACTTCGCCTCCAGAACCTGTTGCTGATCCTTATCTTCGTAAGGTTCCAGCCATTACCGTGGATGAAATTTGCCAGCAGTATGAGTTAGAACCGCCCTACCTAATAAAGCTAGACGTAGATGGTAATGAACCCGATGTACTACTAGGAGCAACTCAAGCGCTAAAAGATACGGAGTATCTGATTATTGAGGTTAGCCTCTTTGGGCAAATTCATGACGTGATAGATGTGATGCGATCGCAAGGATTTGTTATCTATGACATTGTCGACTTAGTATACCGGCCTACTGATGGGGCCCTCTGGCAAGCTGACATGGCATTCGTTAAAGAAGAAGGACTGTTTAGGCAGAGTAAAAGCTTCGTCCCTGAGGCGCATCAAGAAAACTTGAATGTCCACCTTAGAGCGTGGCGCGACGAATACATTAAAGCCATTGAGGAACTTTCGCTCGACGAGTATTGCTCTCCATCTGGCTTAGAAACAGAAGCGTTTGAACAAATCAAATCTGATTGTGGAGAACTATTCAACTTAAGAGCAATTAATTTGCTGGTTCGGCCAAATTGGGAGATAGATGAAACCGTATTGAATCAAAAACTTATCCAGCTGTTAAAGACTGTGCTGACGCACCCTCAAAAGCACATGATGACCATGCTAATTACAGCAGAAGATGTAGAGTCTGAAGCTGCCAACCTACTCCTGGCAAGCCTCATGATGTCGGTTTTAGAGGAAACTGAGGTGGATGAATCGGAAGGCGAACCAGATTTTATCCTGCTCACCCCCGAGCAAATGTCACAACTAGAATCAATCACTCCTCGTATTACCGCCCAAGTTCTATTGGAGTGCGATCGCCCACTTCACGAAGGCGTTGAAGCTGTTCCGTTTACCTCCTTAAAGGATTTAGAGAATGCTCAATATCCCATTTCTTCGGAGCCCAGAGCTAATTGATAAAGAAAACCCAATGGTCTTCATTTAATCAGCTGGGATGGATACACTCACTCCATTCCTAAAAGCACTGCCCAAGCTGCTTAGAAATGGCCTAGTTTAACAGCGGGTTTTATAAGTTTTGTTAAGGATGTAATTCTCTTTACCGCCCCAAGAAGCTGAGTCTGCTGTTTATCAAGTCTTTAAAGTAGCAATGAATTTTTTAAAGAGATTGCACGGTTGAAGATTTACCCATAAGGGATTTTTTCGTGCTTCTGCTAAATTTCAAGTGGCTTAGGCAACTCCTGGAAACAGGCTTTATGAAGCCTTTACAATTCCTGGGGTTGGTTCAGTAAAAGAATCATGTATTTATTTTCATTCTCAAATCACAGTGAACTTTAAACGCACTTAGTAAGGCTTGAGATTTACTGTCCTTATAACTGGGAGCTGAGCATGTATAGTCCAGACCTTGACCGCTCTAGCACGGCATCTAATTTTCAGTCCTCCTCTTCAAATGGGCTAGCGGTTGGTGCTTCCGACCCAATAGAGCGGAAGGCGGATGTAATCGCCAAAATTCAGGCATTGGTTCCCATTGGGGCTCCCGAACCAACTGACCCCGATCTATTGCAACAATTACGAGATTTGACCCAACGGCTGATTCGTGCCTACAAGAATGAGGGGTGTCTTCAAGGCGATCCCTTCTACGATGCTTGGACACGTAACATTCACCTCTATGAAGACGATGCCCGTTTGGAACTGAAAGACAAGCGGGTACTAATTACGGGAGGAGAGGGATATGTTGGGCGTCATTTGTTGGAAGCCGTAGCCCGGTTGGGTGCTGCCCGCATTGTCTCCGTCGATAAAGAACGATGTAGTGATGCGACTACTGAGGTAAAACCTCTAGATGAAGGGGTCATGGGGGATACAGCGATCGCCCACTACGCCGTCGATATGCGTGACGCTACATCTCTCGAACAGGTGTTTGCGGCAGAAAAGCCCGAAGTGGTTTTTCATTTGGCAGCTCAACGCCTACCCGGGTTGGCCGAGGTACAGATCCACGAGACTGTTACCAGCAATATCTTTGGTACGCGCAATCTGATTCGCATGTGTGAGGCCTATGGCGTCAAGAAGTGCGTCTTCTCCTCCACGGGTAAAGCGTCTCGCTATTACACCGCAGAGGTTTATGCGGCATCCAAGAAGCTCTGTGAATGGCAGTTTGCCCACGCTTCTGAGCATGGTACCGTCACCTATGCCATGGTCCGCTTCACTCACATGCTGAACAACAGTTCCTTCTGTGAACAGTTCGACACTAAAATCTCTCAGAATCGGCCCATCAATGTCCATGCCCCGAATCGTTTTATTGTGGGCCAGAACATTGGGGAGGCCGTTCATCTGCTACTGAACGCTCTGGTCTTTGCCGAGCCGAAAAAACTGAAGTTTGTCCTGTGCCGCAACCTGGGATGGCCAACAGAAACCCTTGAAGTGGCCCTTCACAAGATTCTGGAGTCGGGCAAGGATCTATGCATTTACTTTCAGGGAATTTTGCCAGGTTATGAGGAACCCCTCTTCCGGGGACAAATCGACTGGGACAATCCCTCCGAACTCAACACCTTGATTAATGCTGCTGAGATCCTGTCTCGCCATTATGATCCGGTCGGTCACATGCTGGTCGCTGAGCTGACGCCCTTCTGCTACGACACGCTGTTCGATCAGTTGGCGCAGATTGAAGCGTCTACCCTGGATCCAGCACTGCCCCAAGCAGAAATTAAAAAGGTAACGGGAGAGGCTGTGTTGGCGATCGCCACCACTTCCTTTGCCAATGTTCCCCCTGAAGTCATTATCAAAATCCTCAAGTGGGGCATGAATCCCCAGTACTTCCAGGAGGAAAAGATTCCGCCTGACGTGCTGCAAAATATTGTTAATGCGATGATTCAGGGTCTCAATCAAGGATTGAACAACACGTTGAATCGTTGCGTTGACTTGGTGTCTCGTCACTACGCTCCCAAGGCAATCTAATAAACTTGAGTTCGGGTTGGGGCATTTTCGAGTGGTATGCGTTGCGCAGCACTCAAAAATGCCCCTTTTGGCATGCGCGAAGCGCGTGGCTATCATTGCTTGGCACTCTTCAAGAAAAAGAAGTAGAGACACACGGTCTCTACTTCTTTCTCTTGGAATGCTATTTCTCAAACGTTCGCTAAGCAGGTGTCAGCCCCTTCTCAGCAAGCCACTGGGAGTTATACAGGCGCGATTGGTAGCGAGTACCCCCATCGCATAGGACAGTCACGATGGTATGCCCCGGTCCCATTTGTTTTGCCAGGGCCACCGCCGCTCCCACATTAATTCCCACAGAGCCACCCATAAACAAGCCTTCCTTTCGGAGTAGTTGGTAAATGACGCGGATAGCCTCCGGGTCCTCTACCTGAATTGCATCGTCTACAGGCGCTCCCTCCAAATTAGCCGTAATGCGGCTACTGCCAATGCCTTCGGTAACAGAACTGCCCTGCACCTGAATTTCCCCAGTTTTGAAGTGGCTGTAGATACCACTCCCCATTGGATCGGCTACAACACAACGAATGTGTGGGTTCTTCTCTTTAAGGAACATGGCAACCCCGGCGTAGGTACCACCTGTACCTGTAGCTGTAACCCAAGCATCCACTTTGCCTTCCGTTTGAGCCCAAATTTCGGGGCCTGTTGTCTCATAGTGGGATCGCCGATTAGCCAGATTATCAAACTGGTTAGCCCAGATAGCGTTCTCCATTTCCCCGGCGATCCGGCCCGACAATCTCACGTAGTTGTTGGGATCCTTGTAGGGCACTGCAGGTACAGGACGTACTTCGGCTCCCAGAGTCCGCAGCAGATCCATCTTTTCCTGAGACTGGGTTTCCGGAATGACGATCAGACAACGGTAGCCCTTGGCATTACAAATGTGGGCCAACCCGATCCCAGTATTGCCCGCCGTACCCTCAACGACAGTACCCCCAGGCTTCAGCAGCCCCCTCTTTTCGGCATCTTCAATAATATAAAGGGCCGCACGATCCTTCACGGAACCGCCAGGATTGAGGAACTCGGCCTTGCCCAAAATTTCACAACCCGTTTCTTCACAAAAGCTTGTAAGCCGGATTAAAGGCGTATTTCCGACGGTGCTCACAAAGCCGTCTTTAATGTCCATGCTGCTTTCTCACGTTCTGCACTCTTGCCATTCTGACACGGCTGACTCAGACTACGACGGGCTAACGGGGGTCTACTAGCCTTTCGGATGGTTTAACGTGCGAAGTATACACACCACACAAACACTACAGTTGACCAACCACGAGGGCTCCGTCAAGAAATTAAAAACATTTCCAATCTTTTCAGTTTCAGAATTCTATTTCAAAGCTATATAAGGTTGCTGCAGGGGCCAGGGTGACCTTTCTACAACAACCCTACACCGGTCTATTTCGCGTATCCCTTCACGCAAAGATAAACACCAAACAACAGCAGGCCCTTATAAAGTAAGCCACTATGTTGTCTGTTTACGGTTGCTGGTGCGGGTGCTTTTACCCGTACTTGTAGATTTCGCCGCTGCACGGGTGCTCTTCGTCGTGCTCTTCTTTGTGGTGGTTTTACCGGTACTACCTTTTGCTGTGGTGGTTTTACCAGCTGCGGCCCGAGATGTACGACCACTCGACTTCTTAGTGCCTGCTTTAGCGTTAATTAGCTCCAGTGCTTTCTCCATCGTGATAGATTCCACTGTTTCCCCTTCAGGTAAGGTCGCGTTAACCTTACCGTGTTTGACATAGATCCCGTAAGGTCCCTTGTACACGTTTACGGACTCTCCATCCGCCGGGTGCGGGCCTAATTCCCGTAGAGGTGTAGAAGAACGGCCACGGGTTCCTTTTGGCTCGGCTAATAATTCGAGTGCCCGATCTAGAGTTACAGTCAGGACATCATCCCCAGCTTTGAGGGAACGGTATTCTGGCTTGCCCTCCGCCCCTTTAGAATGCATAACGTAAGGGCCAAACCGCCCCAAGTTTGCCTGAATTTTGGCCCCGGTCTCAGGATGGGTACCCAGATTGCGTGGCAGCGAGAGGAGACCAACAGCCATCTCCAACGTCACGTTCTCAGGCTTGACCCCTTTCGGGAGAGACGTACGCTTCGGCTTGGGATTAGCCTCCGACTCATCCCCCAGCTGGACATAGGGGCCATAGGGACCAATGCGCATGTAAATCGGTTCGCCTGTTTCCGGATAGAGGCCAACTTTGTCTGGTCCTTCGGTTTTCTGCCGCAGGATCACCTCGACCTGTTGGGGATCCAAGTCCGCCGGGGTCAGGTCTTGGGGAATAGAAGCTTTGACGGCCTCTTCGCCATTCTCAGTTTCTAAATAGGCTCCGTAACGGCCAATTCGAACTCTGGCCTCCAGCCCTTCAAGATCAATAGTGCGAGCTTCGCTGGGGTCGATCTGGTTTTCCCGCTCTTTGACCAGAGTTTCTAATCCTGTTTGTCCCAGGTAGAATTCCCGCAGGTAGGGCAACCACTCAGCTTCCCCCGTAGAAATTTCATCAAGGGTGCGCTCCATACGAGCGGTGAAACTGGTATCCACCAGATCGGGGAAGTGCTGCTCCAGTAAGTTCGTCACCGCGAAGGCTGTGAATGTGGGGATCAGGCTATTGTTCACCATCTGGGCATAGCCCCGATCCTGAATGGTCCCAATAATGCTGGCGTAGGTACTGGGACGACCAATACCTTCACTTTCCAGGGTTTTCACCAAAGTTGCTTCAGTGTAGCGGGCAGGGGGTTGGGTTTCGTGGGCGATCGCCTCCAATTCCCGACACTCTGGGTGATCCCCCTGCCGCAGAGTCGGCAAAATGACCTCTTGACTCTCGATCGCTGCATCAGGATCATCTGATCCCTCCACATAGGCCCGGAAGAAGCCGGGGAAGTCAATCCGCTTACCAGAGGCGCGGAATCCAGCGTCTTCGACTTCAATCTGAACGGTAATATGCGTTTGACGCACTTCGGCCATCTGGGTTGCGACGGTACGCTTCCAGATCAGGTCGTAGAGTTGCAGGTCGCGGCCACTTAGCCCTGTTTGCTGGGGAGTACGGAAGGTGGTTCCAGCCGGACGGATGGCTTCGTGAGCTTCCTGAGCGCCTTTGCTCTTGGTGGTGTACTGACGCTCTTGGGGGCTGAGGTACTCAGCACCGTACATAGCTTCAACACAGGAACGGGCAGCAGCGATCGCCTGTTGCGATAGGTGTACCGAATCCGTACGCATATAGGTAATGTAGCCCTGCTCGTACAAGCTCTGAGCGGTACGCATCGTGTCCCGAGCAGAGAGCCGCAGCTTTCGGTTAGCCTCCTGTTGCAAAGTGGAGGTGGTAAAGGGAGGAGCGGGTTTACGGGTGGAGGGGCGTTCCTCCAGGTTTGTGACCGTCCAAGTGCTTGTTTGTAAGCGCTCCTGAAGGGCGTAGGCAGCAGCTTCATCTAATAAAAGGACGTTGCGGCCTTCAATGACGTGGCCGGTGGCTTCATCAAAGTCAGCACCGGTGGCAACCCGGGTCCCACCTACCGAAACGAGCTTCGCTTCAAAGGGAACTTTTTCCTGAGCCAGTAGAGCTTTTAAGTCCCAATAGCTACCTTTCCGGAAGGCACGCCGCTCCCGCTCCCGTTGTACCAGTAGGCGCACCGCGACGGACTGTACCCGGCCAGCGGACAGGCCCCAGGCAATCTTTTTCCAAAGCAGGGGCGACAGTGTGTAACCTACCAAGCGATCGAGAATTCGTCGGGTTTCCTGAGCCCGAACCAATTGCTCATCAACGTTGCGACAATTTTCTAGAGCGCCTTGAATGGCCTCTTCAGTAATCTCGTGGAAGACCATTCGCTTGATAGGCACCTTAGGCTGTAGCACCTGTAGCAGGTGCCAGCTAATGCTCTCTCCCTCGCGGTCTTCGTCAGTTGCCAGTACCAACTCATCCGCCTCTTTCAGGGCGTCTTTCAGGCTCTTAACAACCTTCTTTTTGTCTTGTGGAATGATATAGAGGGGGTCGAAATCATCCCCTACATTGACGCCAATCTTTGCCCACTCTTCGCCTTTGAGGTTGGTGGGAATGTCGCTTGCCGACTGGGGCAAGTCTCGTACGTGCCCCATAGAAGCTTCCACCCGGTACCCCGGCGGTAAGTAGTTGCGGATGGTTTTTGCTTTTGTGGGAGATTCAACAATAACGAGCTTAGACATGAGCTTGGATGCAGTTCAAAGATACGAGGCAGGGGTTAAGAAGCAGCGGGGCAGGGCCCGGGGGCTGGCTTTGGGTGAGGCAAGAAAGGTTAGGGATGAAGCGAGTGCCTTCTGAAGCCTAACCCAGGTTGCTTCCAACCTAGCCATGAATCGTGCCAGAGTGCAACAACACGGCGATTGTTTTTTCCATAATAGACATGTCCTTATGGAACGTATGTGAATAACAAAAGTTCATCACAATTCAAAACCCCTTTTCTACCGATATAGCAAGGTATGATGCACTTGTGACGGTATTGCCGTTGTGAGACGAGGGGACAAGGACACGGTGCCAGCTCGATTCTGACCTGATCTGTCGGAGTTCTGGTCTGGGTTCTCAGATAATACGTCTGATCCGTCTTCCTCAACTGCCTAATTCTGTGCTCACCCGTTTGATCCCGCAACCTGTATGGATTTCGCAAACCTTTCAGCCCAACTCAACGCAGGAGCTATCCTGCCCGAGGGCATCGTCATCATTACTCTGATGGTGACCCTTGTGGGTGATTTAATTGTTGGTCGCAGTTCGACGAAATGGACGCCCTATGTGGCGATCGCCGGCCTTTTGGCAGCGGTCGGTTCCCTCTACTATCAGTGGGATACCACCGCCCCCATCTCCTTCCTGGGCAGTTTCAACGGCGATGCTATCAGCGTAGTTTTCCGGGGAATCGTGGCGCTCTCTGCGGCAGTCACCATCCCCATGTCGATTCGTTACGTCGAACAATCTGGCACCTCCCTTGCGGAATTCATCACGATTCTGCTTACGGCCACTATCGGCGGCATGTTCCTCTCGGGAGCCGATGAGTTGGTGATGGTCTTCGTTTCACTGGAGACTCTCAGTATCTCCTCCTATTTACTGACGGGCTACATGAAGCGAGATCCCCGCTCGAATGAGGCAGCCCTGAAGTATTTGTTGATTGGTGCTGCCAGCTCGGCGATCTTCCTGTACGGTATCTCCTTGCTGTATGGCTTGTCTGGTGGTGAAACCCGTCTGAGCTCTATTACGGCCAGCATTGTTGAGAACGGCGTCCAAGATTCTCTGGGTCTAGTAGTCGCGCTAGTTTTTGTAATTGCTGGGATCGCCTTTAAAATCGCAGCAGTGCCTTTCCATCAGTGGACTCCTGACGTTTACGAAGGGTCTCCTACCCCAGTAGTAGCTTTCTTATCTGTAGGTTCTAAAGCGGCAGGTTTTGCTCTGGCGATCCGGCTGTTGGTAAACGCCTTCCCGCTGGTTGCGGAACAATGGCATTTTGTATTGACGGCGCTGGCTATCCTCAGCATGGTGTTGGGGAATGTGGTGGCACTGGCTCAAACCAGCATGAAACGTCTGTTGGCCTACTCCTCAATTGCCCAGGCCGGATTCGTAATGATTGGATTGGTGCTGGGAACCGAGGCTGGCTACTCCAGCATGGTGTTCTACCTGCTGGTGTACCTGTTCATGAACCTGGGCGGCTTTGCTTGTGTGATTCTGTTCAGTCTGCGAACTGGAACAGATGAAATTAATGAGTACAGCGGCCTTTATCAGAAAGACCCTCTGTTGACTTTGGCACTGAGCCTCTGTCTACTATCTCTGGGGGGTATTCCTCCCCTGGCTGGTTTCTTTGGAAAGCTGTACCTGTTCTGGGCGGGTTGGCAATCGGGTGCCTATGGTCTCGTCCTAGTGGGTCTAATTACCAGCGTGGTTTCTATCTACTACTACATCCGTGTGGTGAAGATGATGGTGGTGAAAGAACCGGATGAAATGTCCGAAGCCGTTAAGAACTACCCACCAATCCGCTGGAACTTGACAGGGATGCGGCCTTTGCAAATCACCATTGTGATTGCTCTGATTTTTACGTCTTTAGCAGGAATTCTATCCAATCCACTCTTTACCCTGGCAGATGGTTCCGTAGCAAAGACTCCGATGCTGAATGCATCAACTACATCAATTCCCGTTGTTAGCCGTCCGGTGGATGTTAATCCAACAGATATGGCGCTGTAATAACAGTAGACCGGTCTTGTTTGTAACCTCGAATATTATGTAGGGCTGGCAAATGCCAGCCCTTTTCGTTATGAGGCTTGTTCAGCACTTTTGATAACCTGAGTTCGGGTTAAGGGCGTTTTCGAGTGCCGCGCGTTGCGCAGCACTCGAAAACGCTCATTTTGGCGTGCGCAAAGCGCACGCCAAAATGAGCACTTCAGCTTATCCTGAACTGAGGTTATTTCAGGCTCCACTTTGCACCAGCGCTTCGATGGCGTGGGCATCGGTAGGCAAAGCATCGGTCAGTACATCGTGCCCTGTTTCTGTGACGAGAACATCGTCTTCAATACGGATGCCACGAACGTCCGAGAAGGTAGACAGGCGCTCCCAGTTCACGACCTCATGGTAGCGATCGCGCCGCTCAGGGTCCTCCAAAATAGCACTAACTTGGTAAAAGCCTGGTTCAATCGTAACGGCCATACCCTGCTGGAGGGGGCGGTTGAGGCGTAAGTAACCAAGGCCAAAGCGATCGCTCCGTTTGCGCCCAGGAGCATATCCTGCCAGATCTCCGAAGTCCTCCATGTCATGGACATCCAGACCCAACAAGTGCCCTAAACCATGAGGGAAGAAGAGAGCATGGGCATCCTGCTCCACCAGGCTGGAGGGATTGCCGCGTAAGATGCCAAGATCGACTAGGCCTTCGGCTATGGTTAGAGCACCCAGTAGATGTAGGTCTTGATACTCCACACCCGGGCGGATTTGGGCAATGCAGCGATCATGGGCAGCAAGCACCAGGTCGTATATGTCGCGCTGTGTAGGGGAAAAGTGGCCCGAGACGGGCCAGGTACGAGTTACATCAGAAGCCCATCCGGTGTTGGTCTCGGCCCCTGCATCAACAAGCATCAGGTCACCAGCCTGTAAAGGGTGGGGAGAGCGATCGTTGTGGAGTACCTCCCCATGCACAGAAACAATACTCGTGTAGGCTGGAACTGCTTCATGAGCAGTCATCACCGCCTCAATAGCAGCTCGCACCTGGGCTTCACGCTTGGCACAAGCGGTGCTGACCATACCTGCTTTGTGAGCTTCCACTGTGATCGCAGCCGCCCGACGCATTTCTGTTACAGCTAATTCGTCATGGCAGAGCCGTAGTTGAACCAGGGCTAAGGCCAGTTCCCGATCAACCCCTTGAGATTGATGAGCAGGAGTTAACTCCCGCTGTAAGAGATGGGTTTGTGTATGGCGGGTAGCAGCATCCTGCACAGCTACACTTGCTGCACCTGCGACATTGGAAGGGAGCTGCTCTAAAGGATAGGCCGCATCGGCTCCGATAGTCTCAGCAATTTGCGATCGCGTTGGCATCGGCCCATGCCACAAAATATCTGCTGGAGTCGGATTGTCCATGAACAACTCCAGACGTCCCTGTTCCATCCGAACAGCAGCATTAGCCAAAGGCATTCCTACAAAGTATAAGAAATGGCTACTGGCCCGGAAGGGATAGGTATTGGCCGGATAGTTACGGGATACACTTAGCCCTGACCACAGCACTACGGGGAACGCAACCCGTTCCGCCAGTTTCTGCCGTCGCTGTAACAGGATATCTTTCATAACTCGGCGTTTTTACAAAAGAGCCACTATTTCAACCATAAGGCATGAGGTTTATGCCGGCTGCTCCACCATAAAGGCTATTACAAAATCAAGCTTGAGTCCCTTCATCTACTGCTCTTACATTGCAGCAGCTCGGAGATTTGGATTGATGGAAGAAGTGGTAGCAAAACTCGTATCTAATTGAGCAGCATTGACCTTAATTTATCTTTCTCCAAATGGAGAAGTTACCGTTTCACTTTAACTCTTAAAAACCACTAAAAAGCTTATGCTCTGTACATTCCAGAACAATATGCCAAGCTCTTCAATACTCTTTCAAATAGTTTCTTAGACTCAAAACATAAAACTCATAGCTTCTATCGATACAAAGCCTAAAAAATGAGAGATCTTAAGGCACTCCCCATACTGCAGTAGCTATGCAAATAAGGTTTGTATAATGCTTTGGAAAGAATAGAGCAAGTTTATTTAGCACCAAGATAGTATTGTCATCTCTCTTTAGTGTGAAATAGTGCACAGAATTGGGCATGATAAGTAGGCTGTGAGAGAACACCTGATTATGGCACTCACCTACTGGATTGACCGCGCAACCCGACGTGATATCAGGAGTTTGATTGGCCAGGGGCTTCTGCTGAGCTCGGTCTTTCTGTTAATTCCAATCGTTGGAAATATGGTTGCGATCGCCTTCAGTGGCTTAAAGGATCTGCTATTACTGACCGTCGCCATGGTTCCATTTTGGCTCATTGGTATTGCCGGAACCACGTACAATCTGGGTCGCTTATGGGGTTTCTTTCCAAGTCAGCCCAGCGATATGCAAACTTGGGTTGCAAAGCGCCAAGGTAAAATTATTGCCCGAGCAGATATTCGTCAGAAGCGAGGCTATTCTCTTCTAGAAACGTTATACGTTGCTCCTGATTTTCGTAGACAGAAAATTGGCTCCTCCTTAGTTCGTAGGCTTTCCCGAGAAGAGCGAACCCCTATCTATGTGCAATCTCCTCGCAGAACTGTCGAATTTTATAGAAACCTGGACTTTATGATGGTTCCTATGGAAGATTTGCCCTCTGAGCTCAGAAGCCAAGCGAACCGAGGACCAAATCGTTATATGGTTCTGTTACAAGAGCAGAATTAAGAAGATATAGCGATCGCCAGCAGCTTCCATTAGAAGAGGGTAGGGAAACATCCCCACCCTCTTCTAATGGTGTAGGTCACGTCTCGACACAAACTTTGAATCCAAAAGACTTAGAACAGGTGCATTCTCCCTAAGAGAAATGTAGCGATCGTTGAATAGCCTATATAAAGGCTATAAGCAAGGCTCATACAAAAAAAGGAGAAAGGCAGTGCTCTACCACGCCACTCTCCTTCACCTTCAACGAAAATGCACTGAACTGAACTTGATGTGCGAGCTTCTATAAGAACTCAAATCATTAGGCTACGAGATGTTCCCATTTCCAGAAGGACACATTGCAGCTCAAATATCAGTTTGAGTTACTTATACAGCACTAAACCGAGGGTGTGTGCGGAGAATAGAGGGTTCAAAATCTAGAGACCAGGCCAGGAAACCCTCAGAGATTACTTGCAGTTCCTCCTTCCGCACCAGAAGGGCCATGTATCGAACCCGTTGCCGCACTACAACTGCTAGATAGTCTTGACCATGGATAACAGCGTGCCGAAACCCTTCTAAACGAAGGGAGGAAATGAGGAGCGATTGTAAGCCCAAAGCTTGAAAGATTGTCTGTACCCAACTCACATCACTACTTTCGCTCGTAGTGAAGTACTCCTTGGGTAAACCACTCAAATCAAAAATGGCAGCACCCACAATGGAATTGGAATAAGACACGCGAGCATCCTGTTCAGGTAGGGTTGCCATTACAGTGGGACTTGATTGAGAGTCTACAGGGGAAGGCATAGTGGCAGTAAATCCTGAGCGGTCGTGCCAAGGTAAGGTTACCCAAGTTCTGAATGGCATTACACCTGTTAAGGGTAGCGAGCAAGTGTACCGTCAGGAAGAGGGGTAAGGTACAGCATTGCATATCCTCATTCTCTTACGGGGGTGAGAGCAATAGATAGACCTAGCTTAGTAATCCGTGCTAGCAGGAACGACCGTGAATTTGCCTGTTCTCGTAGAACACTAACCTAGTATCTGATAAAAATGTGTATGGAAGAATCAGGGAAATTCCTGAGGATTTAAGAGTCTTATAGATAAGTAAAGATTTAATGGAAGATTGCTCAAACTTGTTTATTATTAAGCAACTTTTTTTAAAGCTTCATTCGAGAAAATTGTGTTCTATTCCTTCTTAACAGAAATGAGAAGCCAAATAAATTCTTGAGGAGTTCGGATTCACTAAAGTTTGCTAGAAATTTTTTATTTCGAATGCTTTTGACTTATAAAATCAAGCCTTTCAGGAGCAATGTTCTGTTCGCTTATTCCACTGTTCACTTACCTCAAGATATGGGATTTATAGCACTGGACATTTGATAAAGCGGCCCACGCTTAAGAGTAACTGGCAAACTCATCCAATATTTTAGGAAAAACTTCCCACAAATACTCTCTATGCAGACTCGAAATCCCGTCCTCCTGATCCATGGCATTGATGATACCGCTACTTTGTTTTCGACCATGGCTCCTTACCTTGAAGCACGAGGCTGGCAAACACACAGTCTTGACCTAATACCCAACGATGGAACCTATGGTCTTGAGGTACTGGCGCAACAGGTTGCAAACTATGTGAACTGTACCTTTACTCCTGATCAGCCGTTCGATTTAGTGGGGTTTAGCATGGGAGGCATTATCAGCCGTTACTATTTGCAACGGTTAGGAGGACATCAGCGAGTAGAGCGTTTTGTGACGATCGCCTCCCCCAATCAGGGAACCTGGACCGCTTACCTGCGTTGGAATCGTGGAGCCAGCCAGATGCGGCCTGACTCTGCGTTCCTCAACGATCTGAACCAAGATGTAGCTGAGACATTAGGTTGCATCAACGTCACTTCGATCTGGACACCATTAGATGCCATGATCCTGCCACCCCAAAGTTCTCAGCTGCCTGTTGGGAATGAAGTTGTAGTCAATGTAGCCGCGCATGCCTGGATGGTCACGGACCTGCGGGTGATGAATCAGGTGGCTATTGCCCTCAGTGACGCCGGTTTCAGTTCCAGACATACAGCAGCGACCGCTGGATCTGATCTGACTGCCATCCACTCAGCTCAATAGCTTATTTCCTCAAACAGTTTTGCATTGAAGCCATTGGATTCGGCGTTCGCTTCACCCATGCAATGAGTCGTTCCAGTAGAGCTTATGCGTGCGTGCGATCGCCCACTTGAGCAAACTCGGCCTCTCCAAAAATAGCGGCTGGGTAGCGGTAGAACTTGAATTCCAGCAAGTTGTGAAATGGGTCTTCCAGGAAAAAGGTTCGGTGCTCCAGGGGCGAGCCGACGAATCGTTCCTTAGAGGTTTCGTAAAAGGTTAGGTTCTGTTGCTGAGATCGCTCTAATAGTGCTTCCCAGTCTTCTTCAACAGTAAAAATTAGGCCAAAGTGGCGGGGATAAATTCCTCGTTGCGGGGTTAGAGGATCTTTGGTCATGTGGCCAACAATCTGATGCCCCCGGAGGTTGAGGATGATGGAGTGGGAGTTTTCACGTCCCACTTGGCATCCCAGGCCTAATACATAGAATTGTTTAGCTTTAGCAATGTTGTTAATCGGAAAAGCCAGATGAAAAATCGTAGGTTGCATAGTCAGAGCACATGAAGAGACGAAGAAAAAAGCGAGAGGTGTTAACGTAAAGGTCAGGTGAAGGCAAAATGATTAATCTGCTTTCTACCATAGGGCGTGTTACTCAGCCTGTGCGCTTTTGTACTTCATAGAGATTTTTCGGCATGGAAACGTTAATGCCCTGGTTGGTGGCAATTGCCCTCAATACGGTGCTGCTGGCGATCGCCTGGTTTTCTCCCAAAAAACTTCTTACACCGGCTGGACTAATCCATGCTTGGTTCCTGGGGGTGATCATTTGGGGTACTTTGGGCTGGAGGGGATACAGCGTTATGCTGTTCTACTTCCTGGTAGGAACATTGGTAACACGGCTGGGCATGGCTCGTAAGGAAGCAGCAGGGATCGCTGAAAAGCGCTCAGGTGTTCGTGGGCCGGAGAACGTGTGGGGCTCGGCCCTGACGGGAGCCCTCTGTGCTTTAGGAGCTTATCTCTTTAGCAGTCCCGGCATGGAGCCTCCCATTGCGCAGCTCTTAGTTTTGGGATATGTAGCAAGTCTCAGCACCAAGTTAGCAGACACGTCCGCCAGTGAAGTGGGTAAAGCTTATGGTAAGCGTACATTCCTCATCACAAACCTGAGTCCGGTGCCACCTGGAACGGAAGGGGCAGTCAGTTTGGAAGGAACGCTGGCAGGCTTGGTAGGTGGAGCAGCGATCGCCACAGTGGCCTGGGCCTTAGGCATCATTCCCCCTATCCATATTCTCACTTCTGTCATCGCAGCATTTATCGCCACTAACCTGGAAAGCCTTATTGGAGCTACTCTTCAATCCAGATATCGATGGTTAACGAATGAGATGGTCAATATTATCAACACGATGTTAGGGGCGATCGCAGCAATTTTAATTGCTGCGATTTTTATGCTCAAGTAACCAGATACAGTACTACCATATCCCTCTTACCCTACTAATCCGGTTACCTATAGCGCTGTGCACGTTGGTTAAGTACGGTGATGTGGGGCACTTCGTGCCCCACATCACCGTTGCTGCACTTAACGCACTTGCACATTGCTATATGCCTATATCTTTAAGGGCACTCTAAAAATTTTGCATAAAAATAAGCGTGCTGGACAATTCCTAGCACGCTTATTTTTATGCAAATTCAAGGGAGTCAATATTAAATCGAAACTGTAGTCGAAGCGGCCAGTTCCTCCAATCGCTCCTGCTGATCCTGAGTAATACAGGACTGAATCATGGTTTCAATATCCCCTTCCAAAGCAGGCGCTAGGGAGAAGTTCTGCCCCAGACGATGGTCCGTCACCCGATTGTCCTTGTAGTTGTAAGTGCGGATTTTCTCAGAACGTTCGCCGGAACCCACTTGCGATCGCCGCCTAGAAGATACTTCTTCCTGCTGCTCCCGCAACTTAATCTCATAAAGCTTCGCCCGCAAGATTTGCATAGCCCGCTCACGGTTCTGGAGCTGCGATCGCTCCTCTGTGCAGAACACACGAATCCCAGTAGGCTTGTGCAGCAAATCTACGGCCGTCTCCACCTTGTTTACGTTCTGACCACCAGCACCGCCAGATCGAGCTGTCTTTAGCTCAATATCTTTCGGGTCAATCTCAATTTCCACATCATCCACTTCGGGCATCACCGCCACTGTTGCAGTCGAAGTATGGACTCGGCCACCCGCCTCCGTAGCAGGCACCCGCTGGACTCGGTGGACCCCAGCTTCGTACTTCAGTTTGCTGTAGACCTGACCGCCCTGAATTTCTAAAATGGCTTCCTTAAAGCCTCCCATATCTGCCGGAGACTCACTCACCATCTTGACTCGCCACCCCTGCGTCTCTGCATAGCGCGAGTACATCCGCAACAAATCACCCGCCCAGATGCCGGCTTCATCACCACCAGCACCCGCCCGGATTTCCAACATGATGTTCTTATCATCGTTGGGGTCACGAGGCAGCAACAGAATCTTCAGCCGTTGCTCCAGTTCCTCAATACGGGTGTCCAGCTCCTCAATCTCCAGAGCAGCCATCTCCCGCAGCTCATCATCACCACCTGCCTCCTTAAGGACTTGGCGGGCTTCGGCTAAATCAGACTGCGCTTTTTTCCAATCTCCATAGGTTGCGACCGTCTCTTCTAGGGAGGAGCGAGCCTTCGCCACTCTCTGAAACTCACCCGGATCCTTCGCAATGTCAGGATCAGCCAAGCGTCGCGTCAGTTCATCAAAGGTCTGTTCAACGGACTTCAACTTATTAAGCAGGTAGGCTTCCGCCATGGAACTTTACCAGGTAAAAAACAAAAACGGACAGAGACAACACATCTGGCTACCCCAATGGGATAACCAGATGAATCACTCTATCCGCTAGTTGTCTGCTTTCCCAGAGTCGGCTGCACCCTGCCGCGTATCGGTCATACCGTACTTCCGCAAGAAGCGTTCCACACGACCTTCGGTATCAATAATCTTCTGAGTTCCAGTGTAGAAAGGGTGGTTACCAGACCACACGTCAACGTGTAGCTCAGGCTTTGTAGAGCCTACAATCGCTACAACTTCTCCGTTGCAATAGACCTTAGCTTCGGGATACCACTCCGGATGAATACCAGGCTTCGCCATAGGTTTGTCTCAACTGCAAAATGTCATTATTACTATTCTAGACAATTGGGATAAAAAGCCCATTGCCTAAATCAAGGTAGCAACCAAGAATTAACGCTTGGAGTACTGAGGTGCCTTACGAGCTTTATGCAAACCGTACTTCTTACGCTCTTTAGCGCGAGCATCCCGACGCAGATAACCTTCAACTTTAAGGGGCTTACGGTTCTCAGGATCCAGTTCGCACAACGCACGAGCCACACCCATACGGATGGAATCTGCTTGCCCAGTCAAACCACCACCGTGAGCATTAACCAGAATGTCATACTCATTTTCCAGGCCCAGAGCTTCTAAAGGAGCCTTAGCAGCTACAAGGTAGGAGGGGTTGAACTGAAGATACTCTTCTCCAGGCTTACCGTTGATCGTCAATTTGCCAGAACCTGGCACTAGACGAACTCGAGCAACGGCAGTCTTGCGGCGACCCGTTCCCCAATAAACTGCACGACCCGATTTCTCAGTAGCTTGCATTACTTACCTCCAGGAATGGTTTGAATAGTCAGAACTTCAGGTTGTTGAGCCTGATGGGGATGCTCAGTACCTGCGTATACCTTCAGCTTGGTAAACTGTTGGCGACCCAAAGAATTCTTGGGCAGCATACCTTTCACAGCAGTCTCAATGATCCGCTCAGGAATCCGAGCCTGTAGCTTGTCAAAGGTTTCTACCTTCATCCCACCGGGACGACCGGAGTGGCGACGGTAGAGCTTCTGAGTACGTTTGCGCCCCGTCACTTCAATCTTTTCGGCATTGATCACAATGACGAAATCTCCAGCATCCAGGTGAGGAGTAAAAATTGGCTTATTCTTGCCCCGCAGGATGGAAGCAACTTCGGAAGCCAAACGGCCCAGGCGTTGGCCTTCAGCATCAACCACATACCATTTGCGGTCAGCTGTTTCTTGCGTTGGGAGGTAGGTCTTAGTCATGACAGCGTTAATGGAAACAAAATTGTAAGGATAGGAAAAGAGCACTATCCCAAGACGGGAATGGCCTGAGAATCCACTGAACCGGAATCGAACATTGAAGGCAAAAGGAACTGAGGCTGGCTATCAAACCAGAGACTGCGGGAAAAGGGAAAATCGTCTTCATACCCAATCCGCAACAGGCACAACCCCTGGGGAGGAGCAGCGTATTGTACCTCATTACGCCGTTGCTCCTGCCAAAGGCGCGTAAAGTCGTCAGGCGATCGCACGCCTCGACCTACTTCCACCAGCATCCCGACCAATAACCGTACCATTCCATACAGAAAGCCACTGGCCTGAATCTCGATCTGAACAAAAGGCCCACGCTGAATGCATTCAGCCTCATGTACATCGACCCATGAATGAGCACGACGAGAACCAGCCCGATGGAATGCCGCCAAATGATGCCGCCCAACTAAGGGGGATAAGGCAGCCTGCATCCGTACTGTATCCAGGGGAGCATAGTAATAATGCCAGGAGAAGGGACGGACAAACAGATTCGGGCGAGGGTCTGTATACAGGGTGTAGCGGTAGCGCCGCCACAATGCCGAGAACCGGGCATGCCAACTGGAGGGCACTGCCGCCGAACCACGAATCACAATGCCGTCAGGAAGACGATGGTTAAGGATATCCGCCCAGCGATGGGGAGGAATACGAGTTACCACATCGAAGTGTGCTACCTGAGCCGCTGCGTGAACACCAGCATCCGTTCGGCCAGCTGCATGCACAACCACGGGATAACCCACCACATCCCGGATCACACTTTCTATCACTTCCTGAACACTGCGATGATTCGCCTGACGCTGCCAACCATGGTAGTCCGTGCCCAGATATTGAATCACCAGAACTACCCGCGTCGATGTTATCGATACGGGAGCCGCGTCAGAGGGATCAGATGAGCTGGGCACGATAACGGTCATGGTTAACAGGAGGAATCCGATCAGGTCAATTCGATAATGGCCATTTCGGCATTATCACCACGACGGCTTACCGTGCGTACCACACGGGTATAGCCACCATTACGATTGCCATAACGCTCTTGAGCCTGCTCAAACAGCGCATGAACCAGTTGCTTGTCGTAAATAAAACCCATCGCTTGACGACGGGCAGCCAGAGACCCATCCTTAGCCAGAGTAATCATCCGATCCGCTTCAGAACGAACCGCTTTGGCCCGTACTTTAGTGGTGGTGATGCGGCCATAGCGAATCAACTCTGTGGTTAACGCTCTGAGGAGAGCGCGCCGCTGATCCGCTGGCTTGCCTAATTGGGGGACACGACACCGATGACGCATAACTCTACTCTCTACGGTCAGGAATAAAACGACACTCAAGACATTGCAAGCGTGAGAGACTTGCTCGATAGACTCAAGACTGAAACAAACCTACGGGGTTGGCTTAGCAGACTTCTCACGAGGCAAGGTAATTCCCAAACGGGTTTGCAACGCTTCAATTACCTCTTCTGCAGACTTCTGCCCGAAATTCTTTATCTCAAGCAGATCTTCTTCGCTGAAGTCCAAGAGGTCAGCCACCGTATTGATCTGAGCGCGCTTCAAGCAGTTATAAGCACGAACAGACAGATTGAGTTCTTCAATCGGAATCTGGCTATGGGGATCTTCCTCTTCAGGGAAGATACTCTTCAGATCCTCAATGGTGATGTCCTTCAAGGGATTAAAGAGATCCACTAGGATTGCAGCAGCTTGGCTCAAGGCATCTTGAGGAGTCAAGCTACCATTTGTCCAGATCTCCATAATCAAGCGATCACGCTCTAGTGAACCACCTACCCGAGCATCCTCAATGGTGTAGTTCACCTTACGAACCGGCATGAAAATTGCATCAATCTGAAGAAAATCGAGAGCAGAGGTATCATCACGACCCCGCTCAATCGCCCGATAACCTACCCCTTTCTCAACCCGGAATTCCATCTCCAGGACAGAGCCTGCCGATACCGTAGCAATATAGTGGTCTTCATCAATTACGGCCACTTCCGAAGGTAAATCGAAGTCAGCGGCTGTAACGACTGCCGGACCTTCTACCCGCAACCGACCAATCTGAGGATGAGAGGTATAGCTCTTGAGAACCACTTCTTTCATGTTCAAGAGAATGTCCAAGACATCCTCCTTCACACCCGGCACGGTCATAAATTCGTGGGTTACCCCCGCGAGCCGTACAGCAGTTACAGCGGCTCCTTCCAGGTTCGACAGCAAAACCCGACGCAAGGCGTTACCAACGGTGATCCCTTGGCCCCGTTCTAAGGGTTCCAGAACAAAGCGACTATAGACGCCATGTTCATTTTCTGAATCTGTTTCAATGCACTCAACCTTGAACTGTGCCATACCAGCCTCCCTTCTCCTTGGCTTCAGATCATTCCAGCTCTCTGAGGCAATTCTCTAGAACTGGCAATTCGTCAGGAACAAAACCCATGCCTTGCCAAATGATTGTTTCTGCCTATCAACAATTTCCAATCTGGCTAGCAGGGCCAGAAATTGCCCAGACTAAACGCGACGACGCTTGGGAGGGCGGCAACCGTTGTGGGGAATGGGTGTAACGTCACGAATCAGAGTAATTTCCAGACCCGAAGCTTGAAGTGCCCGGATGGCAGTTTCCCGGCCAGAGCCAGGACCGCTTACCATAACTTCCAGTTGTCGCATGCCTTGATCCATTGCCCGACGCGCAGCATTATCTGCCGCCGTTTGAGCCGCATAAGGGGTTCCTTTTTTGGCACCTTTAAAGCCGCTTGAACCCGCTGAGGCCCAGGAAATCGCTTCACCATTTACATCAGTAATAGTGACGATGGTGTTATTGAAAGTTGACTGGATATGAGCAACCCCGCTGGGAACATTTTTCTTTTGCTTCTTCGGTCCAGTCTTTTTTCCAGTCTGCCGCGCCATGTTTAATAGTCCAACTTACTTTTGAGATCAACGATGTAGTGCTACGGATCCAGGGAAGGCGGGTTCTAATTTAAGAACGACTGACCTGGCTAGAAGTAAACGCCAAAAATCGAGGCCAGACGAGCCGTCACAACCTCGAATGGCGTACTCCCTACTTCTTACCAGGAGCCTTCTTCTTACCAGCAACGGTGCGACGAGCGCCTCGACGTGTCCGTGCATTAGTGCGGGTACGTTGCCCACGAACAGGGAGTCCCATCCGGTGGCGCCGACCACGGTAGGTGCCAATGTCCATCAAGCGCTTAATATTGAGCGCTTCAAGACGACGCAGATCCCCTTCAACTTCGAAATTCGTCTCAACAGCTTCACGCAGGGATGCCACATCCGAATCATTCAGATCTTTGACACGGATATCGGGATTGACACCCGTAGAGGCCAAGATTTGCTTGGACCGCGTCAAGCCAATTCCATAGATATAGGTCAGACCAATCTCAATCCGCTTATCGCGCGGTAGGTCCACTCCGGCAATTCGTGCCACGCTCTATGCTCCTAAATAACCCACTCTTCAACCTGATTTCGTTACCCAACCAACGTTCTGACGAGCAATCTCTCCAGAAACTTGGCAATTAACCCTGACGCTGCTTATGCTTGGGATTAGAACAAATCACCATTACTTTGCCATGACGGCGGATGACACTGCATTTATCGCAGATTTTCTTGACGGATGCCCGGACTTTCATCCTAAAATACCTAGCTATTACAAACTCAACATAGTATCAACTCAGAAGCGCCTTTGTCAAGGAATATCTAAAGCTTTCCTAAACATCGGCTCATCATCGCCCCGATACTGAATTACTTCTTACGCAGGCGATAGGTAATGCGTCCCTTTGTAAGGTCGTAGGGTGTTAGCTCCACTTTGACGCGATCGCCTGGCAAGATTTTGATGTAGTTCCGACGAATCTTCCCAGAGATGTGGGCTAGCACATTGAAGCCATTATCCAAATCAACTCGGAACATAGCGTTAGGAAGGGAATCGGTGACCGTTCCTTCCATCTCAATCAAGTCCTGCTTAGACAAACCAATATCCTCCTAAGGATGTTCAACAACAAAATAGTTAAGCGAAACTAGAAAATCCGGACACCTAAGAATGAAGCTATAAGTTTTTACAAATGCTCCATTCTTAAGCGTAGCAAATCTCTCATAGATCAGGTTGTGACATAAAAATCAAGCTTCCTGGCTGGGATTTGCAAATCCGAATCATCAATCACGCTGCCACAATTTGTTCTAAGGCTGCTGAAACATCATCAATCGGTTGATTGCCATCCACAGAAACCAGAAGCTGGCGTTCCCGATAAAAATCAATGAGGGGGGAAGTTTGTTCGCGGTATACCGACAAACGATGACGAATCACCTCTTCATTATCATCAGAACGCCCACGTTCTAGAAGGCGCGTAACGATGATGTCGTCAGGCACATCCAGATTAACCACACAGTCATACTGATGATTAATTTGTTCCAACAGGACATCCAGGAACTTAGCCTGAGATACGTTGCGGGGGAAACCATCCAAGATCCAGCCAGACTTTGCGTCATCGTTATCGAGACGGCTTCCTACGAGGTCAAGAATCAGGTCATCGGGAACAAGTTCCCCTCTGTCCATGAAGCCTTTTGCCTTCAGGCCTAATTCCGTCTCGGCGGAAACAGCTCCCCGCAAAATATCACCGGTTGAGATGTGGGGAACTGAACACCGATCAGCCAGAACTTTAGCCTGTGTGCCTTTGCCTGCACCAGGCGGCCCCAAGAAGATTAGACGTACCACTATTGCTTGACCATCCCTTCGTAACGTTGAGAAATAACGTAGGTCTGAATTTGCTTTGCCGTGTCAATTGCCACACCTACCAGAATCAGCAGTGACGTTGCACCCAATCCCTGGAAAGTACGCACCTGCGTCGCCCCTTCAACAGCAGTTGGAACAATCGCAACCAGGCCCAAGAAAATAGCACCCAGGAATGTTAGACGATTCAAAACCCGTTCAATGTAGTCGCTGGTGGCTTTACCTGGACGAATACCCGGAATACTAGCTCCCATTTTCTTCAGGTTCTGCGACATATCAACGGGGTTCACGATGATAGAAGCGTAGAAATAGCTGAAGAACAAAATGAGTAAGAAATAAACCAGAATATAAGACCAGGTACCCGGACGCAGATAGGTAGACACCGCAATCAAAACACCGTTACCCGGCAGCAAATTGCTCAGGAAAACTGGAAGCAGAAATACAGTCGAGGCAAAAATGATTGGCATTACCCCGCCTTGGTTCAGGCGGAGGGGTAAGTAACTACTCTTTTCCAGATAGAGCCGACGCCCAACCTGGCGACGAGCCGAAATAATAGGAATCCGGCGCTGACCTTCTTGAACGAAGACGATACCAACAATCATCACCAGGAAAACCAGAGTTAACATGATGACGCCAGCAACAAAGCTGCGATCGCCACTCTGAGCTTGTTGGATCGTCAGGTTTAAGTCCCGAGGAAGAACAGATACGATGCTAAGGAAAATTAACAACGATGCGCCGTTTCCTACACCACGCTCTGTAATCAGTTCACCAGCCCACATTACAAAAAGAGAACCAGCCGTTAGAGCTAAAGCTGTTTGAGCAATGAACCAAGGGCCAGGACTCAATGCATAGTTGTTAACCAGAATTGAGATACCTGTGCTCTGCAGCAAAGCCAAACCAAGGGTGACGTACCGCGTGATCTGAGCCAGCTTACGGCGGCCAACTTCGCCTTCATTTTTTTGAAGGTTTTCCAAGCTGGGCAGCGCAGCTGTAAGCAACTGGATAATAATGGACGCGTTAATATACGGCACGATGCCTAACGCAAAAATGCCCAGGGTTGATAAACCCCGACCTGTAAAGTAGTCCAGAAAACCAATTAGATTTGACAGTCCCGCGGAGGCAATCCCGGCCTGAAATGCGGCCCGGTCAATCCCCGGCACTGGAATGAAAATGCCCAGGCGCACCAGAATCAACATTCCTAAGGTGACCAGCAAGCGCTGCCGCAAACCAGCAGCCTGGGCCATTTGGATAAATGTTTCCTGGGCCGTTGGAGTCTTATCTCGAACCATTCAGAAAACCTCGCTGTCAGACCATCATGATTGCCCCAGCGATCGCCTCCCTGGGGCAAAAGAAACAAGAAGTGAAGGTTAAGTCACCCCTCTTCAGTTTAATCTAGCAGTTCACAGGTGCCGCCAGCAGCCTCGATTTTGGTACGGGCACCAGAGGTGAATGCAGCAGCCTTTACATTCAAAGCCACCGGCAATTCGCCATTACCCAGCACTTTCAAAGGACCATCATCTTGGGTCAGAATGCCTGCTTCCAACAAAGAAGCCAGAGTTACCTCAGAGTTAGCGGAAAGATCTTTCAGATCTTCTACATTAACAATGGTGTACTGAATCCGATTGACCAGTGGGAAGTGCTTTAACTTGGGTAATCGACGGTACAGGGGCATTTGGCCCCCTTCAAAACCAGGCCGGGTAGGACGGCCCGAACGGGACTTCTGACCCCGCATCCCGAAACCACCGCTCGCCCCTTGGCCAGCCGCGATACCCCGGCCGATACGGCGTTTGCGCTTTTTAGAGCCTTTTTTAGGGGCTACATCTTCAAGTCTCATAATGCTTTAGAGGTAATAGAGAACTCGTGGGAATAAACTCAATTCCAGAAGCAGAACTTACAAGGAATTAAGAATAAATACGCTCAAGGGGAACGCCACGCTCTTCCGCAACATCGGAAAAGGTCCGCAGAACAGACAGCGCTTCCGTTGCCGCACGCGCATTGTTCAAGGGGTTACCCGAGCCCAAACGCTTCGCCAGAATATTCTTAACTCCGGCCAGTTCCAGCACGGTTCGTACTGCACCCCCAGCAATTACCCCAGTACCAGGAGCCGCGGGACGCATGAACACCCGTGCACCGCCACTGTCACCCTGGGTGGGATGGGGGATCGAGTTCGCTTTGGTCAGAGGCACCTCGATCAGGTGCTTCTTGCCATCAGCAACGCCTTTTTTCACAGCGCCGATTACGTCGCTAGCTTTGCCAACACCAACGCCAACCTGCCCTCGCTCGTTACCCACAATAACGATCGCCCGGAAGCTCAGTTTTTTACCTCCCTTGACGACCTTGGTTACCCGGCGGATTTGTACAACCCGCTCTTTCCAATCGGTTTCTTTTTCTTTAACCCGACCGCCTTTTCTCGCCATGGTCCAGTCCTTGAGATGATCTCCTTTGAAATTATCGAAAGCGGTGACCCCACATGGAGGGCGTTCACCTTAGAATTCCAGACCCGCCTCCCGAGCGGCATCAGCCAGAGCCTGAACACGACCATGGTAGAGGTTACCACCGCGATCGAATACGACCTGTTGAATTCCTTGAGCGATCGAGCGCTGGGCAATTAACTTACCGACTTCCGTAGAAGCTTCACAGTTAGACCCAGTGCTCAGCTTTTCGCGAACTTCTGGCTCCAATGTAGAGGCAGAGACCAGCGTGCGATGCTGGGTATCGTCAATCAGCTGCACATAAATATGCTGATTGGAACGAAAAACACTGAGTCTGGGACGTTCGGAAGTTCCAAAAACCTGGCGGCGAATTCGCTTGTGGCGACGACGTACCGATTCCTTGCGCGAAAGTTTCATCGTTATTTCTTCCCTGCTTTACCAGCCTTGCGTCGTACAAACTCGCCAGAATACCGAATACCCTTACCTTTGTAAGGCTCAGGAGGACGGGTCGCCCGGATCTTGGCAGAAATGTTACCCACTTCTTCCTTATCGATGCCGCTGACGATGATGTTGGTGTTGTTCTCCACCGCAAATTGAATCCCTTTGGGCGCTGCAATTTGCACGGGGTTGCTATACCCGACGTTCAGAGTCAGGTTAGTACCTTGAGCCTGAGCCCGGTAACCAACTCCCTGAATTTCAAGGCGGCGCGTAAAGCCCTGAGAAACGCCTTCAACCATGTTGGCAACGAGGGTCCGGCAAAGACCGTGACGCTCACGGGCAGGGCGGGAATCATCCCGGCGCTTCACCAGGAGAGTTTCATCTTCCTGGACGATTTCAACCTCAGGCGGTAATGTGCGGGAGAGCTCACCCTTTGGTCCCTTTACCGTAATGTCCTGCCCGGAAATAGCGACAGTGACTTTCTGTGGCAGGCTAATGGGACGTTTACCAATCCGAGACATTGCTCATTGCTCCTACTGAAAAGACCGTTAAACGGTTCAAAGTAATGATTTATAGCCAACAGAACCCGAAGTCAGAGGCTCTGCACTACCAGACGTAACAAAGGACTTCGCCACCAATCTTCTGCTGCCGAGCATCGCGATCTGTCATGATGCCCTTCGAGGTGGAGAGGATGGCGATGCCAATGCCGCCCAGGACGCGGGGGAGTTCTCGAGAGTTCGAATAAACCCGCAGACCCGGCTTGCTGACACGCTGCAACTGATTGATGATCGGCTGGCGACCTTTGCCCTTGTACTTCAGCGAGAGAACCAGGGTCTTCTTGGGATCTTCGCCCGTTTCACTGATATCGCTAATGAAACCTTCCTCCAGAAGTACACGGGCAATACTCCGCGTCATCTTTGTGGAGGGAATCTCAGTTGTCTGATGGCGCGCCAAATTCGCGTTCCGAATGCGCGTCAGCATATCTGCAATTGTGTCATTTACCGCCATAGTTTCCTCTTTGTCGAAATGCCTCAGTTATCGCGGAAGGGCATCCCCAGTTCCTTGAGCAGCGCGCGACCTTCCTCATCGGTGGTTGCGGTGGTGATGATGGAAATATCCATGCCTCGAATCTGGTCAATGCTGTCGTACTCGATTTCCGGGAAGATGAGTTGTTCCCGCAGCCCCAGGGTGTAGTTACCACGACCATCAAAGCTCTTGGGGCTAATACCACGGAAATCTCGAATACGCGGCAGAACCAGATTCACCAGACGATCCAAGAATGCATACATGCGATCGGAACGCAGGGTGACCATGATACCAACAGGCATTCCCTGGCGAATTTTGAAACCGGCGATCGCCTTCTTTGCCCGAGTCACCACAGGGCGTTGACCCGTAATCACAGCTATCTCATTAAGAGAAGCTTCCAGCGCCTTCGCGTTCTGAGCCGCTTCTCCAAGACCCCGGTTTACGGTGATTTTGATAACCTTGGGGACCTGGTGAATATTGGTGTACTGAAACTGTTCCATCAGTTTCGGCACTACCGTCTCTTGATATGTTTCTTTCAGCTTTGCCATCTCTGTCTCCTGTTAGGGTTCTGGGCTTGGTCAGAACCACTGAAGTCTATTTATCGAGCACTTCGCCAGTCTTTTTCAGCATCCGTACTTTGCGACCTTCAGAGTTGAAGGTGTAACAAACCCGGCTGGCAACCTTCTGCTTGGTCGAGTACAGCATCACTTTGGAGCTGTGGATGGGCCCTTCAAAGGTTTGAATCTGACCTGACTCGCCTTCTTGCTGAGGCTTGACGTGGCGGGTTTTCACATTTACGCCCTGGACGACTACTTTGCTCGTTTCGGGATAAACCTTGGTAACTTCGCCGATTTTGCCTTTCTCTTTACCGGAGATGACCTGAACGGTGTCTCCCTTCTTGACATGCATTTTGAATTTCCGCTTGGGAGTCGCTAAGGACATCAGAGCACCTCCGGAGCCAGTGAAACGATCTTGGTAAAGTTCTTGTCACGCAGTTCCCGAGCAACTGGCCCGAATACGCGTGTGCCTTTGGGGTTACCGTCGGCATTGATGATAACGGCGGCGTTGTCATCGAAGCGAATGCTCATACCGCTATCTCGACGGAGCCCTTTGCGGGTGCGCACGACAACAGCACGAACCACATCAGACTTCTTCACACCCATGTTGGGCAGGGCATCTTTTACAACGGCGATGATGACATCACCGACCCCGGCGTAACGGCGGTTACCACCCAGAACCCGAATGCACATCAGCTTACGGGCACCGCTGTTATCAGCCACATTGAGGTAAGTTTCTTGTTGAATCACGGTTCACCTCGTGTTGCGTTAGGATTCTGCGGTTTGGGTCAAAATATCAACCACCGTCCAGCGCTTCGTGCGGCTCAGGGGACGGGTTTCACGAATACGGACGCGATCGCCCGATTTGCATTGATTTTCCTCGTCATGCACCTTATATCGCTTGGTTCGCACCATAATCTTGCGATATTTTGGGTGAGGAGCTCGGTTTTCGACCGCTACGACAACCGTCTTGTCCATTTTGTCGCTGACAACGACACCAACCCTCTCTTTTACTGCCATTGCACCTTACTCCTTGCCTGACTCAGTGGCCTGTGCTGCCAACTGGCGCTCCCGCTCAACCGTCATCAACTGGGCCAGACGATGGCGCGTTTGCTTGAACAGGTGGGGTTTCTCAAGGCGACGGGTCGCCTTTTGGAAGCGCAAGTCGAACAGTGTCTTTTTAGCTTCCAGAACCTGATCGCTCAGTTCCTGATCGCTCAAATCTCGAATATCTGCAATCTTAGGAAGAGGCATTGTTTAGGACTCCTCCGCTTCACGCGTAATGAACTTGGTCTTAATCGGCAGCTTGTAAGATGCTAAGCGCATCGCTTCCCGTGCAGTCGCTTCCGGTACCCCGCCGATCTCAAACAAGATTCGACCAGGTTTTACAACAGCAACCCAAAACTCAGGGTTACCTTTACCAGAACCCATCCGGGTTTCCGCAGGGCGCATAGTAACAGGCTTGTCAGGGAAAATACGAATCCAGATTTTTCCACCCCGACGAATGTAACGGGTCATCGCACGACGACTAGCTTCAATTTGTCGGGAGGTAATCCAGGAGGGTTCTAATGCTTGTAGTGCAAAATCACCGAAGTTCAGGTCACTACCACGGGTTGCCTGTCCCCGCATCCGGCCCCGATGTTGTTTGCGAAATTTTGTTCTTCTTGGACTTAACATCTCTCACTACCTTGACTTGGGATCGATATCCAATGGATTCAGGGCCTTAACCTTCGTTGGAACGGTCTTCAAACTGCTGACGACGGCGCTGTTGCTGACGGCGGCGGGGTTGAGTACTGGGAGCAGACTGAGTCGTGTCTTCCTGACCGGGGATAATTTCACCCTTGAAGACCCAAACTTTAATCCCCAGAATTCCGTAGATAGTTTGAGCGGTGCGATAGTGATAATCAATATCCGCGCGCAGGGTGTGGAGAGGTACTTTACCTTCGCGGGTGTACTCCGTCCGAGCAATTTCAGCACCGTTCAAACGACCGCTGACCTGAATCTTGATTCCCTGAACACCAGCACGCTGTGCCCGTTGAATTGCCTGACGAACCACACGACGGAAGGAAACCCGACGCTCCAGCTGCTGCTGCACATACTCGGCAATCAGAGCAGCGTCCGCGTCAACTTTCTGCACTTCGACCACGTTGACACGAATCTTACGCTCGCTGTTACCCAGGGATTTTTGAAGCCCTTCACGGAGCTTTTCAATCCCTTCACCACCACGGCCTACGACCACACCGGGACGGGCTGTATGAACTTCCAGATCCACTTGATCGGCTTTGCGCTCAATCCGAATCTGAGAGATGCTGGGGTTTTCCAGGCTCTTGAGTTTTAGAGGGTTGCTCTGGAAGAACTTGCGGATTTCATGGTCTTCCTGAAGCAGTTTTGAATAGGTATTGGAATCGGCAAACCAGCGAGAGCGGTGCTCTTGCGTGATGCCAAGGCGAAAGCCAACTGGATGTATCTTCTGTCCCACGGTGCGTCCCCTAGTTGATTGTCAGAGATAGCGAGTGATGAATGAGGCTCATTATTCGTCGTCAGCAGCAGGTGCAACAGCGATCGTAATGTGGCAAGTCGGCTTGCGGATTTGGTAAGCCCGACCTTGAGCACGAGGGCGGAAGCGCTTCAGCACCGGACCCATATCGGCATAAGCCTGAGTGATCACCAGATCTGCTGGGGTATAACCCTCGTTGTGCTCAGCATTGGCGACCGCAGAACGGAGCACTTTCAGAATGGGTTCGCACGCACGGTAGGGCATGAACTCCAGAATGATCAGTGCTTCCCGGTAGGAGCGACCGCGAATTTGATCCAGCACGCGCCGCACTTTGAACGGGGACATGCGGATGTAACGGGCGATCGCCTTAACATCTTTACCAGTGGTTGTGACAGCCATCGTTTTCTCCTAGATCCCCTTATCGGCGTGCTTTTTTATCGCTCTTGGCGTGTCCCCGGAAAGTACGGGTCGGGGCGAATTCGCCCAACTTGTGACCCACCATTTGTTCTGTCACATACACTGGCACATGCTGACGACCGTTATGAACAGCGATGGTGTGGCCAATCATTTGAGGCAGGATGGTAGAGGCCCGAGACCAGGTCTTGATTACCTGCTTTTCGTTCTTGGCATTCAGCACTTCGACTTTTTTCAGCAGGTGATCGGCAACAAATGGGCCTTTCTTGAGAGAGCGAGCCATAGGTCTAAACCTTGAAATTTTGAATTCTTGAGGGTCGTAGTCTTAAACGTGAGCGAACAATGAGAAGCCGAAGCCTTAGGCCTCCCGTCCACCCCGTCCCCGCTTCGATGCGCGACGACGGCGACGAACAATGAGGGAATTGGAAGCTTTTTTCTTCTTGCGGGTCTTCATACCCAGCGCTGGCTTACCCCAGGGAGTTACAGGGCCAGAGCGACCGATGGGTGCCCGTCCCTCACCACCACCATGGGGGTGATCCACAGGGTTCATTACGCTACCACGTACTTCTGGACGACGGCCCTTCCAACGGGTACGGCCCGCTTTACCCAGGCTGATGTTACGAGCATCAGCGTTGCCCACCTGACCGATTGTGGCGTAGCAATCCTTACGAATCATGCGAACTTCCGTAGAAGGCAGACGCAAGGTTACATAGTTACCCTCTTTCGCCACAATTTGAGCGGAAGTACCCGCCGCGCGCACAATTTGACCACCCCGACCGGGAACCAATTCAACATTATGAACCTGGGTACCCAGAGGCATGTTGCCCAAAGGCAGTGCATTACCGACTTCAAAGGGAGCATCAGGACCAGCGGTGACAATGGTGCCGATAGCCAAGTTGGCGGGGTGAAGGATATAACGCTTCTCACCATCCTGATAAAAGAGCAGGGCAATCCGGGCGTTACGGTTGGGGTCGTACTCAACTGCAACAACTTTGGCGGGGATGTTGCGCTTGTCGCGGCGGAAATCAATGATGCGATAGAGCCGCTTGTGGCCACCGCCCCGGTGACGGGTAGTAATTACCCCACGATTATTGCGACCCTTGACCCGGTGAATAGAAACAACCAGGGACTTCTCAGGCTCAGACTTCGTAATCTCCGCGAAGTCAGATACTGAGCGTTCGCGAGTTGCCGGTGTATATGGTCGGTAAGAACGAATACCCATGATTTACTCTCGGTTACGGTTCCAAACGGCGATCGCCATCAAATGTACAAATACTCAATCAACGCAAATCTCGAAGCCTTAAACCTCGGGGAAGAGACCGATGGAATTGCCCTCAGCCAAAGTAATGATGGCACGCTTATAGGTTGGCTTATGCCCCTGGAAGCGACCTACCCGCCGTTGCTTACGAGGAGGGTTTTGGGTATTGACATCGGTTACCTTCACATCAAAGAGTGCTTCAATCGCAGCTTTGATTTCAGGCTTGGTGGCTTTAGGAGCAACTTCAAAGATGTACTTGTTCTGCTCCAGTAGCATGGTGGCCTTTTCGTTGATGAGAGGACGGCGCACCAAATCAATCAGATCGCGGGTATCAAGCTTCGTCACCGTACACCTCCTTAACCATTTCGAGAGCGGAGGCCGTCACGACAACGCGGTCAGCCGCCAGCAAATCATAGACATTCAAGTTGTTGGCCGAGATCAGACGCAGGTTTTCGACGTTACGAGCGGAGAGATAAACGGTATCGCTCCGTTCTGAGACAATCAGCAACACCTTCTCGTCCTTTTCGACACCCCAGCGGGACAGAGCTGTCGTCAACTCTTTGGTCTTAGGACGAGACAGCTCAGAGGTGAAGTCCTGCACCACAATCATGTCTTCAGAGCGACCCTGAAACGCGGTACGGAGAGCCAGACGACGCTCCTTGCGGTTCATCTTGACGGAGTAATCCCGAGGCTTAGGGCCAAAGATGACACCGCCACCCCGCCACAGGGGAGAACGAATCGAACCGGCACGAGCACGACCCGTACCCTTTTGTCTCCAAGGCTTGCGGCCACCCCCACTGACTTCAGCACGGGTCTTGGTGCTGGCATTTCCCTGACGTGCATTGGCCAATTGGCGAACCATGGCGCGGTGCACGATGTGAGCAGCGTTTTCTTCTTTAGCAACTTTCAGGTCAAGGGTGGCGGTTCCAGACTCTTCACCCTGCCAGTTTTTGACTTTGCATTCAACCATGATCTTTATTCCTAACCCCTCCAAACCGGCGGCAACGGAGCGGCCACCTCAGGACTAATGCTCAACAACCCTTACTTCGACCGTCCAACCACTTTGGCGGGGACAATACTGACCAGAGCACCCGGCTTACCCGGCACTGCTCCTTTTACGAGCAACAGATTGCGCTCACTATCTACCCGCACAATGGTCAACTTGCGAACTGTGGTACGAGTACCGCCCAAACGACCTGCCATCCGCTTACCGGGATAAACACGTCCGGGGGTTGTCCCAGCGCCCGTCGAACCGGGGAGGCGGTGGTTCTTAGAACCGTGAGCCATCGGACCTCGCTTGAAGTTGTGGCGCTTTTGATAACCTGCAAAGCCCCGACCGATGCTGGTGCCAACGACATCCACCACCTGATTGGGAGAAAACATCTCAACATTAATCTCCTGACCCAGCGTGTAATCACCTGTAGCATCGAGGCGATACTCTTGCAGGTGCCGCACGGGCTCAGACTCGGACTTAGCCAAATGCCCCAGTTCGGGCTTGCTCAGAGCTTTTTGAGCTACAGCGCCAAAGCCCACCTGAATCGCAGAATAGCCATCTGTTTCCACGGTCTTGACCTGAGTCACCCGGCAGGGGCCAGCCTGCACAATCGTGACCGGAACCGCTTTTCCGGACTCATCAAAAATCTGGGTCATACCCAGCTTGGTGCCTAGTATTCCGACTGACACGGTGACACGTCTCCCTTAGTCAACACACCGAAAAAAGCTGAACCGACGATTCAGCTCATGAAATGCTAGCAGCACAATGTCTGCCAACAAACTCGAAACCAATCTATCCAACGAACCAGTGGACAAATGGACGCAGAGCAACTCTGCAAAACCTCAGGCAAACCGAGACAGAATCCTAACTCTGAGGACTCTGTAACAGCGGATGGTCGAACTCTGCCTGCTTTTCACCAGGACTTGAGCAGATCGCCCACTCAGTATCCTTACGGACTTATCACCCTTCTACCGAAGTCTCGGAGTCGTCCCGAGAAGTTCGGAAGTCCGTTTGGCGACAATATAACAGTGTAGCTGAACGGTAAGTGCTTGTCTACTAAAAATTTGTTTTTTGCTAGACAGCCGTTGATACGAGAATTGGATACGTCATGTACCCGTTTCTTACGATAGCAGCAATAAAGGACTTCTATATATAAAGTGGGTTGATGCAGCCGTCAGGAATGATAGGATGCGATCGCAAGTGCAAAGCGCAGAGAGCGCCACACTAGGCCCAGGTATTAAGGACGCAGCTTACTCGGGAGATCGCTATGGCTCTGATTGTGACGGGAAAAACGTTTATCCGAGACTTAGAACAGAACGGGGCTCTGGGAGTCTATGTTCCTCTGGAGGGTGGCTATGAAGGCCGCTACCAGCGTCGGGTTCGGGCCGCAGGTTATAAGGTTGAGACGCTATCATCTCGTGGATTAGGAGATTTAGCCTCGTATTTATTGCAAGTACACGGTGTACGTCCGCCCCATCTGGGTAAGAAGAATTTGGAGCGGGAAGGTGCTGTGGGTTATCGCTACTATGTTCCGCCCATTGCGACTTATCACATAGATACTCTACCGGCAAAATCGAAAGGGCTGGTATTGTGGCTGCTCGAGGGTAACATCTTATCTCAGCAAGAGTTGGAGTTTTTGACTTCGCTGCCTACTACCGATTCCCGGATTAAGGTGATTGTGGAGATGGGGGGCGATCGCCAAGTGAGTTGGAAGCCACTGAAAACTCTACTTGCTGCTGCCTGACCTGATCCCACGCCGGATTAGGGAGGAATGCGGTACACTAGCGGTAGATTACGATCCCACCCAGCTAATTAATTCCGTAACGGAGTGAGTCTACTCGACGCCAGGGTATCTGATTCTATTCACCCCCTCCGATCCCTAGATGAAGGGCATTGGTTTAAGCTGATCTGCGGTGCTAGCTTTCAATCTCTTCCGGATGTGCGGAATCTTGCGCTGGCTTATGCGCTGGTAGGTGCAGATTGTGTGGATGTTGCCGCTGACCCAGCAGTGGTGGCGGCAGCCCGAGAAGGATTACAGGTGGCGCGTGCCTGGAAACAGAAGTTAGGCGTGGAGCCCTGGGTTCAGGGCTCCCCTTGGCTTATGGTGAGTTTGAATGATGGGGAGGATCCCCATTTTCGAAAAGCAGCCTTTGACCCAGCTTTTTGCCCGTCGGATTGCAATCGTCCTTGTGAAACAATTTGTCCTGCTCACGCAATCGTATTTGAGGGGCAGGCAGATGGGTTTCAGGGGGTTTTGAATGAGCGCTGTTACGGCTGCGGTCGGTGCTTACCCATATGCCCAGTTCAGCACATTGGAGCACATTCCTACGTGTCTTCGCCAGATACCATAGCGGCCCAGGTGTTGCCGCTGGTTGATGCGGTGGAGATTCACACGCAGGTAGGGCGGTTGGAAGATTTTGAGCGGTTATGGCGGGCGATCGAACCATTCAGTCAGGGATTGCGGGCGATCGCCGTCAGTTGTCCTGACGGTGGGGGGCTTGTTGATTATCTATGGGCTATTCACACATTAATCTCACCGTCGGGCTGCCCGATAATTTGGCAGACGGACGGTAGACCGATGAGCGGTGATATTGGAAAAGGAGTTACCCATGCCGCCATCAAATTGGGTCAAAAAGTTCTAGCCATAGGCCTACCCGGATATGTGCAATTGGCGGGAGGGACAAACCTCTACACAGTTCCGAAACTAAAGGAATTAGGGTTGCTGCGAGCCAGACGGGTGCCAGAAGCACAACACCAGACGCACACAGACCAGTTCTATCAACCACGTGACACGATTAGCGGGGTTGCCTACGGTAGTGCAGCGCGAGTATTACTGACCCCGGTATTGGAGCAACTTGAAGAGCGAGCCAAGGCTGTCCCACAGTCTGCTTCTATTTCGTTAGCATCAAACAGTGTGGCTAGCGAAGGAAGCCAGCACTCCTCTCTGTCATCCAAGAACCACGAATCTTTAATTGAGGCTGCTGTTGTTGGGAGTACAACGGTGAAGGTCTCCAACCCTGAATTTCCATCTCAGCAGCTTGAGGCCTTTCCCGAGCTGCTTCAGCAAGCAATACAACTGGCCTCATCCCTTGTGAGGCCACTGAAAGAGGTTTCTCCTCTTCCTTCTACGTCTCATCAGAGCCATGATTGCTACAATCCTGCCGCCCACGTTATCCGGACTGGGCCTGATTGATCTGACCGTTACCCCGTGGCCCGGTTCCCTGCCGTCAGGGGTTTCACCGCACTCTACCGTGGACATCCATTAGCTGAATTACTCATGACGTTTCAACCTCGTCCGTTAGTTCATCAGCCCGATCAATCCAAGTCTTCCAGCGAAGTACAAGCAGCTGAAATGGCTGTTCAGCCACTGCAGATTACTGACGATCTCGACAAATTATTAGCGATTCTGCCAGAGCCGATTCGTCAGCGTCTCGACGAGCATCCGCAGCGCAGCATTTTAGTGGAAGTGGTCATGGATTTAGGACGGCTTCCCGAAGCTCGGTTCCCCGACAAAAGCGAGTATTTGTCTGAGGTGCCGATCACGCGGGAGGATTTGCAATTTAGCGTTGACAAAGTCGGGCTCTTTAGTGGCGATAATCGGGCGGGTATTGAGCGTACCCTGCATCGAATTAGCGCGATGCGGAACCGCAGCGGAGATATTATCGGCCTGACCTGCCGGGTCGGGCGCGCAGTATTTGGCACCATCGGGATGATCCGCGACCTGGTGGAGACTGGAAAATCGATCTTAATGCTGGGCCGTCCGGGGGTTGGGAAAACGACGGCTCTACGGGAAATCGCTCGAATTCTGGCCGACGAGCTGGGCAAGCGAGTCGTTATTATTGACACCTCCAATGAGATTGCGGGGGATGGAGATATTCCTCACCCAGCGATCGGTCGGGCCCGACGGATGCAGGTGGCGCGACCCGAGTTGCAGCATCAGGTGATGATTGAGGCCGTGGAAAACCATATGCCAGAGGTCATCATTATTGACGAGATTGGAACCGAGTTGGAGGCACAGGCCGCCCGCACGATCGCCGAACGAGGTGTGCAACTGGTAGGTACTGCTCACGGAAACCGCATCGAAAACCTGATGAAGAACCCAACCCTCTCGGATTTAGTGGGGGGTATTCAGTCCGTGACGCTAGGTGACGAGGAAGCACGCCGTCGGGGCAGCCAGAAGAGCGTGCTGGAGAGAAAGGCCCCACCTACGTTCGATATTGCAATCGAAATGCTAGAACGGCAGAGCTGGGTCGTGCATGAGGATGTCTCAGTCACCATCGATATGCTGCTGCGGGGACGGCAACCTGGATTCCAAGTACGGACCGTGATGGATTCAGGTGAGGTTCGCATTACTCAGGAGAATCCAGAGACGGATCGCAATCGGATTCGTAGTTTGCCATTAGGTTCTGGGGCATTAACCGGGCGACCAGAACCGTCGAGGCCAGGACCGAGCGGTTGGCGGTCTTCAGGACAAATGACTCCGGCTCCTTTAACATCCCAGCCTCGGTTGGATGGGGAGTCCCGCTGGGAGAGTCGGACAGAGCGTACAGAACGTGTACCATTGAGTCCGGTTCACTCGGACTTTGAGATGCTGCTGGATGAATCCATGCAGGACAACACTGTGATGTTCAACCCCGATAGTGCGTTCGGTCAGATTCCGACCACCGGGCCGAATGGAGAGGAGTTGCCACTGCATGTGTATCCTTACGCAGTAAGCCGATACCAGTTGGAGCAGGTGATTCAGACAATGAATTTGCCTGTGGTGGTGACAAAGGATCTGGATGAAGCGGATGTGGTGTTGGCATTGCGATCGCACATCAAAAACCACTCCAAATTGCGTCACCTGGCTAAAACTCGGCAGCTCTCCATCTACACCATCAAAGCCAACACGGTACCCCAAATCATTCGTGGGCTTCAGCGCATGTTGCGGATGGATGAAGAGGAAGAGAGCGATGCCCTGAACCTGAACCTGTTTTCGCGAACTGGAGATGAGGATGAGCTAGAAGCGTTGGAAGAAGCGCGTCTGGCCGTTGAGCAGATTGTAATTCCGAAAGGACAACCGGTAGAATTGCTGCCGCGCTCGGCCAAGGTGCGGAAAATGCAGCATGAGTTGGTTGAACACTACCGACTTAAGTCGTCCAGCTTTGGGGAAGAGCCCAACCGCCGCCTTCGGATTTATCCAGCGTAGGTCTGGCAAGCCCAAATCCCAATCATCGAGTGTAACGGCTTCGTTACATTCTTCTTTTCAAACCCCGCAGTCTTTTGGCTGTGGGGTTTTCAGTTGAAGCATTGTAAACCCCTTGTATTACGCAATAATCAGGCTTTTCTTCATGTTTAGACTGAGAAGCACCGTAAACGCACGGAGAGCGTTCTAGAACACACTCCGTGACTTTGCTGTCATGAATTTCTGCAATGCAGTTAGATTAGTAAAATAATTGAGCCCATTTTGCACAGCGATCGCCCTTTTGGCGGATTGCACGCCTATCGAGTGCTCCATGAATCCTTCTTTAGAAAATATCTCTGCATCCACTCCCTTCGCCATTACGACGCCCCTGTACTACGTCAATGACGTACCCCATATTGGCAGCGCGTACACGACTATCGCTGCCGATGTTGCGGCACGCTATCAACGACTTCAAGGACGCCCAACCCTGATGATTACAGGGACAGATGAACACGGGCAGAAGATTCAGCGTACAGCGGAAGAGAAGGGGCGATCGCCCCAAGAGCACTGTGATCTGATTGTGGAAGGGTTTGAATCCCTTTGGAAAATCCTTGATATTCGCTTGGATCGCTTTATTCGTACTACCAGCTCACGACATGAGGCCATCGTCAAGGAATTTTTCCAGCGGTGTTGGGAACGGGGTGATATCTACCTGGGCCAACAGCAGGGTTGGTATTGTGTCGCCTGTGAAGAGTACAAGGAAGAGCGTGACTTAATCGAAGGCCACCGCTGCGCAATTCACACCAATCGGGAAGCCGAGTGGCGAGATGAAGCCAACTACTTTTTCAAGCTGTCGGCTTACCAAGAGAAATTAGAAACCCTGTACCGGGAGCGGCCTGATTTCATTCAGCCCGAGATTCGCCGCAACGAAGTCTTGAGCTTTGTCGGACAGGGGCTGCAAGATTTTTCCATTTCGCGGGTGAACTTGAATTGGGGTATTCCGTTACCAACCGATCCGAAACATACACTTTATGTTTGGTTTGACGCGTTGCTGGGCTATGTGACAGCCCTGCTAGAGCCTGACGACGAGCCAACGTTAGAGAATGCGTTGGCACGGTGGTGGCCGATTAATACCCACTTGATTGGCAAAGATATTCTGCGCTTTCATGCCGTGTACTGGCCTGCCATGCTGATGTCGGCAGGTGTGTCTGTACCCAATCGCGTCTTCGGCCACGGATTCCTCACAAAGGACGGGCAAAAGATGGGGAAGAGCCTCGGAAATACAATCGACCCCATTGATTTGGTGAAACGTTATGGTTCTGATGCCGTACGGTATTACTTCATGAAAGAGATTGAGCTGGGGCGAGATGGTGACTTTAACGAGACCCGGTTCATCAATATCTTGAATGCTGATCTGGCAAATGATCTGGGGAACTTGCTGAACCGAACGTTGAAATTGGCCCATAAGTATTGCGATCGCGCTGTTCCTCCGGTTGAGGGAGAGGCGATCGCTGCAAATGATGGGCTAAAATCTCTAGGTATCAGTCTTGTGGCAGATGTCCACCGCCACTATGGTCAGTTGGCTTTTAGTCAAGCCTGCGAACCGATTCTTGCCATGGTGCGAGCGGGCAATAAGTATGTTGACGAACAGGCTCCCTGGTCTCTCTACAAACAGGGCCAAACTGAAAAGGCTGCGACAGTTTTGTATAGCGTGCTGGAAACTGTCCGACTAGCCGCTTACTTGCTCTCCCCAATCGTTCCGAATTTAAGTACCCGTATCTACCAACAACTAGGTTACGACGTTGATTTTAACGGTTCTTCAGATTCCTTAGCATCCTTGCAACATCATGCAAACTGGGGAGTTTTGGCCGGGAGTCAACCCTTACGAGATCCTGAACCTGTTTTTCAGCGCTTAGAGCTTCCAGCCTGAGCTTTTGCCATTGTTTCGTCTCCTAAATCCCACTCCAAACACTGTTTTGCCCATGCGACGATGGAGACAATAATTCCTTACTTCATAACAAACGAGGATAATAATGTTCAATCACATAGATAGTGACGCGGTGTTCACGCCCGAGCAGGTTTTAGAGAACCGAGGGCGTGTCGCCATCTTTATCGATGGATCGAATTTGTTCTATGCAGCATTGCAACTGGGGATCGAAATTGATTACACCAAACTGCTCTGCCGCTTAACCGCTGGTTCTCGATTACTACGGTCCTTCTTCTATACAGGGGTCGATCGTACCAATGAAAAGCAACAAGGCTTTTTACTCTGGATGCGACGCAACGGGTATCGGGTCATTTCCAAAGACCTGGTGCAGTTGCCGGATGGTTCGAAGAAAGCCAATCTGGATGTAGAAATTGCCGTCGATATGATGGCTCTGGTGGGGGCGTACGATACGGCTGTTTTAGTAAGCGGGGATGGAGACCTGGCTTATGCTGTTGACGCCGTCAGCTACCGTGGTGTTCGGGTCGAGGTTGTCAGCTTACGCTCTATGACAAGTGACAGCCTCATCAATGTTGCGGATCGCTACATTGACCTGGAAAACATCAAGGAAGACATCATGAAGACTCCACGACAGAGCTATACCTATCGACCCCTGTCGGGGATCACGGTAGAAGATCCTGAGACTCCATGAGTTATGGCTGTGTTCAGTTTCATTGCGACAAAAGAGGAGTGGGGGGCAGCCCCCATACTCCTCTTTTACCGCAATGAAACTGAACATAATCTCTTCTTAAAATTATTGCGCTTAATGTTCAACGGCTCGCCCAGGCGGGCATTGAACATTAGGCGCATCTCCATATTAAACTGCACTCACATCCAGCAGAACTAATTGGTCTGGCTTTCGTCTAAGCTAGGTAGTGCCCATGGCTCCTGTCGCTCACTTCGATAGCGGGTAAGAGGGAGTGTTCTCGTTTACTGGGGATGTAATGCGATCTAGATTTCAACCGTGGCACCATTGCGTTCGACCGGGAATCTTGGCTTTGTTTCTCCTGAGCCTGATGACACTTCCTGCTTGTCGATCCAGTAGTCGAGGCTCTGATCGGTTGGCAGAAGATAGCTCAGCCATTGAACAGATCGACAATAGCCTTAGCTTCAACAACATCACCTTGGAGCAAGCTGACGAGAAAGGTCAAGTTGTATGGCAGGTTTTCGCTCGACAGGCCGCGTACAACGAGAGCAAGCAGTATGCAATCGTCCGTGTGCCCAATGGGCAACTGTTTCAGGATGGCAAAGCCATTTATCGAGTGAGATCTCAAACAGGACAGGTGTTTGAGGATGGCGAAAAAATTCTTTTGAAGGGCCAAGTGGAAGCCACCGATCTCCGCACGAAGGCTGTTTTACGAGGTGAAGAAGCAGAGTGGCGACCTCAAGAAGGAATTCTAACCATTCGCAATAATGTTCGAGGTAACCATCCTCAAATACAAATAACTGCACAGGAAGGACGGCTCTATGACCGGGAGCAGCGGATGGAGTTGAAGGGCCAGGTGCTTGCCGTGACGGCCCAAAATCCGGTTCTGGCAGTTCGTACAGATGCGTTGACCTGGTTTATGAAGGAGGAACGAGTCAGTAGCGATCGCCCCACCCAAATTCGCCGCCTCATTCAAAACCGCGTCACCGACATCGCGACTGGACAGAAAGCCGAGGTCAACCTGAAAACTCAGCTGGTAACCCTGCGGCAAAATGCCCAGATTGCTACGTCAGATCCTCTCATGCAAGTCACCAGCAACGAACTATTTTGGGAAGCAGCACAAGGGCTGTTGCGGTCAGAGGTGCCTTTGACTGTGCTGCAACCACAACAACAGATTGCGTTAAGAGCCAATCGGGGTGTCATGAATTTGAACACGCGCCTGGTAGATTTAGCAGGCAATGTGCAAGCTCTGGCTCAGCGCGATCAGTCCTCCTTAAAGTCCGACACTCTAAACTGGAACCTTAATACTCGAGTGTTTCGGGCTAATGGCAATGTAAATTTGCGGCAGACGAACCCGCCGATGGTTGCAAATGGCCCACAGGCTGTTGGCCGTCTTGAGAATCAGACCATTGTGATGAGTGGTGGACGAGTCGTGTCAGAGTTTATTCCCCAATAAACTAATCTCAGTGCCCATTTTGGCGGGCGCGAAGCGCCTGCCAAAATGGGTGTTTTCGAGCGCCGCACGTTGTGCGGCACCCGAAAACACCCTCACAAAAAGTGTTTTATTTGTGATTTTAAGGTGCTTCATTACGGGCAGGATTGCCTAATTCTGCCTGGTAGCTGGGGAGGCGATCGCTCGGCCGAATCTCTGCTGGGAGGGTATCAGGAATTCCCCACTGTCCCGATAGAGTTTGCAACACGCGATCTTGCTGTTGATGCAAGATCGCCAAATCCCCGGCACCAATGTCGATCAAGGTGAACCAGACGAGAGAGCGATCACGCGTTGGCACGACCCCCGCCAGGGAACTGACTCGATCCAGTGTCCCCGTCTTTACGGCTGAGCCCGGAGTCAGTTGACGACGACCAATCGTACCTCGCTCTCGTCCTACCACGGGGAGGAAATCGGCCACCGTCAGTTCATGGGATCGCAACTGCTCCTGCAATGCAATCAGCATCGCTGTTACCCCACGGGGTGAAATGCGGTTTTCTTCTCCTAAGCCTGAACCGTTGATCAATTGCACCTCAGCGACGGGAATGTTGGCGGCAGTCGCAGCCAGTTGAGCGACGGCTGGCCCACCGCCCAATTTCCGTGCCATATCATCCGCAATAAAGTTATTGCTATAGATGTTCATGGCCTTAAGGATTTGAGTCAAGGATAGGGATCGATGGCGCAAGAAAGGCGTCGCCTCAGCTTCAGGCGCAACTTGAATATTTCCGGTAATCGAGAGGCGGGGCCGTGGTGTACCCGTGGGCATTTTGGCAAACTGCTCAGAAATTTCTGACGTCCATAAGTCAGTATTAAAACTTTGCCGCAGCAGTTCACCCGATCGCTGGGGATCACCCTGGAAATTCATGGCAAAATCACCTGTGATGATCAAATTGCCCGTCACTTGGCGAATTCCCCTTTGTTGAAGGGCATTGGCGAGGGCGATCGCCTCCTCCCACACAAACAGGGGATCGCCTCCTCCCTTGACCACCAAATTACCCTGCAAGATTCCACCCGGTTGCAAAGAGCCTTGAATTCCGACTAACGTATCAAACTGGTGGTCTGGCCCCCACGTGCTGAAGGCAGCCAGAGTAGTCGCAATCTTCGTGAGGGATGCAGCAGGAATTGGTACTGTTCCCCGGTGGCTAGCCAGAATCTCATTGCCAGATTGAATCCAGATGCCTTGATTAGCAGCAGGCATTCCCATTGCGGCTAGCGCTTGCAGATGGTAATTGCGAGCAGCGATCGCGATTGTATCGGGCGCATCGACAGGTTCCGGTCCGGGCAGCACCCAGCGGCTCTCAGACCAGGGAGACCAATCCACCGCACGCATTCCTGTGAAACCCTCGCTTTTGGTATTCAGTAATGTCGTTAAAAAGCCAATGGCTAGCAAGTCGAACACGGGGTCTATCTCCCTCAGAGGATTCGCTCCATCGCTATGGTACACAAAAGGTTTGAGATTTTTGGGAAATCGGGAACGGAGATGGAGCGAGGCAGTCGGGGAGCAAGAAGGGCCATTGGAAAAAGGGGTTAGAGGGACTTTAGACTAGTAATGGAGAGGGAGCAGGAGAAGGCGGAGTAGCCCTTCCTTTACTCCCATCTCCTCAACCTCGTGTTTAAGATTTGCGATGACGGGACTCTCTACCGTCATGTTCTCGCCTTTCATATTCCCCCTGCCCGCTGCGTTCCTTTCTCCTATGGCCAGTGCTGATCCCAATCGAGTTTTGCGCCAGATGCCCATTGTTGTCGGCATCCTGGCAGGTACGTTGCTCCTGGTTAACCGTTTAATGACAGCAGATTTAACAGGGTCACAGTCTCGCTCGGATGCGCTGGGTGTGATTTTGAGTGCGTTGCTGATTCTGACGGGGTTGCTGTGGCAGCGAATTCAGCCGCGATCGCCTGACGCTGTTGTTCTGACGGGTACCGAAGGCTTTGAGCTGGATGAAGCATTACCCGATGATGTGCGGACTGAATTGGCATGGGCTTCCCACTTGTTATTGACAAATACAGCAACGCGATCGCTCCTTGTCTGGTACGACAATCGTATTCTGTTACGTCGTGGCATTCTGGGGCCGAAATCGCTCACTCAACCTGGGGCGATAGTACAACGGGCTTTAAAGACACAGAAACCTATTTATCTGGTGAAGTTGCAACTCTATCCCGGCAAAATTGAATTCGACTATTTGCCTGAGAATACTCAGGGGATCATTTGTCAGCCCTTAGGCGATCGCGGCATTCTCATTCTGGGAGCCAATGCCCCACGCAGTTACACCCGGCAGGATGAGATTTGGATTGAGGGTATTGCCGATAAGTTGGATAACTCATTGCGATCGCACCTGTCATTAAACCCAAAAGAAGTCAGCGCTGAACCCTGACTCCTGACACATCCCAATTACGGTTCTGCACGAGATAATGCGAAGAGTAGGTACAAACCCCGCTGCTTCGTAGAAGGGACGCCATGATAGCGCTGTATTGGATTCTCATATTAGTCATGCTGGTTGGAATTATCGGGGCCGTGGTGCCTGGAATTCCAGGCCTGGGGTTGATTGCAATTGCGATCGCAATTTGGGGTTTTACAGCGGGTTTCTCGGGCCTATGGATTCCCCTTACCGTTGCGATCGTTGCTCTAGTCTTCACGACCGGCTTAGACTTTCTGGCGACCTATTGGGGTGCCAAAAAGGCGGGAGCGAGCCGCTGGGGTGTCATTGGTTCGATGGTAGGGCTAGTTTTAGGAGTCCTGGGTTTACTCCCTGCTTTACCCGTCGGTGGCCCACTGTTGGGGCTCCTGATTGGCCCGTTATTAGGAGCTATGGTCGGTGAGTTTCTTTATCGACGTGACTTGATGCTGGCAATGAAAGCAGCCGTTGGTATTTTGGTTGGCAACTTGGTAGGGGTTGTGATTCATGTGCTGTTGGCGATCGCCACGGTCATTGTCTTCCTCGCCACAACACTACCAACTGTTCACTAATTTCAAACAACACACTTCACTAACCTCTAAGCCTCAAAGCATGTGAGAGCGGCAGGTATACCTGCCGCTCTCACATGCTTTGAGGCTTAGGCTCATTCAGTTCTCTTATGAGATACATATCTTGTGTCTTTTGGGCGGACAAGATGCCTATTTCACTACCTGTTCCTGCTAGATGGCGTAACCCTATAAAGCCACCTCTCAGCCCAAAGAAGAACCACCATAAAGCCTATTCTTACCTCAGGATGAACTTCCTGCAAGAAGTCTCATTATTGAGCATTAATGCTTATTTTACAGTCAAAATTAAAAGTCAATGTGTTATAAAAGTTTATAAAAGCATTCCTTTGCAATCGCCAAATGATAAGACTTATTACAGATTTTGATGGCCCTATCATGGACGTCTCTGAACGTTACTATCGGGTCTACCAGTATTGTCTAGCAGCAACTCGGCAACCCGATCAGGCCGTACAAACTTTAAGTAAGAAAGATTTTTGGCGGTTAAAGCGATCACAAGTTCCCGAAGTCGAGATTGGGGTCTTCTCTGGCTTAGAGCGGGAACAGGCCAAAGCCTTCGCCAAACTGCGGAAGGAAACAGTACACACAATCCCCTACCTACGCTACGATATGCCGGTTCCTGGAGCTGTTGAAACGCTAGAGCGCGCACAGAGGCTAGGATTTGAACTAACCGTGATGACTATGCGTCGGGTGCGAGAGTTGGATGAGGCGTTTGAGCGGTGTAATCTGGGCCGCTTTTTCAAACCCGAGCGGCGGTTTTGCCTGAGCGATACCTACGTTAAAACTGTCGACGTGAAAGATAAGCCCTTACTGATGCAAAAAGCTCAAGCAGAGCTTCCCCCAGCGCCAACGTGGATGGTTGGAGATACGGAAGCAGATATTGCAGCCGCCAAGAGCGCGGGGATTCCGGTAATTGGCGTACTCTCAGGGATTCGCGATCGCCAGAAGTTACTTGATTACGAGCCCGACTGGATTGCCAGCAACCTGGTAGAAGCTCTGGACATTATTTTGGAGAACATGGGCCTGGGCCAGGTATCGGCATAATATCAAGCTTGCCAAGTATGCTTTAAAACTCCCTCAAAGCCCATTCGCTCGTACGAGCGAATGGGCTTTGAGGGAGTTTTAAAGCAGAACCTAATAGAGGTAAAAGGGGCCTGATACACCAGTCCCCTTTTACCTCTATTTACAAGTGTCGTTAGCGCAGGAAGCTTGAGATGAGCCAGAGCAGCACAAAAGTCACGATCGCTGCAAAGGTATCTTGTGTAAGCCCAAGGCCCAACAATTGCGCTGAAAACAGACCCGCAATCCACAAGCCAACCGTAATACCCACTGTTAGCCCTACCAGGGTTAACAGAAAAGCCCGCGCGAACTTATTCTCTTTACGGTTCAGGAAGTAGAAGCAAAGCCCTGTGCCTAATGCAAGAGCCCCAGCGGGCGATGCTAAACTGATGAATGCTGCCGCCAGAAGCAATCCACCTGGTAACAAGATGTCGTTACGGCTGGGTGTGTCAATCATACGTTGCAACCAATTGGGCGAGGTTGTCGCCGGCTTCGGCACAAAATCTGGGGGTGGTTCTGCCGCCCGCTCAGGGAAACGAATTCGATCAGGTACTTTAATCTTGCCTTCCTGTCGGAGACGCAGCCGATCCATCAGGATCGAATCGTAGGCTGATTCAATAGCCTCGATCCGGCGGCGATCGCCCGCATGCTCCTGCAATAGTTGATTCCGGGCTTCCTGAATAGCCTCAAAGGAAGCTCCTTCCTCAACCCCTAGTTGTTCATAGTGACTTAGATCGCTCATGTGCCGCCTCCAAAAGAACCCCCGCCCTACTCTGGAGCAACGTCCTTATGATTTATACCGAGATACGCAAGCCAGAAAATTTCTGCGATCGCAGGAAATATTTCATCAAAACCGACTAGCCTTTAGTGTAACCGTCCCAACGGGTTTCGCAAAATAAGATCCCCTAAAGATTTCTGGCAAATGCAAGATGGTTTACGTAATTTATGAGGCTAAGACTATTTGCAATGGGATTTATTGTGAAGATAATTGATTTAATGCCTAGCAAAACTTAAGGGTGCACCCTGTTGTCGAGATCGAGCGAAATCAATCGTGATTTTGCAGCAAAGCTAGAATGTGTGTTGGCTGAATTAGAGAATCTGCTCGTTTCTGATTGAGGTAAGTCTTAACTATGGCTACAGCCAAAATCCTCGTAGTTGATGACGACCCCGCCATCCGTACTCTGATCCACCGCTTCCTCACCCGCCATGAATATCAGGTAGAGTCAGCAGAGGATGGGAAGGCTGCCATGGCAAGCTTTGACCAGTTCAACCCCGATCTGGTCATTTTGGACGTCAATCTACCTGATGCCACAGGATACAACCTGTGTCAGGAGATGCAAAACCGCACTGGGGTATTTGTTCTTATGCTCACAAGTCGGGCTGATGAGGCCGACAAAATCCGGGGGTTCTCCCAGGGAGCTGACGACTATCTCACCAAGCCCTTCAGTTTAGGGGAATTGGAAGTGCGCGTTCAAGCTATCCTGAAGCGACAACGTCCCGTTACGGCCGCAGAACAGCAATGTTTGCGGTTTAACGATCTATCCATAGATCCGGTACGTCGCGAGGTGATGTTGAAGGAAGACCCCGTTGTCTTGACGGCACTGGAGTTTGATCTGCTTTACTTCCTGGCGAGCCACCCCGGAAGAGTATGGCGGCGGGCCGAATTGATTCAGAAAGTTTGGGATTATGAATACGTAGGAGACCAGCGTGTTGTAGATGTTCACATCGGCCAGATCCGTAAAAAGATTGAGATTGACACAAGCCAGCCAGCCTTGATCCAGACGGTGCGCGGCGTCGGCTACAAATTTGAAGCCCCCGATGAAGCTGGAGCCGTTGAGGCTGTTCGCTAAGGTAAAGACATCATAGCCCCGTTATTTCCCCTGGCATTTTCACAACCCATTAGACTGACAGCAGCTGCCTCATCAGGATGGAACCTAAGATTTCAAGCCATAGCGGTTAACCTGCTTATATTGAAACCTAGGTGTGGTGCGGTTGCTAATCATAGCCGCGATCGCTGTAGCCATAAAGCTTAAATAAAAGGAGGGCATGAAAACCAAGCCCCATTCTCTCCTTTTATACGTGTGTTCACATCTTGCGCTTGTCTAAAGCATCAGCTCAGAACTCTTATTTTTGTCGTAGTCAAGCAACGATAAAAATAAGAGTTCGCTATTTACGGCGCTTTTCAAACGCTTAAAATCCGGTTGTTTTTGTGGGAGCGCGGCTCCCACAAAAACAACCGTGACTAATTCAAGCGCAAAGCGCTGTATAGCCTTAGCCCGATAGGTTAGGACTTTAGAAGTTATTGAACGTCAGTTCGGGAGAAGCCGAACCGCCCATTATTGCGTGCGCGACGCGCACGCAATAATGTTTTTTTCGAGTGCCGCGCGAAGCGCGCGGCACTCGAAAAAGCCCTTAACCCGAACTGAGGTTATTGAAGGCATTGCTTTCAATAACTTCTGATGTCCTAACCCATCGGGCGATCGCAGCAATCTATAACCATAGAAGAAGGGCTGGTGTTCGCACCAGCCCTTCTTATGGCCCAACAAAAAGGCCACGACTATAAGCCAGTCAACACTATTCAGGCAAGACGGAGAGGGTAAACGGATTACGAACACCCTGATTACGCTCACCAACGAACAAGGAGTAGGTACCCTGCTCCCACACACCTGTCACTTCAATGGCGCCACCGGAAAAATCACTAGCTCGGGCACATTGGCTACGACCACCAGGACCAGTAATCAGCAGAGTACTGGTATTTTGGCTCTGCACCTCAAAACGTAAGGCAGCAAATTGTTCGGACACACGTACGGTCTGTACGGGAGCACCGGGAATGAAACCACAGGAACTTGATTGGGAGCCACCTGAGTTGCCCCGCACGACCACTGTAGAGTTGATGGGAGTCTGCACCTGAGCATAAACGGCACCCGCCAAGGTTAACATCATGGCTAAAGATGCCGGAACACTAACCCATTTCTTCGATAGAAGCTGCTTCCATTTCATGACCTCACCACTCCGTCCGTATACTGGGACACTCCTTAATAGTTGAATCCTAACGAGCCAAAATCGATACCACAGAATTTATATGACAGTTCCTCGAGCGGCTGAATTTTCTATAGTTCAGTGCACTTCGATGACTTGAAGCAAAATGAACATTGAGGCAACTCTGGGTGAGCTGCGTTAGCTCCTCAGCCTACAAATCCTAATCAAGGCTAAAGCCCAAAGGTATACAGAGCATCCATCATCCCGGACTAGTAGGCCACAGCCTAAGTTCGTCACCTATTTTTTGTGTGGGGTGCTTCGCACCCCACACAAAAAATAGGTGATCCATTTACGCCTCAGCGTACTAAGCTCTGGTCCCATGACTCGAGGGGACTCGAAAATTATGGTTGTTGGGGAGCCTCAGGCTCAGCAGGAGCGTTATCAACACTGGGCGCTACAACTGAAGGGCGGGGGTTTGTACGGAACGAGCGAGGAGCTGCCGTTTCAGGAGGTGGAGCCGGGATATCGACGGGTGGAGACATGGGTTTCGTTATTGGAGCAGGTTCAGTCTCAACGACCGCTGCAGAAGAATTAGCGCTTCCTTCATCCTGGATAGGTTCTGGATCAGAAACGGCAGCAGGCTCAGAGACGACCACTGGTGCTTCTTCCCGAGCATTCCTGACAGGTGCAGGTTCATCTAAAGAACTATAGCTATAGTCGGGTTCTGGAAGAGGCTCAGATCGGACAGCAGTACCTGACCCATAATCAATCCGGCGGGGTTCGATAGGTGGCTCTTCTACAGCACGACGTCGTCGTTCTTGCCGATTGGTAGTGGTACGTTGCTGCAATACCTTATCCAAATCCGTTCCTGAGCCGGGAATATCAGAGGCTTTAGAAGCAGGCCATCCATCAATCGGCGGGAATGACTGATCGACATCAACTTTAGGCCCGACAACCGGAACGACTTCAGATAGCGATTTGCCCTGCCGAAGCTGCCAACCAAAGACAGCTCCGGCACAGCCTCCAATTAGAGCAGTAAGCCCCAGAGAAATCGGCAACCAGGAGGGCGATCGCCGCAGTGGAGTAGATACAACCACACGAGTAGTGGACAGTTTACTGCCATTTTTAGTAGAAGTCGGAGATACAACCTGAGTCACTGTTGTCACACTATCCTTCTGAGTCTTTGAGGAGGCGTTGCCATTAGTAGGAACGCCTAAAGGTGTTTCCAGAACGGGAGGTATAGTCACCAGCTGCGGTTGTTTAGGTGGAGCTGTAGCAGCCTCAGTTACAGGGTGATCTTGAATAGGAGTTTCCTGAATAGGAGTTTCCTGAATAGGAGTTTCCTTTAGATCTGGAAGCCACGTTAGGGCAACACTGGGAGGTTTTGCATCAGCGACCATGTCCAGCACGACGAAGGGCTGGCCGAATTCCATGAAGCAATCTAAAACACGAAATGGACCGTCAGAAGGGGCAAGGCTCTGGCGGCGTACCTCAACCATAAAGGACTGCAAGATTTGGGCAGCATCAGGGCGATCGCCTAGGGCTGGCGCTATAGTTTGAATGACAACAGAGATATCCAGGTTACGGTGCTGGGCACGATAGCTGATCCCCGTTTCATCCTGCTCTAGGATGCCCTCAACCCAATAGCGTCCCTCTTGGAGAAAGGTGCCTGCGGTTAACAGCATAAGCCCATATCCAATCCTAAAATTCCCATTAATCCTACCGTGTTTGTGATGGAACAGCTCGGTACAGTAGACAGTCAACCCACAGTCCTAAATCCATACAAAGGGTGTTTATTACCATCCGAAGGCTTTTGAATAAAGTTAATTTTGTGGCAGTTTTTCCATACACGATTAACTCTATCCAAAAGAATATCGAGACGCTATCTTACGCCCCCTTCCGGATCTAATGAGGTACGAGAGAGGGGCTGGGGCTTCATCCTACACTCCTCTCTCCTACACCACTAGAGTTTAGTTTTGAAAAGAGCCGCTTCGTGAGTCCCTTTAAAACTAAACCTCCCAGTTCAAACAGCATGAGGCTATAGAATCCCGCATTCTGTATACGTTTCATAGCCCAGGACTGTGTGAATTGATTCAGTACAGAAGGGTTAGGGGGTAGCGTGTTTCTACACCCCATTCCTTTTGTACTGAATGTACTTACATGCGTTATAGAAACAAGGATTTTAGAACGGAGAAGTAGTTATACAAAAAAGTTGCTGCTCATGACGTATTGGGTCATGAGCAGCAACTTTTTTAAGAGAGCGTAGAATTAACGGGTGATGACGCGCGAGTACTCGTCAAACCATCGTTGGTAGCGGCTCTGAGCAGTCTCGTCTTCTAACACCAAGTCTAACGTCACAGGCTGATCATCTTGAACACTTTGAGGAGCGATCGCCCCCAGAATACTGGCGGCTGTTCCGGGGGTTTCAAACTCCAGATGAACGGTTTCACCAGATGGGCGATCGATAGGCTTTAAGAACAAAGTAGCCCGAATTCGGCGACAGCCTGCACTGGCACTGCGAGCCAGCACCGTGAGGCACCGCACTGCATCCTGTATGGTTTGCAACTGGCCTCGAGCTATATAAGGATCGACCGAGGATTGCCGTTGAAGCGCTGATTCTTGACCATGCAGGTTTGTTTCACCCAAGGGCAACTCAAACAGTGACTGGTTCTCCCCTATCTTTTGCACTACCAGTTTTTCACGCTGCACCGGAATCTCAACCATCTGGGTTTCAATCACCTTACGAATGACTACTTCCCCCAGCTTTACTCGTTTCCGGTTGACAACTAGCTGTTCCTCAAGCAACTGAAAACATTGTTCCCTGGGTGAAACCAGCTCATTGTAATCAAAGTTGGTACGGACTTCCCGTGTTGCAGAATCAACCTGGGATAGTAGGCTGCCATCAATAGAAATTTGGCCTCGCCCCGGGTCTGTATGAGGAGGATCTACGATAAGAGAAAACTGATCCGCGGTTGTCTCGTTAACACCAACAACTTCACCCACGAGATAACCATTGCGGTCATAGACCAGGTTCCCTGTCAAATCCGATCTTGAATTTAAGCGGCCATCCTTCGCTTGCATAGTTCCTCCTTGTAGCTGCGATCGCCCATCTAAAAACAATTTAGAACTTACACATTTCCACCTATTGAACGCGACGAAAAACGCCAAATTCAGTAAACAGAAACGGTTTTAATCTAGAGAAGTTGCATATTCTTTAACTGGGAGGAAACCAATTCTTCATGTAAGTTATGCATGAAAATTGTCTTCTCCAACGACTTATCTAAATGAGATTTGAAAAGCCCTGGAACGTAAACAACCTCCATGCATGAGATGCATGAAAAAATGCTTCAAATCTTGTTATTTTCTGAGGGGGTTAACCCCCTCAGAAAATTTACTTTCTTAAGGGTTAGTAATCAAACCCTTAAGAGTCAGCATCCTACTGGCGCAGGATATCGGGATTACCGTGGGTATCCACATCCAGTTCTTCGCGGCGAACCTGATCCTGTACGTGAACGGTATCCTGCTCTTTTTCCTTACGGAGCGATACTTCTTCCCGTACGACAGCTTGCTTTTCAACGTTGACTTCTTCACCGTATACGTCAACGCGAGCAATTTCCTGATCACGGAAGTCTACATCAGCAGCAGCAACGGGTTGAGAGCCCACGTCACGGCGCTCAATTACAACGCGCTCCCGCTCAACAGGAACATCAGTTTGCACGGCTTTGGTTTCAACGTGCTTACCGAGGCTAACTTCCCCAGCCTTAAACCGATTGCGGTGGGTGATCAAGCGCTCTTCGTACAACCGCAGCGGACCATGGTTGTCTTCTTCGCTCAGACCATAGAAGCCAGGTTCACGATCGTAATCGTATGCCTTAGCATTTACGTTAGCACCGGCATTTACGTTAGCGCCAGCATTCACGTTTGTATTACGCTGCTGTTCCAGCCCTTGCATTGCAGTACTGGAGCTGCCCAGAGTAGCAGATTGATCCTCTAGAGGCTGCATGGGCATGTCTTGACGGCTGATAAACTGCCGACTGGAACGCTGAGATGCTATCGGCTGGTACTGGTTCCGAACATTGGTTTCGTATTTTTCGTCAATGCTCTTGTAGTCTTTGTATTCAGGCAGGTTTTCTACCTGTTCTTTAGACAAACCATTAACGTAAATACGCTCATTGTTGTAATCAAAATTGGCAAGACCAATGGGCAGCAAAACAGTTTTGCCGAAGATCCAAGGACCAGTGTCAACTACAACATATCGAAAACGACCGGACTCATCGACTAACAAATCTTTAACTGACCCAACTTTCTCTTGACCGGGTTCAGTGTAAACAGAGAAGGAATCGATTTTATCCAGCCTGTTATCCCCAGTAGATTCACTGTAGTTGGGATAATATTCTTTAAGTCTGTAGAGAGCCATAATGTTCTTCTACCTCTTGGCATCAACAACTCCCATTCTTCAAAAAAGCCTTTAATTCTTCATCGCTCAATAGATGGATCAGTCTGTTTTCCAAATGCTTACTTATTGATATGAAGCTATAAAACTATAGGGTTAGGCTCTAGAAAACTTATAATCAGAGGTAAAAAACTGTTAAGAAAGCGAGCTTATCCGCTAGATGCTTTGCCTCAAAATGCTATTCAGCATTTCATCCCATAAAGCTCTGGAAAAATTGAATCTTGTACACTCCAAGGTTATAAAAATTGTGTTTTAGGGAACCCATAAATCTACTCCTTTCATAAGGAGTTTTGGCAGCAAAATCTTTTCCTTTCTCTTCCGATCAGAGCGCTTCATCCACAGGGTTTATGAAGCTTTTCTATCAAAACAATAGAAACATTCGCACAACCCTACTGAATATAGATCTAAATAGACCTATGTACGCTGAGGCGGAAATCCATCACCTATGTTTTTGTGTAGGGTGCTTCGCACCCTACACAAAAACATAGGTTGCAAACTTAGGCCGCAGCCTACTAGTTAGGATAAATTGTTTTGACAAGTTGAGTAGGATGCAGCCTTTCAAAACAATCATTTTGGCTCTCATATCTTTTAATATGAAGATGCGCTCTACATTAGAACGTTATTGATTCAATCAGGTTTTCTAAAGTCTTTTTACATGGACAAAGCTCATACAAAAGCAGGGGCTTCAGTAAACCTAGATCAGAGTAAGGGTTGAGGAAATAAGACTCAGAACTTTAGAAACGTTATAGATAGTAGGACTCACACAAACTCATCATGTTTAGTTCATTCTTGTTGTATGTGTTTCGCACACTACACACAACAAGAATACGTAAGCTCTGAAGATTCCATCTATCTTGCCCAGCGATGTTCTAGGCATGTGATTGGGTGTCGTGGAGGAAACACGAAGCGCCCCTTCCATAACCTCCAATCACATGCCTTTTTTCTCAACATCAGGTCCTTGCCTCACTTTTCTTGAGGAAAACGCGATCGCACCAATACCTCAGCCTCATCTGTAGTGGCGATCGCCCCATCTAAAGCCGCCTCTCGCACAGTATCGAGAATGGTTTTGAAGTCCTTTCCGGGCTTATATCCCATACGCTTCAAGTCATTACCATCCAAAAGAGGCTTCATCGGTAGCCACTCGACCAGATAGTGCCAGAGGGTTTGCCGGATGCTACGGCTGCTTCGGGCTGCCACCAACACTAATGAATGGGCGTCGTAGGGGCTGAGCGTATGGAAGATTTGGCTGGGGCGATCGCACTCCGGCAAAGCCTGGGTAATCGTAGCTTCTGTGTCAGCTAAGCTGCGCAGACGTTCAATACTATCAGTAGGAAGTTGCAGTCCTTCAGCGACCATAGCCCGATCAGCCGACTCCAGAGCAGCAATGAGAATTTCGAGTAATACCTGCCAGTGTTCAGCAATTTCTGGGTCTGGAAATTCAGGGCTGGCAAACCGTTTGAGCCAGCGCTCAGCCCGTCGCAGTTGTCGCCACAGATCAGGGGTCATTTGAAGACTGTCATGCAGGCAACGCAATGCGTCTAAATCCGCTAAAGATCGCAAAGCAGCCCGCCAGTAAGGAGCCTCCAGCACCAGCTTCAGTTCCCGTTTGAGCCGGGTTTGCAGGGCAGGGGTATGCTCCATTTCAGCCTGAATGCGCCGATAGATACCGCTGGCGATCGCATGGTGAATATAGCTCTCTGTCTGAGGCTCCAGAGAAAAGCCCAGCCGCACGGCGAAGCGCACAGCCCGATAAATCCGGGTTGGATCTTCAATAAAGCTGTTGGCATGAAGCACCCGAATGCGCCGTTCCCGTAGATCGAGCACCCCACCAAAATAATCCAGCAATTCGCCTCGTCGGGGAGTCGTTAGCCTGACTGCTAAAGCATTGATGGTGAAGTCGCGACGGTACAAATCCTGACGAATTGAGCTGGCTTCCACTTCCGGGTTAGCGGCTGGGTAAGGGTAAAATTCTGTGCGGGCTGTGGCAATGTCTACCCACAGGGAATCTAGCTCGGGGTCTTGATGCCAAAGCAGGGCAGCCGTCTGAAATTTCCCGTGCACCTGAAGTTTTGCATTGGGGTAAAACTCTTGAAGTGCCCGAGCCAATTCCACGCCTGCAGCCTGATCGGCAGAACGATGGAACCCATCCACGACCAGATCAATGTCGTCGAAGAGTAGGGGTTGACTAGCGTTGATGCGTTCTTGATCCATCAACAGCAAGTCGCGGACGGAACCACCCACCAGATACAGCTGCCAGCCTCGCTGCTCGGCCAGTTGGGCTGCCTTCATCAACACCATCCAGAGATTTGGGTTGAGGCGATCGCGCACCATCCCCCACATCACCACTGGCATAGGGCAATCTGCTGGGGCACTCGTCCAATTCCCCGGCTCTCGATCGGAGAGTTCCTGATGCAACTGCCGCAGCACATCCGTGCGGGTCACAATCCCAACCAGTTCCCCCTGCTCTAATACTGGAAATCGTCCAATGTCATAGGTCACCATCAGAGACTCAATCTCGGGCAGCGTCGTGTCGGGGGTAATCGTCTTCAGATTACTGGTCATGTAGCCTTTGACAGGCGCATGGCTAAAACCATGATGCAGAGCAATATCCAGATCCCGCCGGGAAATAATTCCCAACAACTCACCGTGGGCATCCACCACAGACAGACCTGAGTGCCCGTAACGTAGCAAAATCCGCTGAGCTTCTTCAATAGTGGTGTCGGGACGAATTGTGCGCACCGGAGACGACATCAATTCACGTGCCGTCGGGGGGTGGGGAACCTGCTCCCGTACGCCTTTGATCAGTTGGCTCAAGATTTCGCCAGGATTAACCGTGCGCAAGGTCAGCGAGGCCGCTCTTGGATGCCCTCCGCCTCCCAGAGGGCTGAACAGGTCGTGAAGGTTGATGTCAGGGTTCAGGGCAGAACCGCGCGATCGCCCGATTACCGTCATCCGTTCCTCACCATTCTCCATTCGCCCATATCGCGCGCCCAACAGCAGCACATCGCTCTCTGTCAGGTTCGCAACATAGCTGGCCAAGCTCGATAGACCAGGGACGAACTCCGACAACGACAACATGACATAAGACAGGGTAAAGCCGTGAATCGTTTCACTTTGCAGATCCTCCAGCACAGTGCTGAGGATGTCCTGCATATCCAGCGGCAATCCCGGTTCTACGTACTCAGCGATGGCTCGCAGGTTTGCGCCTTGTTCCATCAACCAGGTCAGAGCAGCTGCATCCCGAACCGTTGTGTGGTCATAGGTCAGGGAGCCCGTGTCTACATGGATCCCCAGAGCCATGACGGTTGCTTCAATCGGTGTGATCGTTAGCTCAGCCTGACGCAATTCCTCCACCACAAGCGTGGTCGTGGCTCCCACCGTATCTACGCAAGACTCGGCAGCAACAATATCTCCTGGCTCTTCCAAGTGGTGATCATAGAGGGTGATGGGCACATCGGGCAGTTGCAGCCACTCAGCGGCGACACCCAGGCGTTCACCCCACTGGGTATCCACCACCGTGATGGAATGAATCTGATCCGGATTCACGGCCCGCCGCTCAATCAAGGGATATTCATCCCGGTGCAGCGCCAAAAAGTTTTTTACTCCCGGATGGGAGCCCCCAGTCAGCACAATACGTGCCCCTGGTCGCAGGCGGGACAGGCCCACAGCAGCCCCCAGGGTGTCAAAGTCAGCGGTCGTGTGGCACAGAATCAGATCCATATATCCAGATCTACAGCAAGTTTTAGAACCGACCTAGGCCCGGGCGATCGCGCTCCCATGTCCCACACCCTAAACTCTGTCCAGGATTGCGGGGGCGATCGCAACAAAAATCCAAGCCTTCTTTCACGGGAGAATTGCCCCCAGGGTACCTTTCTTCTTCGACCCGGTAAAACCCACTATTGTTAGAGCTGTATTCATTTTCCTGAGAATCTCATACCGAATCAGAACCAAAATTCTCTGTAGGGGTGCAGTTTAGCCACACCTTCCACAAAAAATCCGGCTCTTATTCAACCTCAGTTCGGGATAAGCTGAAGTGCTCATTTTGGCGTGCGCTTTGCGCACGCCAAAATGAGCGTTTTCGAGTGCCGCGCAACGCGCGGCACTCGAAAACGTCCTTAACCC
>NZ_JAMPLB010000016.1:0-145380 GCF_039962325.1 Leptolyngbya sp. PL-A3
TTTTTAAGAGTTTGTCGAATCGTTTCATGGGAAATGCTCTCGACATACTCCAGTTCCACCATCTTTTCGGCGAGTAGGCGGAGACTCCAACGGGCTCTGCCGTCTGGAACCTCCCCACAGGTCATCGTAATCAAACGGGCTTCCTGCTCACCATCTAAGCGTCGAGCTTTTCGCTGGTGCTGAACTTGCCGAGTTAAAGCGGCCTCTAAACTGGTTTCGACGAACCGTTGCCGTACCCGTTCAATGGTGGCAATACTGATATCTAAGGCGTCACTGATAGCCTCATCCGTCCAACCGCCTTCCGCTCGATTGATATCGGCCTTCAGCAGAATCCGGGCATGATTCATTTTGTAGGCTGAGGTTTTGCCTGTCGTCGTCAGTTTTTCCAATGTTTCTCGCTCTTGCTCAGTCAGAGCTACGATGTATTTCTTTTTTGCCATGCTGTTAAAGGGGGAGACGAGCTTTCATCCATTATCGTTTAGTTACCCCTCAAAATAAAGCTGACAGACCACTAGATTCTGAGTGCAAACTGTGTGCGCTGTTATTGCGAACGCTGAACGCTAACAACTTTAACAATTACAGCTCTTAGAATCCGACCTTCACACGGAAGGGGTCACTGGTTCGAATCCAGTATCGCCCATAATATTACATGCCCTATGCTGAGGGCTTTGTTATGCCTTCAAAGTCCTTTGCATAGGCAAAAGTTCCCGATAATGTTAGGGAAACTGATGCTTTGGAGATTCAGCTCGTGACTCTGGAATCTTATACTGGCCCTGTTGCACAGCTACTCACCTATGGGCAGAAGGACATATCCTACAGCAAGCCGTGGCCGGATTATGTAGATAATTTTGGGCTGACCACGGAAAATGTTCCTGAGCTGATTCGTATGGTGCTCGATCCCATCTTCAACGAATTGGATTCAGAGGGACCAGAGGTTTGGGCTCCTATCCATGCAATGCGAGCTCTGGGCCAGTTGCAGGCAACAGAAGCGATCGCCTCTCTCATCCCAGTTATGACATGGGAAGACGATTACATCCCAGGTAGTTTACCTTTAGTGTTTGGAATGATGGGGGAAAAGGCGATCGCCCATCTCATGGACTTTATTCACGATTCGGAACCCGATGTATGGGCGAAAACCGCAGCCGTTAGAGGAATTGCGGCAATACCTACTTACCATCATGAACTACGGGAAACGTGTGTAAACCTGTTGAAAACTGAACTGCATGATCTCGGCAACCTTGATGACATCCTGATGAGTTACCTTGTGGATGAACTCATTCAACTGAAGGCAACAGAGGCTCTACCAGAGATAGAACAGGCTTTTGCAACGGGAAAGGTAGACGAGCTTCTGACCGGCAGTTGGGCACAGGTTCAGGTAGATTTCGGGATAAAGCAGCAGTCAGATTTTACTCCTGAAGAACTGCGTCCCAAAATACCAGAGTCCATGAAGGCGATCGCCAAATTGTCAAATTTGATAGATCGAATGCCACCTCCACCCAAGGGGTTTGGCGTAGGTTCACCTCCTCCATCTAAAAAGAATAAAAAGAACAAGAAGAAAAAGTAAAAATTTGCTTTACCGGACATGATTTATTTCCCGGTAGCAATCACCAAGCTCATGTATTCAATAATTTGTCATTCTTTTTGTGAGGGTGCCGGTTGCGCCGACACCCTCACAAAAAGAATGACAGGCTAATTTATTCGTGATCTTTAACGGCCTGAGAGGGGATGGTGATCAGAGTCGAGAAAATATTTGGCTAATAGCAATGGGCCTCCAATACCTACCGCTATATTGAGCAACAGCCATAGAAAAGAAGTCGCTCCATCAAATCCGTGAATATAAAATCCACGTTTTGTTGAAGACAACAGAGCATCCCAGGCAAGATGTGCAGAGATACCCACCGACAGACCGATCGCACTATCTCGCAGTAAATCTACACCTAATCGCTGGAGGCTATTCAGTCCTGGCTTTTGACGCCACCAGAACCAAAGTCCTTTAAGCCCCATAGGAATAAGGACAGAATGAAACAACCAACTGCGATGAATCAAAAATCTTAGCCGGGTTGCGTTGTAGATGGGAATATCCCAATCTGGAAACGCCATGTAGAACATTTGGTGACTGAGTAGTGGAATGCCAAGTTTACGAAAAAAGAACAATCCACTAGCGCCCCAAACCAACATAATCAAAAACACAATTGGGTTGATAGTACGAGCAGCAGGACGAGCGTAGCGTTCCAGCAAATACCAGAAGCCTATACCAACCGCAACACCAACGATAAAGTGCAGTAGCTTGTCTAAAAATGCGCTCATACTCAGCCAGTTGAGACTTATAACGATAATGCCCTTTTTAACAAGAAACGGCTACATTTCTGCTGTTTGCCGAGGGTGAATGAGAAGTGTGACCTGGACTTACGCATTTGTGTTGTGGGTGGTGTGCGAAGTACACCACCCACAACGCAAATGCTTTATACGTGGTGGACTTGCGTAAGTCTTGTTTATATTTGGCAGATGAGGTTTAGGCAATATTTCAGTGCTGGCGATGCCATGCTAGGGCTTCAAGGCTGGGATAGAAGCGTTCTTCGGCTGGCAGATAGATTCCCCTGCAAAGTCGAGCATGGAACGGGAATTGTGGGGGGCTTCTTCGAAGAAGCGATCGCCCTCCATCACAATCCGGTAATCATCACTGATACTGAACTAACCCCGATCGCAGGCCCAATGATGATTTTTGCAAAGGGCCAGGCCGTTTTGAAAGCGATCGTCTCGGAACTGGGAAAAGGGTTTGATGTGCCCTCCATCCACAATATTCTGACTATCTGAACTGATGATTTTTAGGCGGCAAAAGCACATCGCTGCGTATATAAGGAAACGATAATGCGGCGAAATGCAGCAGTTCTGACAAAAGTTTTGTCATCGTCTTTTAGTTCCCCCATGCTGTAGACTGAGCCACCCTGCTCAAACAACTGGGGCCGGATGCTTTCAAACTCATCAATGCCGTAAAGTTGATTAACATCCTGTGCTTTATTCTGATATCATGTCGCGTTAAATGCACACAACAAAAAGCAATGTGACGCTTTGCGTCACATTGCTTTTTGTTGTGTGCATTTAACCTTACTTGTTATGAAACTAGGCTTGAATTAGAACTGCAATGAGTTACATAGTATTGGAGATCTTTTGTCATAAGAGATACTCACCTTCAGCCCCACTTGTAAAACTTGTTGAGCTTGTTGTATTCCTGTTCTGGCGTTACCTGATAGGCGAGAGGAGCGCAGAATCTTGAGCGCGATCGCTTCTTAGGTGTTGAAACTTCCTGGCGTAAGAACTTAATAATTCAATATTTTGGATAGTCCTTTTGTATTCACTTTTAGACATACAGCGTTTTTCAACCGCTTAAAACCTGGTTGTTTTTGTGAGAGCCGCGCGGAGCGCGGCTCTCACAAAAACAACCGTGTCTGACTCAAGCGCAAGGCGCTGTATCAAAATAATTGATCTAAATCGAAATCCTCTTCGTCAGGTTGCTTTCTTCTCTTTTCTGCATACAAGATTAATAAAGTGCGTTCCAATGGCTCTTTAATGCCATATAACTCCTTACTTAAAATTTCCAGTCCTCCATTTGCATACTCTTGAAAAATCTCAACTCTTTGAAGGTCGGTTTCTGGATCAGGGGAAAGAATTTTAGGATTATTTGTTTCTGCTACGGCAATCAAATCAATTACTGAACGATCTCTAAATTGTTCCTGCAATACGGCATCTGGGTCTTTTCTTGAAAATTTCCCCAAGGGCACTCTTTTCTTATGTTGAAATCCCAAGCTTGCAGCAAATGTCAAGACATCAGCATAGGTTAGGAATAGCCCTGTTCCATCTTCTTTGGCTCTGAGGGCTTTGACTATTTCCGCTTTGTCTTGAGATATTTGGACCCTGGCTAAAGGCATATTGAGTCTCGGTGTTAATATCCAACTCTTATACCATCAGAAGCTCGCTTGCAATCATGAGCGTTTCACCTCCACAATCTCCGCCCACTCGAATGCGTTGGGGCTTTGCCGCACCCAGGGATACGTTTCTCCATTTAACTCAATGGTATCGGGTTGACAGTCCGGCTTGGCGGAATTAAATACCAGCACGTATTCCTTGGCGATGTAGGGCTCCATCTCGTTTTCCACCTCGTCCCGCCACTGGGTCTTCGTCACCAGCACTACCAACTGGTCTGCCAGGGTAGGGATGAGCCGGGCAATTTGCCGCTTATAGTTCTCATCCAGTGTGCCAAAGGGCGAATCCATCACAATGGGAAAACTGCTACCGTCCAGCCCAATTAGCGAGTGCTTCCGGCTCCAATACCGCACCCGCTCAATGATGCTGCCAATAAACGATAGACTCAAAATCTGATTTTCCCCCGTCGAAGGTGCAACCACACTTTCTCCATCCGTCAGGGTTTCGGTCAGCATCAGCTCGTAGTTCTCCGTCAACTTGGGCACCTGTGTCTTAAACGATACCTGCCGGAAAATCTCGCGCACCTTCTGTTCCAGCACCACCCGGAATTTTTGATCGACGCGCGATCGCACCTCCGTAATTCGCTCCATCGCATCATCTGCCGCCCGAATCTGCCGCTGAATCAGCGCCTGCTGTTTCCCCTTCGCCTTCAGTTCCTTAATCTGTTTGTTGAGGGCCGCGATCTGCTCGTTACACTTCGCGATATCCCCCGCAATGCTCTCGTCTTCCCGGTGCAATTCAATAATTTTGCCTTCAATATCCTCCAGCCGCTTCTCCAGACCGCTAACATTAACATCCTCGCTGCCCTTCAACTGCTCCCGGATGCCATCCAACTGATCCTCCAGGGTCGAAAGGTGCCGCCGCAAATTCTCAATGCTGGCCTGCTCCTGCTCCACCTCGGCCCAAAATTCTGGGAGCTGCCGCTCCATGCTGTTAACCTCGCCTCCCATCTGGATGACGGCTTCTTCGACCTGTTGAATTCCCGAGCGATCGAGCCAGGATTCTACCCAGGTTCGGGCTTTGGTTCCCTGCTTCAGCTCTGTCCCACAGATACAAGTCTCATCTTCCAGCAAGTCCTCTACAAACTGCTGCTTAATCCCCGCGGGCAATTCCCCCCGCTGGCGCAGGTCATCGGATAGGTTGCGAAACTGGGCGATCGCATCTGTCAGAAATACCATGTAGCCTCTCGCAGAGATGGTTCGCCGTAGCTTATCCTCACTCCGCTCTAGCTGGGCCTGAATTTCCTCCGCCTGGGCCTTCAGGTCATCTCGTCGTTCCTGAATCTGGCCAACCTTGTCCAATTCCCTCAGTAGAGCGGTAACCTTCTGCTTCTGCTCTTCATAGGCTTCCAGTTCCGAGGCAATTTCTCCCCGCCCTATTTCCCATTCTTCCTTCTCTTTAATGAAGTCCTCTTTTTCTTTGACAAGCCGCTTCGTTTCGGGGTCGCCAATCTCAGCTAATTCTCTATTGAGCGATCGCACCGCTTCCTTCAAATGGTTAATCGCCCGATCCAATACTTCTACACTTAACAGTGTCCGAATGGCTTTCGAAATTTCGGATTTATTTTCTGACTTAACAATATAATCAATCCGCTCTCCATCAAAGAAGAAATAGCGATGCAAGCTCTCCGGTAAAACCTGCCCAATTTTGTCCTCGGGTATCTCTGGAGCTTGAACCAATTTGTCATTGATCTGAAGGGCCAGTCCCCCATCCTGCTCTACGGGCATCTCATCAGAGCGTAGCTTTTCCATATAGCACGAGCGTTTGGCCCGGTAGTGATTGCTATTGTGCTCAAACGTTACCTCGACCCAGCAATCCACGCGTTCTCCCAGGTTGGTTTGGGCGATCGCACGTTTATTAATATGCTGCTCTGGCGAGGAAAACGCCTTCGTATGCTGACCGTATAGCACCCAGGTAAAGGCGTTGAGCAGCGTCGTTTTTCCGGCCCCGTTACTGCCATGTATGACCGTTACGCTACGTCCCGGCTGCCCTGCCAAACTAATCTCAACTTCGCCCCAAAACTGACGGAAATTGAACAACTTTATCGACAGTAGCTTCATCGCACCGCATCCTTGATGATCTGGAGAATATCGGCTTTCACCCTGGGTCTATCCGAGTGTAAGTTCTCTTTCTCCACTCGAATCACCTCCCGAATAATTTTTTCAACTTCCGGTGGTGCCGTTGTAATTGGTTCTTCAATATCATTTTCTGAGCTAGGCATAATCATGTTAAGAGGTACTTACAGCACACGGAGGCGTTAACCTCTATGATGCCTGTTATTTTAAGCCTGGATGCCGTTAATCTAACCGATAGTCCCTTGAAACGGTTCAGGACTTACGCAAGTCCGCCACCTGTCGTGTATTGTCGTTGTGGGTGGGGTGCAGAGCACCCCACCCACAACGACAATGCGTAAGTTCTGACGGTTCTTAGCTCCCCGACCTTTTGAAAAAATCGGGCTGAATATTCAGCTCTGCTGAAAGCGCTACAAATCTAACAATTGATACTTTTCTTGTAAGGACAAAAGTACCTTTCGCGCAGCACCACTATTGATTGCTAAATCTGCAAACTCAACAAATCGCTTCAATTCTTTTCGCAGCAAGTTTCGTTCGATCGTCCAGGATTCTCGCCCTAAATCAGGGGGAACTACGATCATGTCAAACAGCTCTGCCCTCTCCTTACCAGGGCTTGTACGTAGAATCCGTCCTCGTCGCTGCACGAACTGACGGGGGTTGCTGCTGCTTGCCAAAATCACCGCCGTTTGAATGGCTGGAATATCCACCCCCTCATCCAGGCAACGAATTGCAACCAATCCCGACAGGATGCCATTAGCGAACTGGTAGCGCAGTTCCTCTCGTTCTTCCAGGCTCGTTTCGGCTGTGTACGCTTTTACCTGATAGCCCAGGTCTTCTTTTAGCAACGTCACAACTGCTTCAAATTGACGAACACTCTCTTCTGTCGTTTCGTCCTCTACAGAACCGTCACCACAATAGAACAGCGTATGATTCGTTTGCAGTCGGTTAGACATGATTTGCCGTAACGCACCCAGTTTGTTTGTTGCGGCTCCCACTAATCGTGCCCGTTGCATCAGCAAAGCAGTCAACAACTCATCGTCATGGGTATCACCTCCCATCCCGATCGCCCGGCCAATGCGGCTTGTCAATTCCTCGTACCGCTCAATTTCGGGTTCTGTTAACTCCACTAAAATGGGGTAGTAAAGGTAGGGAACCAGGGCTTTAGCGGCGATCGCATCTTTCAACGTAAACTCTGGTTCTAGAACAGAACCAAAATACTTCAACAACTGCTCTGTGCCCCGCTCATCAAAGTACCGTTCGGGAGTGGCAGATAGCCCCAGCCGCAGCTTGATCCCCTGGGGCAAACTTGCCTCCAAACGAGCGGCACCCAGGTTATGAGCCTCATCCCCAATGATGAGCGATCGCTTCGGAAAAAATTGCAGTTGGGATTGCAGACTATCGCGAATTAATGTTGCATTCGTTGTAATAACCGTGACAAACTTTTGATTTCCTGAAAGCACAGCCAACAATTGAGATTGCAGTTCACCCTGCCAGCTTTGCACACTTTCAAAAGCCAAAATCGGCTGTAATCCAAACTGACGAGCTTCTGCGGCCCATTGTGTGACTAAATGCCGATAAGGGCAGACAATCAGCAACCCCTGAAGGGGTTTATCCTGTTCGGCGCTTTTGCGATAGAGTTCTGCTGCGATCGCCAAAGAGGTAATTGTTTTACCACTCCCCGTTGCCATCTTGAGCGTTCCCCGTCCCTTGTTCGCAAACCAGTTGGCGATCGCCTGCTCCTGATAAGGCCGGAGTTTTAGCCAGGAGGGAAGGATAGGAACTCCACTTGAAGATGCCAAGCTAGAATAACGACCGTTCAGTTCTTTCACCTTGGCCTCCATCAAGGGTGACTCTTGAGGGCAGAGTTTGAGGAGCGATCGCCGCGCCGCTTCTGGAAACTCCAGCACATCCAGGTTCTCAGTCTGATTATCCCAAAGCCTTTGGAAATTCTCAACTTTCCGCAGAGCCCGCTTGCGGAGAGCCGCATCCCATGACCAATAAACGTCGATGCACTCAAAGTTTTCGATGAGGGCACTGTAACTCTCATTGGCTGAGCCCATGAAGGTAACAACGTTTCCCTCATTGTCAGCGAAAATCCCCACCTTCTCGTGATAAATCCCTCGGTCACGTGCCTTTTGGGGAATGGCAAGCTTAATTTCTAGTAAACCCTTCGCAAGGAGCCATGCAAGACAGGCAAGGCGATCGCCAACGACTTGATCAAATTCACGCTCCAGCTCGCGCAAAAGCGTTTCGCTAACAACCTCTTCCCGTTGCTTCAATCCCTGCTCAATCGCTTCGGCATCTTCAGGCGACAACTGTGGAGAGGCAATCAGTTGCATCCTTCCGCCAGAACGGATTAAAGCAGACAATCCCTTTGCCGCTGCTGCCATTGAGGAACTGGAGAAATAGCCAACGGCCCGGTTGTAAACCATTGAGTTTTCGAGACAGGGAATATAGAAATCCTGAATCAAATTGCAGCGATCGCTTCGATATTCATCCTGAAGCTCTAAAACGCTCAAACTCAATGCTTACAGCCCTTTAATCTATGAACTTTAGTTTAGCCTGTTCAACCATTTTCATTATGAGCTTCAAGCCTGGGAGTTCACGTCTTATATCATGTCGTGTTAAATGCACATAACAAAAAGCAAGGTGACGCAAAGCGTCACCTTGCTTTTTGTTATGTGCATTTAACCTTACTTGTTATTACTGGCGCAACTCCCAGGCTTGCAGTCCCGAAACAGTCCAGAGTGGGCTGTTTCGGGACTGCATTTCAAAATGAGAATTGCTGAGACTGTTCCTCAATGCTTTATCGCCAGGAAACTTCCGCAAGTTCTCATTCTCAGCGAAGCACACTAACGCCAATCGTTCCAGGGATAGAGCCTTGCTCGCCGGTTCATCGATACGCTGATGGGCAGTATGTTTTTTGGAAGGAGTAACCCTGGATGGGGCTATTCACTTCCGAATCCAATTGGAGGCAATTCTGATATGCAGAAGACATGGTGGAAAGAGAGTGTTGTCTATCAAATCTATCCCCAGAGCTTCTGCGACAGCGATGGTGATGGCGTTGGTGATCTACGCGGCATCATTCAAAAACTGGATTACTTGAAGGAGCTAGGCATCGATGTGGTCTGGCTCTCGCCGGTCTACCAATCCCCCAACCACGATATGGGGTATGACATCAGTGATTATCAGGCCATTATGGACAGGTTTGGTACTCTCGCTGATTGGGAAGAGATGGTAGCTGGGATGCATGCGCGTGGCATCAAACTGGTGATGGATCTCGTGGTTAACCATACCTCCGATGAGCATCCCTGGTTTGTTGAGGCGCGTAAGTCGAAGGATAACCCTTACCGCGACTATTACATCTGGCGGCAGGGGGACGAAGGTCATGAACCAAATAACTGGCGAGGTTTTTTTGGTGGCTCCGTTTGGACCTATGACGAGTTAACGGGTGAGTATTACCTGCATCTCTTCTCAGAAAAGCAGCCAGATCTGAATTGGGAGAACCCAAAGGTGCGTCAGGCTGTGTATGACATGATGCGCTGGTGGCTGGATAAAGGGGTCGATGGCTTCCGGATGGATGTGATCAATCTCATCTCAAAAGTATCGGGATTACCCAGCGCCCCGATTACGTCCACCTACCGCTATCAGTGGGGAGGGCAATATTTTCTCCATGGCCCCCGATTCATGGAATTTTTGCGGGAAATGCGGCAGCAGGTGTTAGACGACTACAACACGCTAACTGTGGGGGAGGCGATCGCCGCTACCCCTGCCCAGGCCATTGAACTCACCCATCCCGAAACCGGACCACTCAGCATGATCTTCCACTTCGAGCATATGCAGCTCGACGAGGAGCCAGGAGCACCGATGGGCTGGGGCTGGCGGCATTGGAGCTTGCTGGAACTTAAACAAATCATGACCCGCTGGCAGAAGGAGCTGGAAGGGAAGGGGTGGAACAGCCAGTACCTTTCAAACCATGACCAGCCGCGCCAGGTTTCACGCTTTGGCGACGAGGGCCAGTACCGTGTTGAGTCGGCAAAGATGCTGGCGACTTTCCTCCACTTATTGCAGGGAACGCCTTATATCTACCAGGGGGAAGAAATTGGCATGACGAATGTCATTTTTCCCTCAATTGAGGATTACCGCGATATTGCGACGCGCAACCGGTACCGTGAAATGTTGGAGGAGGAAGGCGTGGATCGGCAAGCCGCGATGGAACTGGTTCACCGAAAGAGCCGAGATAACGCCCGCACACCGATGCAGTGGGACGACAGCCCCAACGCTGGCTTCAGCACGGGCACTCCCTGGATTAAGGTCAACCCTAATTACAAGGAGATCAATGTTGCGCACGCTCTAAGCGATCCTGAATCCATCTTCTACTACTATCAGCGGCTCATTCAGTTGCGCAAAACCAATCCTGTCATTGTGGAAGGCCGATATGACCTGATTCTAGAGGATGACCCTGAGATTTATGCCTTTACTCGAACGTTAGAAGGCGATCGCCTCTTGGTCATTCTCAACTTCACGGCCAACACTCCCATTTTTCGATTACCCAAAGATCTGTCTGCCAACTCACCAACCCTACTCATTGCTAACTATTCAGTGGACGAGACAGAAGCCATACAGGAACTAACACTGCGCCCCTTTGAAGCGAGAGTTTACCGGTTGTAGCTCTACACGTAGTTGTGTTCTGGAGATGTAAATGTGGTGAAAGGGGCATGAAGTGCCCCTTTCACCACATTCGCATGTTTAAACCATGGAACGGTTTCACCAAGCCAAATCAAATAAAAATAAGTCCCTGTCGCATACCGAGAGTGACAGCTTCAGTGCGGCTTGTTGCATTGAGCTTGGAGAAGATCGAGCTGATATGAAACTTGACGGTGTGTTCGGAGATATTGAGCTGGCGAGCGATCGCCTTATTCCCCAACCCCGTTGCCAGCAATTGCAGCACTTCTATTTCACGGGGCGTTAGAGGTGCATCCGAAGCGACCTCTGGTTCATCGGGTTCAGCCAATCCTTTCAGTAGGGCTTCTGCCACTTCCGGGTGTAGTACAACAAGACCTGTGGCGATCGCCTCCACAGTTACAATCATTTCGTCCGTTGTAACATCCATGGGAATAATGGCCCGAATGCCAGATTGGAGGAGTGTTGCAGCGGAGTAGGATTCATTTGGGGTAACCAGGAGGGCGATCGCCGCCTCATCATGGACGGTTGTGAGCAGCTCCAGATCGGTATCCATCAGCAGAGCGAACTCCAGCAGAACGACATCTGGTTGTTGGGTGCGGAGGGATTGCTCTAGGGTGGATAGCTCAGCGGTACGTCCGACCACTTGAATGGTAGGCTCGCGCGTCATCAGTGCCTCCAGCCCTGCTTGCATGATGAGCGAACGAGCCACAATTAGAACACGAATCACCAGAGCATCCTCGCAGGGAAGGCTAACGTCCACCGATCGTAACGGGCAACTCGATCAACTGCCCGCCCCGAATAATCTGTGCTGTGATGGATTGACCAATGCGATCAGGGCGGAGTTGCGATCGCAAGGCATGAGGACTGGCGATCGCCTCACCCTCCAACGTTAACAAAATATCTCCAATCAGTAATCCAGCCCGTTCGGCAGGGCTATCCGCCTCTACACTAACGATTAAAATCCCTGCTTCCTGGGTGAGGTTGAGGGATTGTTTGAGCTGGGTTGGTAGCTCTACAGGCTGTAGCCCTACGCCCAAATAACCCCGCATGACCCGCCCCCCTTGCACGATTTGATCCACTACTCGGTTGACTGTTGCCGTGGGAATGGTAATCGCAAAACGTCCTCGGGAATGGGTTGTATTAATGCCTAGCACCTGGCCCTGAGTATCGAGCAGAGGGCTTCCAGAAAAGCCTGGAAACGGTCGAATATCAGGGCGAATCAAGCAGTCAATATGTCCCCCGGTCCAGCTTTGCCACGGCCCACCTAGGGATGACAGAATGCTACTGCTAGCGCGGATATTTCCATCGTCGGAGCGGCCAACAGCCAGCACCAGATGCCCGACTCGTAGTGTATCGGATTCACCCAATTCAACGGTTGGTAGATTTGATGCCTCAACCCGCAACACAGCAATGTCCGTGCCTGGATCAGACCCCACTACCCTGGCCGGTAAAGCCTCTCCATTGGGGAGCAACAGCTCTAATTCCTCTCGACAGCGAACGGCATCAATCGTTGTTACAACAATGCCCGATCGCCAGTGAACACCGCTAATGGCAAAACGGCCCGACGGTAGGGCGACGATCGTTGTCGCGGCCTGGGCGATCGCATTGGCCAGTTCTTCTGAAAAAGCTGAAAGGGTAGTCATCGCAGTTCTCCAACGCTTTTCTTCAGAATGCCAAAGCATCCCCAAGTCAACATCGGGCAAATTGGTAGCTCCTCTCCTAGAAAAATGGCTAGGACTACACAGCGAAAATCTAACCTTAAAAACACGGACAAACCGATGATTATTTTTGCTGTGCGAAGCACAGCAAAAATAATCGTTTAACCGGCGGCAATCATGACGTTGTTAGATTTAATAACGGCAAATACTTCTTTTCCTTTTGCCAGCTTGAGTCTGTCTGCGGATGTGCGCGTCACGACAGAGACTAGCTCCACGCCGGGGGCGATCGCCAATGTCACTTCTGCATTCACCGTTCCTTTAGTAATGCGTTTTACTTTTGCCTTCAAGATATTGCGCGCACTAATTTGCACAGTCTGTAAATCGACTGTACTTACAGATTCATCCGTAATCTCTTCTTCCAGATCTTCTGAAAATTCAATGGCGCTAGTATCAACAGGGGAAGTGGATTGCGATCGCCCCATCTGCCGAATCATTTCTCTCAAAATTTCTGTTTTCGTCCGTTGTGTTTGTTTGCAGAGTTGCTCCAGAATTTGCCGCTCTTCATCGGAGGATTGGAAGGTGATCCAGCCTTGCTCTTTTCTTGGCATTGTAAGATACCAAAAATGTTGGTATAAAGTTGGTACTATCTGACGGTGGTTCAATTTTAACGGCAGGCCACTGGTTTTATCCAATGGCCAACTTTTACAGAGATTTCTGCATAAGGTTTACCCGTGATGTGGGTGCTTTGCCTACGAAGCGGGCAAAGCACCCACATCACAGAGGTCATTTCATGACAGGAAATCTCCTAATTTGGGCGTTTGAGGGGGCGTTTGAAACGTTGCTTTTTGCATCACGTAGACGAGAAATGAACGGTTTAACCATCGTCTGAATTCACCATACCAACCTTATCTCTTCCCCTCAAATCCATGAAACGAAGACACATTCTCGCTTTTCTAAGCGGACTCTCTGTCACGCTGCTGGTTGCCTGTGGGGCCCAGGTTGACCCGCCCACATCCGCTAAGGCTCAGGATACAACGCTTTTAATCGCTGCCGCTGCCAGCCTTCAAGATGTACTGGAGGAGCTTGATCCCGTGTTTAAAGCAGCCCATGATGGAATTATCATCAATTACAACTTTGCCGCGTCTGGGCCGCTACAGCAGCAGATTGAGCAGGGTTCCCCGGCCGATGTCTTTATTTCGGCGGGCAAGCGACAAATGGACGCGTTGCAGAGCCAAAATTTGATTGTGGCGGATACCCGTCGCAATATTCTGACCAACAGCCTGGTTCTGGTGGTCCCCAAGGATTCCACCCTGGGTTTAAGAGATTTTCGGCAACTCACCAGTAGCACTGTCGAGAAGATTTCCGTGGGTGAACCCCGGAGTGTACCCGCCGGACAATATGCAGAGGAATTGTTTACCAACCTGGGAGTTTTAGAGCAACTACGGTCCAAGTTTGTCTATGGAAATTCCGTGCGAAATGTTCTCAGCACAGTCGAGAGCGGTAACGCCGATGCTGGGATCGTCTACGCCACTGATGCCCGCGCTTCCGAGCAGATCGCCCATGTGGCGACGGCATCTGACAGCTTGCACTCACCTATCGTTTATCCGATGGCTGTTATTGCAGCAAGCCGTCACCAGGATGCGGCTCGTACCTATGCTCAATTTCTCACCAGCCCAGAAGCGCAAGCGGTTTTTCGTCGATACGGTTTTGGTGTTGCGCCTTAGCGATCGCCCCAATGATTCTGCTCTTATAGGACTTACGTGTTCGTGTTGTGGGTGGGGTGCTTTGCACCCCACCCACAACACGAATACATTACAGATAGTGGACTTGCGTAAGTCCTGTCTTACAAAGCATCATTGTTTTCCATCATTATTCTGCGGATATAGGCTGTTCTCACCCGCTTCTTTCTCACTTGATTACAATGACTTTCGATCTTTCCCCACTGTGGATTTCCTTGAAAACCGCAGGACTTGCGACCCTGTTTACCTTCTTTGCAGGCATTGCAGCCGCTTATTGGATGTTGGGATATCGAGGTCGTTGGAAATCAATCATTGAAGGAATTTTTGTTTCTCCACTGATATTGCCGCCAACCGTGGTGGGCTTCCTATTACTGTTGCTGTTTGGGAGAAAGGGGCCGTTGGGGCAACTGATGGCTCAGTTCGATTTCACCATCATTTTCACCTGGTATGCAGCGGTCATTACGGCAACGGTAGTGGCATTTCCGCTCATGTACAAAACAGCATTAGGAGCGTTTGAGCAGGTAGATAGCAGTTTGCTGCAAGTGGCTCAAACCCTTGGTGCATCGAAAAAGCATATCTTTTGGCAGGTGCTATTGCCTCTTTCGATTCCGGGGGTACTAGCGGGAACGGTACTGGCCTTTGCACGAGCCCTGGGGGAGTTTGGTGCAACGCTAATGTTGGCAGGAAATATTCCGGGACAAACGCAAACCATCCCCATGGCGATCTATTTTGCTGTGGAAGCCGGGGCAATGAATGAAGCCTGGTTGTGGGCTGCTACCATCATGGCGATTTCCCTGTCTGGGATTATTGCCGTTAATCTTTGGCAACAGCAGTATGAACGGAGGACTCAAGGCAGTTCTGGGATGGTGGAAGCCTATGAGCCAGTGGGCAGGCAAAGAGGGCTTGAAACGCCTCCAATTGTCCCCCTTGTTAGTCTTCCGTTGAACCAGACCGATCAAGGATTGTGGGTTGATATTGAGAAACAACTCAACACCTTCGCCCTCAAGACGGCTTTCACGGCTCAGCACGAAACCCTGGGGATACTAGGTGGCTCGGGTTCAGGTAAGAGTATGACGCTACGATGTATCGCTGGTGTTGACTCACCGACAAAGGGACGCATTGTTCTCAATGGAAAAACGTTATTTGATGCTGATAAACAAATCAATATCCCCAGCCATAAACGCAAAGTCAGTCTGGTATTTCAAAACTATGCGTTGTTTCCGCACATGACCGTTGCCCAGAATATTGCCTTTGGCTTACAGCATTTGCCCCAGTGGTTGCGATCGCAACGCACCCAGCAACAATTGGCCCTGGTGCAATTGGAGGGGTTAGGCGATCGCTACCCCCATCAACTCTCCGGTGGCCAACAGCAACGGGTTGCCCTGGCGAGAGCTCTAGCGACTGATCCAGAAGTTTTATTGTTGGATGAACCCTTTTCGGCGCTGGATACTTACCTCCGAGCACAGATGGAGCGTCAGTTGGTTGAAACACTTTCGACTTATTCGGGGGTAACGTTATTTGTGACTCATAACCTGGAGGAGGCCTATCGAGTTTGTGGGAGGTTGATGGTGATGTCGGGAGGACGGGCGATCGCCTTCGGCTCTAAACACCACATTTTTGAGCATCCTCGCACCGTACGGGTTGCCCAACTAACCGGATGCAAGAATTTCTCGCGAGCCAAAGTCTTATGTGCTGATGCGATCGCAGCAACCGATTGGGGCATTACATTGCAAGTAGTAGAAGCAATCCCTGATGGTTTGACTGATGTTGGCATTCGCGCCCACCAGTTAAAGCTGATGTCTCAGCCAGATACGGAACAACCCAATGTATTTTCCTGCTGGTTGGCGGCTACCAGCGAAACTCCCCACCGCATCACTCTGTTCTTAAAATTGAACGCTGCATCAGAAGGGGCACAAGACTTTCATATTCAGGCAGAAATGTTTAAGGAACAGTGGCAAGCCATTAAAGAGCAACCATTTCCCTGGTTTGTCAAGCTTGATCCTCTTCGTCTTATGTTGATGACGGGCTAATAATACAGTTTCTAAATTTAGAAAATTGTTATTAAGAGGGATACTCTTCGTTTATTTTCAGGCGGGCAAAAGACGTTCTCCACTATCCCCTCCATTTCCAGGCTAGCCGCTCCCCAAGTGGCAAAAAGGTTAGGGCACAGATATTAGAGTTTGTTTGAAGAGTTGTTTTTGCGTGTGCTTCGCGCGCAAAAAATAACTCTTCAAACAAACCCCAAACTATTTGTATTATTTTAGGAATGCTCAACGCTGATTGATGCGAGCATATTTTGAAAACCTGCGCTGTATGGCTGCTATGACGACCTTTGTTGCTCTGGACTTTGAAACTGCTGATAACGGGCGGGATAGTGCCTGCGCCATTGGCCTGGTTCGAGTACGAGATTGGAAAATCACCGAGCGAATCCATTATCTGATCCGACCTCCACGGCCGCAGATTCGCTTCACCGATATTCATGGCATTTGTTGGGAGGATGTTGCTAACCAGCCCTCTTTTGGCGAGCTTTGGAGCTCTATTTGGCCCCTGTTGGAAGATGCCGATTTTCTGGCGGCGCACAATGCGCCTTTTGACAAAGGAGTTCTGCATGGCTGTTGCAGTGCTTATGGCATTGCTCCACCGGCTCAAGCTTTTATCTGTACAGTGCAGCTTGCCCGTAAAACCTGGAATATTCGTCCTACTAAATTGCCCGATGTCTGTCAGTTTCTAGGAATTCCGCTACAGCACCACCAGGCACTATCGGATGCAGAAGCCTGCGCCAGAATTGTCATCGCAGCCAACCAAAACTCGTTGTAACGGTAAAAAGGCGCGGCGTTCACGTTGTCTCCCTTCTACCCTTATTTACCCAGTTTCAGTGGATTACAAAGGCTCGTTTGTGATCCACTGAAATTTTGATAATTGAGTTACCGATGTGAGTTTAATTGCAGGGTGAGCATACGGCGTTGTTTCTCATGAGGTTGGAGCAATGCAGCTGTTTGCTGACGGCAGGCCTCTTCCAGGTCAGAGGGCATTGTAGTACAAGGTTCTACCACAACTACATAGTGATCACGCCATCCACCATAACTTTGAAACATCCACACATACGGAAAATCAGATGTATCAAAGGTCATCCTTAACGAGGACTGGGTGCGCTGATTGCGAATGCCGCAGTATCCACTGGCTAAGTCAGAGCTGTAGTAGAACTCTTGTAATTGAGAGGATGGCGGTGGAATCATACGCAAGTCAACATCCTCGCCGTTAGCACCAACTGCCTTTGGAAAGCGGGTTTTTCCCGGTTCACCGATCAGTTTGCTAAACTCTAAAAATGCAGGCTCTACCCAACAATCGGGAAGTAAAATTTCATCCCCTGCTTCGATCGCGATCGCCGCATGGTGCTTCAACAAAAACGGAATTTCCTCGCCAGACTGGTTCTGAAACTCATACACCAACCTGGCCTCTGGCTGCTCTGGATCAAGCTGAATACTCTTTGTCACCTGGATTGGTACAGTCTGGCATTGATACCCGAGGGTAATGCTGAAAGGCGAGCTTTCCAGAACATCCCACCGTTGAGACCACAGTTCCCCATGATCGACAAGATTTCTTCCCCCAAATGGCCCAGCAGCATCATTGGGAAACACTTCATCCCATCCCCCTGTCCACGCTTCGTCAAAGGATGCACCGATGGAGAGCGATCGCGTCTCTTCTGAGTTGTAGCTTTCCGGATGCCAGAGCCAGGAATGCCCTGTTTCCAAATCTTCTAGCTGATCAATGCGTCCTCCCAGATCAGGGCGAATCGTGAGCCTGATTTTAGAGTTTTCCAGTTTTAAGACTTGAGCCTGTTCTACTATTTCCAGTGCCATTCTTACACTGACCCTCGTTATCATTCCTGCCATCAAAGTTACAGTGCAGGCTCATGTATATCCCTATGTCGAAAGGGATATTTTCGGAGAGGTTAGAATCAGGCATAAATTAGCCCATCATTCTTTGTGTGAAGGTGCCGGCTGCGCTGACACCCTCACACAAAGAATGACAGGTTATTGAATACGCGCTCCTTATGGATGGGTTGGGCGATCGCTGACTGCGGTAGTATCTGTGCGTTCCTTCCCTGGGAATTTTGGAGCGTTTCTGGGCGTGCAACGCACGCCCAGAAACGCTCGTTTGCGATCTATCTATTCAACTGGATCACATGTTATTTGCGATTTTTGTAGCCTCTAACAACCATTCAGGACATGCCATTTCTTCAATAATTTCTAACTTTTTGACACGGGATAACTGCTTAATTTGATACTCAATTTGCAGGGCTTCACGCTTAGTTTTCAGGCACCAGCAGGCAACGAGTTCTACCGGACGGTGCGCCCTCGTATAGCGACTGCCCTTACCCGCATTATGAGTCTTAATACGCGCTTTAGGGTTTCGGGTGTAGCCGGTGTATAACGAGCCATCTGCACATCGCACTACATAGACATAATGCTCATGCAGTTGCCGTTTCTCCCCCAACTGTTGCGTTTCCATTCACTCACACAGTTATGATTTCTTAGAATCCGACATGCTTGACACAACAGAGAGGTGAAACTGATCCTTGGTTTCTTTCAACTCAAAATCGAAAATATATCGCTTATGTTGAGCGAATTGAGTTCGTTTGCGCTCAACGAGTTCCGCCACCATCTCCTGCACCTCTAATTGAAACTGAGGATCTCGACCATCCGATAACTGTTGGATAATCATGTCCTGGGCTGACTGCTGCTCTTCCTCAGGAAGCAGAGGAATGTTCCAGGCAATAACAGCAATTTGAAACAAACTCTGACGCTGATTGAGGGTCAGGTGATCACCTATATAGGGTTCGACAAAAGCTTCCAAAACTTCAGACATCTTGGCCTCGCCTTTAGGATTGATGACAAGACCTCCCACTTTATCCTTAAAGTTGCGTTTGACTCGCTTGGCTAACCTGTCCAAGGATTCCTGTTCAGAGCCAGCCTGTTTTTGCTGTTGCACCAGTTTGCTAAACCCCTTCTTTTTCGCCATGGCTCAAATTTCTAACTTAGAAGAACACTCCGCTACATTTTACTCCTTCAGTCAAATGGCTAAGGGGTAACGCGCTATTAGTCAGCAATTCTCAGTATGGGCATCAAAGCCAAGAGTTCACGCCCTACGGGCGTGAACTCTTGGCTTTGATGCTCGAAAACCGCGCGCCTTTGAGGCGCGCGGTTTTTGGGCCTGATTTCAAAATGAGAATTGCTGGCTATTAGTGGCATGCCCCCCTTCGTCATTCAACCGATTCGATTAGATTGCCTCGGCAATTTCAGAGAATGAATACACACCCCAAACTCTGTTACGTTACCTGCCGTTACTTTACGGCTCCTGAGAATCCAGATCTGTTGAGACTACCGACAGGAAAAAATCATTTGGAGTTTCTTTCAATTCATAATCGAGAATATAGCGTCGATGGCTTGCGAAGTAGGCTAGCTTTCGCTCCATCAACTCTGCCAGAATTTCCCTTGTATCTTGTTCAAGCTGTGGGTTGTCACTCCCAGCTATGCTCTGAACGATATTGTCGATTTCGGCTTGCTGTTGATCTTCAGGAAGTAAGGTGATATTCCAGGCAAAGGCGGCGATCGCCAACAATTTCTTGCGTTGCTCGGTATTCTTAGTCGCGTTCAGAAAGGGCTTTACGAAGGCTTCCAGCACTTCAGATGTCTTGATTTCGCCCTCATTCCAATGCACAGTTTCAACTTTGCCCTGAAGGCTCTGTTGAATGCGCTGTTCTAGCTTTTCCCTAGACTGCTGCTGTGCCTGAAAGCGTTTCTGCTGGTGCAGCAATTCACCGAACCCCTTTGATTTCTTTGCCATGATCCTTTCCTGCATGGAGGCCATAGAGATTTATTTTATCGGCTTGGCATCGGATGCGCTCCTGGGCATCGTATAACCAGCTTGACATTGCTTCAAACCAAAGTGCTGCATAAAATTTCAGGCGTAACACTTGATGAACGGCCAGATGACGTTAGCTCAGAACGGGAATAAGGTGGAGGAGTAATCATGGGTAGATTTCGCATCCTTTCAACCTAAACATCAGGCCGTTGGCTCTTGTCGAGAGAACATGGCAGAAGAATCTGCAGGTTACTTTACATCTGGCGTAAGACAACTTCCTGAATCTGCGGAAGTGAATATTGCTGCTCTCTCAAGACTTTTTGCGGATACGACCAATTCTTATAAATATGTCTTCTTCATTTCCATGTTGGATATTTTGAAGAGACGAAATTTTGATGCCTTACAACCCATCGCCTTCAAAGAATTGATCATTGAGATGCTGGCAAACGCCTGGTATCCTCACACCTATTTCAAGCTGTCCTTTGGAATACGCGACAAAATCGCTGAAAGTCTTGATTCATTGACACTGGACATTCAAGAACCTATCTTAAAATTTACAGACACAGACAAAAAACTATTACGGGCAGCAATTGACGACCAAGATCTCAAGCAAGTCATCCAAAAGCTTAGAAGGTATGTTCCCTTCAGGTTAATTGTTCCTTTTTTTGAGAATGAGTTAGCCAATATCGAAAACAGGCATAAAGGAAATACTTTAGATGTTTTAGTGCCTAAAGTTGCAGAAACTCATTTTGGCGATCGCAAGCCTCTATACCGCTTCGATTCTGATAACTATAGCTCTTGCAATGCCATCATTCTGCATCCATCCTGGGCAATCTACTTGGAGAAGCACCATGCGATCGTTCGTGGCTGGGCTTCCTGGGAGTGGCTTAGCTATATGCAGAAACGCAATCCTAATACTCCAAGCATTATTCACAAACTATTTGCGCCAAACAAGAGAGAATCACTTTCAAAGCAAACAGTTTACTGGAGGATTGTTTTAGAAAATATTGATTTGCGTTGTATCTATTCTGGTCAACCAATAGAAATTAATAACTTCTCCCTGGATCACTACTTACCCTGGTCATTTGTCGCTCATGATCAACTATGGAATTTGGTTCCAACACTTCCTGAAGTCAATTCCTCAAAATCAAATGATTTACCCTCTCCTGGATTCTTTGAGAAATTCGTTGAAGCACAGCATCGAGGCTTGAGAGTGTGCCATGAAAAACTTGCGACTCAACAATGGAATAAAACAGTAGAAACTTATATCAATGATTTAGGAATTCAGAATCAGGATGATTTGCTGGATTTGGAGAAACTGGGAAATTCCTATAGCCATGTCATTCAACCCTTAGTATCTTTAGCCATCAATCAAGGCTTTAGATTATGGCAGCCCTCATCTAAAAAATTGACCTCTACTGCCTGATATACTCAGGACTTACGCAAGTACGCTATATCTAAAGTATTTGTGTTGTGTGGGGTGCTCTGCACCCCACACAACACAAATGCGTAAGTCCTGATAGTGACATCTTGCATCAACGTCAAAAGCTCTATTTTTCGTGTGCTTCGTGTACGAAAAATAGAGCTTTTGACGTTGGTATTGTAGCGATCGCCCTTCCCTTATCCCGCCCTACGTTCCTAATACATAGGATTAGAGCGCATCTCATCCCGCAACGTTTGGGCCTGCTGCGTATACTGCTGTGCCTGATCGCCCCGTCCCTGCCGCTCGTAGAGATTTGCCAAGCGCTCAAGAACAAAAATCTGTCCGTAGGGGAACATGGCTTTCTGATACTGCGCCAGGGCTTGCTGATAAGCTGTTAAAGCAGGCTCAAATTGTTCCCCGGTCTCGTAAATCTGCCCCATCTGCTGGAAAATTCGGGCTATGTTGGTCGTCTGCTCACCAAATTCCTGTTGCGACTCCTCAAAGGTGGTCAGGGCTTGCTGATAGGTTGCTAACGCCCGCTCCCATTGCCCTGCTCGTTGATAAGCTTGAGCTAACCCCGCCAAAGATTCAGCGTTGTTCACAGGAAGCCCTGCCTCCCGTAAGACTTCCAGTCTTCTTTCCTCATAGGGGATGGCTTGCCCCGGCTGCCCAGCTCGGGTGTAATGCAAAGTGATACTGCCGAGCAGACTGCTCTCATCGTAGGGAGCATTGAGGGATTGGTGGGCGATCGCCAGTGCCCGCTCAAAATAACGGTTTGCCCGATCAAAGTCTCTTTCTGCCAGGTAAAACTCCCCAACGTTCTCCAGAATCAGAGCTTGCCGCAACGAATCCCCCGCGGGTGAAACACCATCCTCAGGAGGAGTGCTCAAGGCCGTCTCGGCTTGTTGAGCATAGGCAGTGGCCTGCTCGGTCTGACCTCGCACCTCGTAGAGATGGCTGATGTTTTCGAGGGTTAGAATGCGATTCACAACTTGGAAGGACTCTTGGGGGTCAGTAATAGCATCCAGACCTTGCTGATAGGCCGTAAGGGCTGGCTCAAATTGCCCCTGTGCCAGATAGATCAATCCAATACGATTCCATACAAGCGGTGCATTGTAAGAATTGCCTCCCAGGTCTTGATAGTAAGTGAGCGCTTGCTGATAAGCTGTCAACGCCTGGTCGGGTTGTTCAGCCAAACGGTAAGCAATGCCCATCTGGCTCAGGATATTCGCTTGTCCCCAGGGGGTTAAGGCTCGACGGGCGATCGCTAATCCCTGTTCATAGGCCGTTAACGCCTGCTCCGTCTCTTCCAACGCGAGATAAACGGCACCGAGTCGCTTCACTAACTCACTCAGCTCATAAGCATAGTTATCGGGGCTGCCGAAAGAATCAGCGCCACCATCGTAGAGATCCAACGCTCGCTGATAGTAGATAGCCGCACGTTGCAACAGCCCTTGATATTCCAGGCTGGATGCAAGAGCATTTAGAGTCGCAACCTCTTCCTGGTGGTCACCCTGTTCGTGGAAGCGTTGCAATTCCTCCTCATAGAGTGCTATTCCATCCTCAATCAACCCTAGCCTGATGAGGCTGTCGGCTTGCAACAGACGTTGTGCCTCTAGGCTCGTAATGTCTGGAAAGATCTGGGCGATCGCCGGAGCAACCCCTGCCGATACGGCACGTTTATGAATATTTCTACCCCTGGCTTGAAACGGTTGGCTAGAAGCGGGATTGCCTGACCTTAAAAACTCTGGTTGATTCAGAAACGCTGGCTCGTTTAGTGGTGTGGTTAAACGAGCAGTCAGAGGAATCGTCAGAGCAAGAGATACAAGAATTGAAAGCATAACTGTTTAGTTTTTAGGGTTCTGATAAATAGCGACCCTGGTTGAATTCGCAATATAGGGTGACCTTAAGCACCACGCCATCCCATATTACTGATTCAACCGAATATCACGCCAGGAAATTCGCATTGCTGAATGAAGAGATGAAATGGAACGTGAAACCGTAGTTTCACGTTCCATTTCATCTCTTCATTCAGCAATGCCAAGTAATCAGTGCAGCAGCTTCGGTGCAGCCTCCCGTCGTACCCATACCGTAGATGCCTCGTTGTTTCATAAGCGAGAGCTAGAGTTAAGCCTGCTGAAGAACTGGGTTTCGCAGGTTCGCTGTCGGCTGGTCATGCTGTTTGTTGGGCATGGGTAGAATGGGCAAGACGATGTTGTCTGTGCGATTAGCTCAGCCGCTAGAGGAGGAATTTGAGGAGATAATTTGGCGATCGCTCCGCAATGCCCTTCCCCTCTCCACCCTCCTGGCAGACGTCTTGCTAACATTATCGGGCAATCAGCGGGTGCATCCTATTTCTGTAAGTGAGGCGGACGCAGCCCACCTCACTCACAAAAGTTCAAATGACTAACTCTGAGATTCAGTCATGTCCTCAATTTACTGCCGCATCCGATGGTCGGACGACTCAGCATGGTGTGATTTACAAGAGGCAGGAGTTTTAGATTCTAACTCACGATTCTGCACAAAAATAGCAGCAGGGATTGCACCTGTTTCTATTTAGTCGAAAGCCTCCAGTTGGCCTTCGTGAATGTATCCTCTAGAGCCGCAGGCGTCTGTAATGGCCCATGCGCCCTCCCAGCCATAAACATTAACAGCCTGCACGGAACGGATGCTGCATTGGACTGCTCCGTTGGGCCTGACTCTTACATTCGATGGCGGTTCAGAGACAACCCAGGTTATTTCATGGGTGCCCTCATAGGTGGCTTCTGAAGCATTGCTATAGCCACCGTTACAAACCAAACGAATCATCTCAGCCGTAGTTGCAGATTGAGGGCTGTGAACGACCCCATCCTCAAATGTAGTCCAGGTACCGTTGCCACAGTTCGCTTGGCTATACCGTTCGTCATTGCCCAAATAATAGGTAAAATCAACACTTCGGCCACTAACACGGTTGATTGAGTTCAGATCAACACTGACCCGCTGTCCTCCAACAGCTTGGCCAATATAGTGAAGCGAACTTTGGGCCTGAGCTGTTGACGGTGCGATCGCTAATACTCCGGCACTGAGAGCGATCGTGAGCCATTGAGCTAATTTCATAGATTGCCTTGGTAGACTAACAGGAATGCTTATTTAGAATTCCCAAAGCTGAGGACTGCCTCCTATTGAAGAGCATCTCAATTAAAAATATTTAGAACTATACAAAATTATTAGCGATGTAGAAAAAACGTGAAAGGAGACCGACAAATTAGATTCTCAGTTTTGAGAGGGGATGTTTGACGCTAGTCAAACGTCCCCTCCCAAAACTGAGAGGCTTTTTTTGAGGGGCGCACTTTATACGCTCTTCAAAAAAGCCCTTTTGGCGTACGCTCTGCGCACGCTAAAAGGGGCACTTGGGCTTGTCCCGAATTGGGTTGATAAAGCTCCCCTCAATATAAAAATGTGACGTATTCTCACGCGTTTTGCATGATTGCGAATGCCCAGAAACATTTAATAGAAGGGGTTTTGAGGGACGGGACTGGTGCGGTTCGAACGCACGGCCTAGCGCTTAGGAGGCGCTCGCTCTATCCAGCTGAGCTACAGCCCCAAGTGAATATAGACATGATAATAGCTTAGCCGATGGATGAATAGGGGCAAGAGAGCCGAGGAGCAGATATAGATTACCTATCGCCCATTACCCAGGAGACATCCCAAGGGCCGCCGCCCACTTCTAGGCCAGCAGATTGAGTGTGGGCTTCGAGAATGAGTGTGGTGCCTTCCCAGAGTTTGAGGGTGAGGTGGCCGTGGGTAGTATCTTGGCAGGCAAAGACCATGCCTTCCGCGGTGGGAACACGAACTTGGGCAGGAGGGCGATCGCACCAACCTACCACCTCTGCACGATAGCGATCGCTCTCAGCCCACACCGTCCACTTACCCCACGGCTCTACTCGCCAGGCAATCTTCGAGTTCCAGGGTACGAACTCGTAGAAGCGACCGTGATGGTGGATGCCGATGAGGCCCACCTGTTCTCGCCAGGCTAGCACTTGTCGCCAACTGCCAACGGCGGTGAGGGAGAGTTCAGATTCGTTTTCAAAGGCGTTGCATTGAATCCAAAACCACTTTTCTGGAAAGGCTCCGCCCCAGTTTTTCTCGGCATAGGTGGGAGCATGGGTAAAGTCATAGCGATCGCCCTGCCACTCGATCCAGCCTGAGGCGAGGCCGTGGGCCATGAGCACTTGCCAGCCGGGTTCGAAGATTGGGAAATAGGAGAGCCATCCGGCCGTGGCAAGGGGGAAGGTATGGCGCTCGCCCCACCCATCCAGGGGCTGCACCTGGTACTGCCAGCGCACCCAGGAGTTGGATGCAGGATCCCACAGTTGGCCCTGGTGTAACGTTGCTATAACCTGAAAGCCTTCTGAAACTTTTTGGACAAACGAGTCGGGGGGAAGATAGCGAGGGGAGGAGCAGCGAGAGGTGCGCCAGTAACCCAGCCCTAAACTGCGAGGCCACGTCCAGAAGCACCGTACATCGGGGAGGGTACGGCAGAAATAGGATTCCTGTGGCCCCAGGATTTGAGCCGTACCGCCGCTGTGGGGGCGATCGCCGCTTGGGTCTTCCAGGGAGTACATAAACGCGAAGGACTCTTGAATTTCTGGCAGGGTCAGCCGAAAGTACCAGCCCTCAAAGAAACGGCGAGGGGAGCCATCCCAGTGATAGCCGCTGTGGGGAGGCTGAAGCCAAATTTTCGGGAATCTAGCACGGGGAGATGAAGCCATAATGAAATGGAACCAATTGCCTTGCTTTGATGAGCTACTGTCTCAGTCCGGATTGCGCCCACCCCCATAACCCCGATGACGCCAGGTTCTGTCTGGCCTGTGGGGCCGCGATCGCCCTACAAAGCCGCTATCAGGCTATGAAGTTATTGGGCCAAGGGGGGTTTGGGCGCACGTTTTTAGGGATTGACCTGCATGAAACAACCCACCCCCTGTGTGTTATAAAGCAATGCTGCCCCTATCGTCAAAATCGGCATCGCCTGGCAAAGGTTGCGGAACTGTTTGAGCGAGAGGTCAAAAACCTGCAAATTCTGGGGCAGCATCCTCAAATTCCCGATCTATTGGCTCATTTTTCTGAGGGGGTACAGGAGTATTTAATCCAAACCTATGTTGAGGGGCCAACGCTGGAACAGGTCTTGAACCGTCGCGGCCCTTATGATGAGGCACAAATTCGTCAAGTATTAAGCGATTTACTGCCAGTCCTACAGTTTATTCACGATCAGCAGGTGATTCACCGGGATATTAAGCCCGCCAACTTGATTCACAGTAAGGTGAATGATCACCTGGTCCTTGTCGATTTTGGGGCCTCAAAAACCATGGCAGGTGCTGCCTTTGTCCGTACGGGAACCTCTATTGGCAGTGCCGGGTATGCCGCGCCAGAGCAGGTGATGGGCCGAGCCACCTATGCCAGCGATCTCTACAGCTTAGGGGTAACCTGCCTCAACTTACTGACGGGGATTTCTCCGGTGGATTTGTTCTCGTTTGGAGAAGGGGAGTGGGCCTGGAAAGATTATCTGCAACAACCCGTCAGTGATGAGTTAGCGGCTATTCTAAACCGTATGGTGGAACGGGATTTAGATAACCGCTACACATCAGCCGCCAGCATTTTATATGACCTCGACCCCAATAATGTCAAGCCTGCGGAACACACAACGGAATTCTTTCAAGCATTTCATGTCGTTACACCGGATATTGGGTGGCACTGTGTAGAAACGCTGTGTGGACACCGGGGGCCGGTGACAGCGATCGCGGTGCATCCCAACGGCCAGTACATCGCTAGCAGCAGTTTTGACAGAACAATTCAACTCTGGTCGTTAGAACATCGCCAGGTCATCGGTACCTTTTTGGGGCACAGTGAAGCGGTTACCTCCTTAGCCTTTAATGCGACAGGAAGTATATTAGTGAGTGGCGGGGTGGATGACACAATTCGCCTTTGGGATGTGGCGACTCAAAGTTTAATCCGGTTAATTGATGATCCGTCGGATTCCATCACCTCTCTGGTTGTAGCGTTATGTCCATTAGGCCAAACTATCGTCAGCGGCAGTGACGATTGTAGCCTGCGGTTATGGAACGTCAACACTGGAAAGCTGCTCCGCACCTTTCGGGAAACGCGCTCAGTTACAGGGGTTCAGTTCACCCCAGAGGGCGATCGCTTGGTCACTAGCAGCAGCAACAACACCCTCAAGATCTGGCATCTTGCCACAGGCAAATGCCTGCAAACCCTGTCTGCCCATAGCCAGGATGTACTGGCCTTTGCGATCGCCCCCCAAGGCAATCTCATTGTTAGTGGAGGCGGGGACAATACGGTGCGGCTGTGGGAGCTGGAAACAAAGCAACTCAAAACTCTGACTGGGCATCTTGATTGGGTAAAAAGCATTGCCCTACAACCCGGTGGCACTCTCATTGCCAGTGGTAGCAGCGACACCACCATTCGCCTTTGGCAATGGCCTCAAGGCACTTTGAACACCACGTTGACAGGCCATACGCGGGATGTAAATGCTTTGGCGTTTACGCCAGATGGCACAACACTGGTGAGTGGAAGTGGCGATCGCACTCTAAAAATTTGGCAGGTCTAGTGGCAACCTTAAGCCGCCGAGCATTAGATACTTAGTATTGTTACTACAACAGCAAAGAAGATAAGGATGGCGACGATAACGACATAAGGCACGCTCGCTGCAGTGGTGGAACGTCTAGCAGGAAGCTTAAAGCCACTTTCCGCTACAGCCTTAAAGACTCGCCATTGAATCACGAGAAGGATAAGCCCAACGCTGTAAGAAACAACAAATCCTAACCCAGTATCAACCCCAAGCAGAAGATTGAGCGGTGCAACTAATACGCCCATCACTCCTAATGTGTATGCACAGGCTCGAAGGGCCAGGCCAAACGGACCTCTGCCACCTAGTACTGTTGCGCCAGCCCAATATACCAAAGCCAGGAACAGCATTGTAATGCAGGCTTGCAGGGGCACAACAAATAGAGCTGACACCAAATCGGTTACTAATGAGCGATCGGAGTCAAGCCCCGCCAACGCATATCTGAGCCGTTCGCATGGGCTTATGAGAACGGCTGAAATGAATAGAAAAAGAAACGCATCCCTAACGTTACCTCCCGGAATAAGCGAGCCAAATTGCGAAGGAGAACGGAGACAAAGACGGAGTGTTTCAAACCATCGTAAGGGAAGAAAGCGATTGCTTTCTTCCCAGGGTACAACCTCGAATTTTTTAGGTGATGGCGGGCGAGGCCGTGCAGGGTCGCGTTGTCGATGATTTGGTTTGCTCATTTTAGCGTAGGTCTACCCAACCAATCCTTGACGGAACTTTCCGTTCATTATCTCGAAGAAAGGATGAGAAGGCTCTTTCTTTCGTATTTTTTTACGAATAAGGACCGGCACTATCAGTGCGCTCCACAGAAACGAACAATCTAGTACGCTGAGGCGGAAATCCATCACCTATGTTTTTGTATGGGGTGCTTCGCACCCCATACAAAAACATAGGTTGCAAACTTAAGCCGCAGCCTACTAGATACTGCACTTGGCCTATCGCTCATCATGTCAGCCAGCTAAGGTCTGGGTTACCGCTAGCTGGCTTAAAGTTGTCCTTTCTGAAGTTAAGACGAACTTGAATCACCGCTTTATTCTGTGCATTCAAGTCTTGCTAAATCGTTTTGAAGTAATCACTAGCAAGGCTGAGTTGCCCAACCGCAACATCTTGAATAACTGCAATCAGTTCATTAGCTGCACCATTTGTGCCTTTTAGATAAACACCTGTATCCGCTTTGTCCGCTAAACCGAGTGAGATCGGCGAGTTCTTCAAGATGTATAGCGACTTGCTTCCTGCCAGCTTGATCTTGTCCTCGTTCTTATTGAAATAAGCAATCTGTGCATAGTCAGCAAGTCCAGCTGTTGTTGCTACCTGGTCGTCATAGAATACACGAGCCGTACCAGTATGGTCTTTCTGGCCTAGATAAAACGTATCTTTGCCATTATTGGCAGCTGTTCCAGCGCTCAGATAGTCAATTTCTCCTTTTCCTATTGAAATGCCCAAACTGCCTGAATTTTCCTTACCTGAACCGATCAAAGTGTCATCGCCCTCATTACCAAAGAGAGCGTCATTACCGCCGCCGCCAATGAGTAAATCATTGCCGTAACCACCATGTAGAGTATCTTTACCCGAACCTCCAAAGAGTTGGTCGTTGCCTGTACCTCCGTAGATTAAATCATGTCCCCAATTACCGTTCAGCAGGTCATTACCATCAAAAGCACCATTATTAAAAGCCGTCTGACTACTGCCACCATAAATGACGTCATCGCTATCTAAAGCAGATATTGTATCGTTGCCACCATTTCCATAAATGGTATCAGTCAAAAGAGTTCCAAAAGTGTTATCATCGCCGTTGCCTAAATTTATTACTGCCATTGTCATTTCCCCTAAAAATTTCAGTGTTTTCAATTACATGTCTTCGCAGTACAAGTTCAGCTGCCTTACCTGAGGTAATGAAGCTGAAGTAACTTACTGCAAGTTAGTCAAAAGCTTGTGAACGGGAACAGGCGAAAAAGGGGAAAATAAATCTTATCTTTCTCCTCTTTTATGTCCTTGTTCTTTGAGGCTCTCTTGTTGCTTTTGTAACTTTGACATCATCACGATATACCGAGTTTTTGAGGATGTCGTTGCAGAAAAAGTCTGGAGTTGAATCAGCGAGAGTAGGAGCTTTTTTGAGGAAATACCAGTAGAATTTCAAGGATTCTGAAAAGTTCAGGTTAGGAATAACACAGGCAGTAGGGCTGGAGCAGGAAAACCGCAAGAGTCTGCTCCATGTTCTCGAGTTGCTGAAGTACCATTCTTGTGTACGTTTCCCGCACAAAAATTGGATGTTTTGAAGTGCCACGTGTTGTGCGGCACTTCAAAACATCTTTAATCCATCAGGTTCGCTAGCAAAGAGTTATGGTGTTGAGATAGAACTTGGGCGTGTCCGGTCAATTGTGACAAAATCCTCACGTACCCAACCAACATGCCTCGACTCCTGAAAACGGACTTGATACCAGGTAGAATTCCGGTTGTCTTGGGTTTCGGCCAGCAGAACGACTCGGTCGCCAGCAAAGCCATAGGCAGATGAGCTGGCCGAGGTGGAGGGACCGCTGCGGACATTAATTCGGCTTCCAGGCGTATCCGAGGTGAGTTCAGCAGGGGTTTCAGACAATGATGTAATGTCAGAGCCAGTTGTGGGAGAAGGCGATCGCCCTAATTCGGTCGTGACAAAATCCTCACGTACCCAACCAACATGCTTGGACTTGTTAAATCGCACCTGATACCAGGTAGCGTTTTGCTCATCCTGCGCTTCAGCCAGCAATACAATGGCATCTCCAGCATAGCCATAAGCTGAAGCCCGTGCTGCGGTAGAAGGCCCATTCCGAATATTGATTTTGGCATCGGGGGTTTCGGATGTCAGTACAGCTGGAGTTTCGGGTAGAGGTCTTGTTTGTGGGCTCACGCTAGGGGATGGTGCCGTTGCTTGAGGTGACGCAGGGCTACCGTTCCACTCATCGCAGAAATGACGGAAAGAAGCTGAGAACCAATCAATGTAGTCACCTACAGTTTCTTCCAGACCATCGGGTGGCCCGATCTGAAGTAGAGCGCGATCGCCATTCTGTTTCAGATCTGTGCAGTTGATGACGACTGAAGTTTCTTCATTCGTCTCCAGGGTGATCAGGGTCAGATTAAGGTCACCAGAATCAGTGATGGGTTCTAACAGAACCATGTACTGTTTGGTTTCCTCGTTGGTGAAAGTCGGCTTACTTTGATGCTCTGGTTTAACAAGGCTTTTAGATAGTGCAGGGTTAGCAGGTGGCTCAGTTTGAGGAACAACAGCTTCGTTTTTGTTTGAGCTGGTTTCGTTTCCGCACCCACTTAGGAGCATGAGTCCAGAAACGGCTAGCACTGTTATTGTCCTTTGACACAGGTGTTTTAGCATAAATCTTGAGCTCTCCTCAGTATGCATGAGTTGATTGCCAGGAAATTGCTATGGGTCATAGTGGGTCGACTTCCTTGTGAGGAACGCACGGCATACAAAGCTTCATCACAAGGGAGTCAATGTGTAAACAGGTTAGCGATCGCTTACGGGTAACCCACCCTTCTTAATGTTCTTAGACTTGGAATTGGCTGGGAGTTTAATCTCTACTTGAAGGTGGTCGGGTTTTCCCTTGATCTGTTTCCGATCAAAGGATTTGTTGATTGAATCGGATACTTGCTTCAAGTAGTCAATGCCAGAGGTAGGCTTGCTGACAGCAGGTTCAATGCTTTTATAAACAGGTTTACCATCGCCGCCCAGTAAATCTTTGGCGGCTCCTGGAGAAGCGATTGAGGTGGCGATACTGGGTTGGCCCACCAGTGCTCCCATTGGTTCAGCCAGGGCAGGGCTATTCAATACTAATCCCACTACCATCACACAGCAAATGACAATACTCTGGACAGTTTTTCTGAAACCCTTGATTTTGCGTGCGCTTCGCACACGCAAAATCAAGGGTTTCAGAAAAACTGTCCGAACTAATGAAATGACAAACAGGTGAAATAAATGCACAACACGGCGTTTCATAAGTGAAGTTCTCTAAGGAGCAATGAGCGACTATGTTTTTCTACAACAGAGGCGCGATCGCAGATTCCGCAGGATGGCCTTGATTTTTCCTGATTTTTCATATTGCTCCTTGTAAAGGGGAAGGACATTATTAGGGCAACGCCCCACGTTATGAGCGATCCCGTAATTCGCGTTGAAAATTTAGGCAAACACTACCGTCTCCGCCACCAACAACCGGAGCGGTACACTGCCCTACGCGATGTGATTGCCCATCGTACACAATCCTTTTTGCAGCGGCTAAATCCGTTAAGCTCCTTCAAGCCTCAGAGCGCAAACCGGAATGAGGAGGAGTTTTGGGCACTGAGGGATGTGTCATTTGAGGTAAATGCGGGCGATCGCATCGGTATCATCGGTCGTAACGGAGCCGGAAAATCCACCTTACTCAAAATCCTCAGTCGCATTACCGAACCCAGTACGGGCAGTATCCGCATCAAAGGCCGCGTTGCCAGTCTTCTGGAAGTTGGCACAGGCTTTCATCCCGAACTCACAGGCCGCGAAAACATTTTTCTAAATGGTGCCATTCTCGGCATGAGTAGAACCGAAATTCGTCGCAAGTTTGATGAAATTGTTGCTTTTGCCGAAGTTGAAAAATTTCTGGATACCCCCGTCAAACGCTACTCCTCGGGCATGTATGTGCGCCTAGCGTTTGCCGTTGCTGCCCACCTCGAACCTGAAATTTTAATTATTGATGAAGTGCTAGCGGTTGGAGATGCAGCATTCCAAAAGAAGTGTTTAGGCAAAATGGAAGATATCGCTGAAAATGAAGGACGAACAATTCTATTTGTTAGCCATAATGTAGCTGCTATTAAGAAGCTCTGCAATTATGGCTTCTTCCTACAAAATGGAGACCTTCTATTTCAAGGTGTAGTAGATAAAAGTATCGAGTTTTATCAAGAAAATATTCATTCCGATGCAAGCTTTGGAAATAACCAGAATATTCAAATTAACGATGTTTATCCTAAGAAAATTAATGATTTCTTTGAAATAAAAAACATAAATCTAGTCGATCAAAATGGTAGCGAAATTAAAACCATTACAACAGGGAAAAGCCTGCAAATTCAGATAGATTATTTGTCTCAAGAAAAAGTAATTTATCCATCATTTATACTAGCTTGTAAGACAGCAACAGACATAAAGCTATTCGAATTGCATTCATCTCCAACTATCTCGGGACATATGCCAGATATCGAAAAAGGACATGGCAGCATTACGTTAATAATCCCGTATCTTCCATTGTTGGGAGGAACCTATTATTTTGATTTAAGCCTGGCTCAAGTTGCTGTTAAACGCTACTTTACTATTGAACGGTTGATAAAGCTGCTTATTGAACCTTCAGATGTTTATAGCACAGGCTATCTCTTCGATCAGAAGAATGGATTTATTGAAATTCCTCATAAATGGGAATATTCGTGAAGAATTAGGCGTGAGATCTAAATCTAGAGTCTTGAGTTTTCTATGAAAGTATTACAAGTTAATGTTTCTTTCGACCTCATTCAGTCCATACGTCTTCTACACGCTCTTATGGAATCTGATTACAAAATTTTTGTTCCACCCGAACATACAGAAAAATTTTCAGAATTAAGGAAGCGATTTAACATTAATTATGTTTATGACTGCCCTTCTGAAAATCTACTGATATTACAGAAGCCTCATATTGAAGTATTACATCATGAACCAGAAACTAGGATTGGTACCCTCAGCCGACCTTTGATTTTTCCTCACCAGATTTTCCAATACTGTCAAAGTTTGTGGGCATCTAATAGACAGCACAAATTTACTTTTTCTGGACTGATAACTGCTTCCAGGAGAAAGATAATTGAAGACTGGATCAAAAACAGGCATCTAGAGGCTATAGAACCATTAAAAATTTTTGATGGTCAGAAAAAGAGAGGAAAAATAAGTTCTAGAATTCAAAAACTTTTTTTAGGAGCTTCCCGTAGAGACGTTGTCCTTCAGAGCGAAGATATTCTATTTTGGTCATCTGAAAATGGACGTAAGTTTCCTTTGAAATCTTGGGATAACCAGTATTTTAAGTTGTTAGCTAATTCTGAATTTACTTTATGCCCAGATGGAGATTTTGTTTGGACCTACCGATTTTTTGAATCTGCTATTTGCGGCGCAATACCTATTATTCAAAACTATACCTCTGTTTATGAGGGCTTTCGTTTTAAGATGATGGAAGAGACAACAAGAGATATGGTTTGGTCTAAAGAGGATGCTGAACATAACTTCCAGCTATGCCAGGAACGGCTAACAATTCCCCTCAATTTAATGAATGATGAGCTTGGAAAGCTGTTAGCCAAAGTATAGATAAAAGGCTGAATGACAAAGTATTAATGGTTGTTACTTAAATACTGTCTGTAGGAGAGGAAAAATGATTGTTGCTGATTTCATTCAAATTTTTAGAAATACTCGGTATCTAAGTGGAAAAAAATCAATAGGATTGCCTTCCAATATCATAGCAAAAGAATATTTTAACTTAAGCATAAAACTACTACTAAATAATTCTCCCGGTTCAAAAATAGATAATCGTCTACCTATTTTAGGATATGAGATTGAATATCTAGAGCTTCGTACACTCAAATACTTATTTGAAGAAATTTTTTCAAAACAGAACTATTATTTTTATACTGAGAAGGAAGATCCAATTGTGATTGATTGTGGCTCCAATATAGGGATGTCAATTTTATACTTTAAGCAGATATATCCGAAGTCTAAAATTATTGGATTTGAACCTTCAAAAGTAGAATTTGAAATACTTGCAAACAATATTAAAAACAATCATCTCAGAGATGTCGAAGTCTTTAACTTAGGTCTTGCTGAAGATGAGGGAATCCGTCCTTTGTTCTATAATTCCAATCGTTCAGGAAGTCTCTCGATGAGTCTTCTTGAAGAGCGATTTCAGGGTAATGAAACATGCTCGACGGCTATTGAAACAACTTGCTTGTCACGCTATATAAACTCAGAAGTAGATTTTTTAAAGTTAGATATTGAAGGTGCAGAACTTGCTGTTTTGAAGGAACTGGATGAAAAGAAGAAGCTCCCTCTTATAAAAGAAATGGTGATTGAGTATCATCATCATATTAAGCAAGATCATGATACTCTTTCAACAGTTTTTTCTATATTGGAATCTAATGGATTTGGTTATCAAGTTTCTGCCTATATCGATGGGCCCTTCAAGAAACAAAAATTTCAGGATATGTTAGTTTTTGCTTACAGAAAGAATGAATAAGCCCACCAGGAAACTTCCATTTGAATCTCTATGAAAACTTACTATGTTCATGGATGGCATGGCAACCTCAATGCTGGAGATGATGCTTTTGCCATTGTTGTTAACTGGGGGTTGCAGAAGTACTGTCATGCTGAATCAATGGTTCTAGAGGCTGATAAGTCTGGAACTCTAACTGAAAAATATGGGATCAAGACAGTTCAAATTTCAGGTATTACTATTCCGGGTTTAAGCCGGCTGAGAAGGTCATACTATCTATCACGCTCCAAACACTTTATTCTGGCGGGCGGTAGCCTGTTTAATGAAGGATCAGTTCATTCGATTTTAAGTACACCTTATTTCAGCTCACATAAGCCTTTAGCTTTAGGAGTATCAGTTGGACCATTTAAGTCAAACGACCATGAGGACAAAGTTATCGAATTGATGAATCGAATGCTTTATGTCGGTTTTCGGGACGACTATTCATATAACTGGGCCATCTCTAGAAATATATCTTGTCCCTTTTCTCGATCTTTTGATCTGGCAGCTTTAATGCCTTTCGTGCCTCAAAAAAACACTTCAATTGTTCCTGGCAAGAAAAAGATCGGGATTGTTCCGCTTGCTTTTCATGTGTTGACTGAAAAGACAGTTTCAACTGATTTGACGTATATTAAAAAATTTGCAGAACATACATATGAAATATCTAAAGAGTATGATGCAGATATAGAGCTATATGCGTTATGTACAAATCCTAATTACGATGATCGGTTAGTTTGTCAAGCTTTCTTGGATGCTATTCCTACAGCTGATAATATCCATATTTACAGGCATAATGGTGATGCCATTGAAACATTTAATGCTTTAAAAAGATGCACGCATGTTGTTTCCATGCGTCTGCATGGAAGTGTTTTTGCTTATGCTAATCAACTTCCATTGTTAATTTTAAGTTATCACCAGAAATGCCGAGATTTTGCAGATACTATTGGTCTGAAAAATGATTTCTTTCTGGATCTAAGGGATTTTGATTTTGAGTCCTATCAGACTTCGCTTGCCAAGTTCTTGACAACTCAGGTTCTCGACGCCACGCTATCTCTTCAATCTGCTCAAGATCGCGCTTTGGAGAATTTTAGAAGTTATGAAATTTGGCAATGATATTCAAGGTAATGCTTTATGTGATGAAGTGAGCCCCAAAATTTCCGTAATCTGTCCTCTTTTCAACAAGGAGCAATACATTGTAGAAACAATACAATCCTTGCAGGCCCAAAGTTATTCGAATTGGGAGCTTTTAATCGTCGATAATGGCTCCACTGATAATAGTGTTGATAAAGTAAAAAATATTGAAGAGACTCGGCTGCAATTGCTACGATCGCCCCAACGTGGCCCTGGAGCAGCCCGCAACTTTGGTCTCAAGCACTCCGTGGGTGACTGGGTACTATTTCTGGATGCTGATGATTTGTTGGAACCGGATTATCTGGCAACACAGATACAAACGGTTACGCAACACCCGACAGCCAGTATAGTGGCGGCAGGATGGCAGGAGTTTCAAGACGACGCGCCACAACAACGGGTTGTAAAACAGCCTGCGGGTTTAGGGCAATCTCTACAACAATTGCGGGATGGGGCGATCGCTTTCGTTCCCTGGGCCGTTCATGCGGCTATGATTCGTCGTTCTGCGCTCCTCCCTGAGTGCCACTGGCCAGAGGCATTGGATGGGTTTCTGGGGGAAGATTTGGCTTTCTGGTTCCGTCTGGTGAGCCGTTATCTAGTTGCCCATAGTGCCTGCCAGGGAGCCCTATATCGCATACACACCCCTCACTGCCGCACACAAAACCGGGATGTTGAAAAGTGGTTTACAGGGCTTCATGCAGCTGTAAGCGACAACCTGCAAGATTGCCAGAGGCGCAGCTCTCCCTTAACGGCCGGACAGTGTGAAAGCTTAACTCGTCTTTATAGCCAACTTTATCAACAGGCACTCAAGGCCAAGCATGATGCAGTCGCTAAAGAGACGCTTCAGTTAGCCCGTAGTTATCTGCAACAATACCTGGCGATCGCCCCTCAGCCTAAACCTTCTATGCGGTTGCGATATCTTTTAGGGCTGCGGCTATTTTCCCAACTGGCTACCCATTTGTCCTGACACACGCGATGAGGGCTGTATCTAGAGGGTAGTGAAGTAATGATGGCGATCGCCCTTACCTTTCATGATTCCACGGTTCTTACGTGATAGTTTTTTTAAGTTGTGGTACGGGTTTCGCGGAGTTCCGCGCACTCTGGGCAAACACTCTGTTCGGTTTGATGAATCCTTGCGCCGATGGGAGCTGGAAGCGGAGGATGTTGCTATTCAAGCCATTCAGCAATATCTACATCCTGGCCAGGTCTTTGTAGATGTAGGTGCAAACTTTGGATTACACACCCTGCATGCAGCCAAACAAGTTGGAGAACAGGGATTTGTATTTGCATTTGAACCCGTTCCTAGCAACTTAAAGTTATTACGGCGGAACATTGCGTTGAATGGAATTGAACATCAAGTTTTGATTGTTCCATCCGCTGTTTCAAATCAGACAGAAGCAACACTTTCGTTCCACGTGCCGGATGAAGAAATTCCTGTAACCGCCTCTTTAAGCACAGCAGAACAGTCCCGTAGCATTCAGGTCGCGAACGTTCGTTTGGATGACTACTGGGAGATGGTGAACCGCCCTATCCATCTAATCAAAATTGATGTCGAAGGAGCGGAGCTGGAGGTGTTGCGAGGCGCTGAGAATCTGCTACAGCGATGGCGACCCCACTTACTGATTGAGGTGCATGGTTTTGCTTTGCCTGCGTTTGGTAGCAGTGTCGAGGAACTACAAGATTTTCTGACGAAGCTGGGCTATCAAGAACACCGCTTAGAGTCGGCTCATTTTTCAGGAAAGGATTACTACCAGGCTATTTATCTCTGTCAGTCTGCCAGTGAGCTGGAGTTTCAATCCACACAATCTGAAATTCTGCTCTAACGCTTTCTTTGTGTACCTTCAAGCTGACCCATCATGACCATTGGGATTGTTGTTACAACGATTTATCACGGGGAATTCCTCGATGAATACTACGAGCACTTTAAGACCCGCCATGAGTTAGAACAGGTTCGTTTCTATATCATTGGCGATTTATCTACACCCATTGAATGTGAGCTTCGTGCTGAGCGTTACCGGGCAGAGGGACTGCCCTGGTTGTATGTAGGCCCAGATGCGCAAAAAGACTTTCTCTTATCCTTTCCAGAACTGGCTGCTGAAATTCCCTGGAATAGTGACAACCGGCGAAATATTGGATTCTTGATGGCCTATCGCGATCGCTGTGATGTGATCATTGCGATTGACGATGACAACTACCCCCGTTCAGATTGGCCTTTCTTAGACGGACATCGTGAGGTGGGAACTCAGATAACCGCTTCCATGGCTACAGGATATAACGGGTGGTTTAACCTGTGTGCGTTGATGCAGGTTCACTGTCCTGCACTCGATGGGCCTGGAACGGTTTACGCTCGAGGCTTTCCCTATGTTCGCCGAGATCCCCGTTGCGGGCAGATAAACACCACCTCCCAGCAGGGCTATGTCGCCGTTAACGCAGGCCTGTGGTCTGGAGATCCCGATGTTGATGCGGCAACTCGCCTGGTGACCCGCTGTGAAGCAGAGGCCGCATTTCAACAGAGCGTGCTGCTAGCGCCTGATACTCTGATGCCAATCAATACTCAGAACACGGCCCTGATTCGAGATGCCATTCCGGCTTACTACTACGTGCGGATGGGACATCCGGTAGGGGGCATGAAGCTGGATCGCTTTGGTGATATTTTTAGTGGCTTCTTTGTACAGAAGTGTGTTCAAGCGATGGGCCATGTGGTGCGGATTGGTAGCCCCGTAGTGGAGCATCGGCGATCGCCCCACAACCTCTACAAAGACCTCTGGCACGAACTGGCTGGCATGGTTGTGATCGACGATATGCTACCCCTGTTGGAAACTCCCCTACCCCCTGCTGGCTCCTATAGTGAAGCTGCGTTGACCCTGGCTGATCGCATTGAAGATTGGGCCAGGGAACGGCAAGGATTCCTGTGGGATGATGCCCTGCGAGGATACTTCCTCAGTGTTAGCCAGAACATCAGGCTTTGGACTGTCGTTTGCCGAGAGTTAGACACATGATTTCCCTGGTTTCGACAGTTCTGAATGACATAGAGGGGCTGAAAGTATTTTTTACTCAGATGGAAGCCCAAACCCGCCAACCCGATGAAATTGTCATCACGGATGCGGGGTCAACGGATGGTTCCTGGGAGCTATTACAGGATTATGCATTGACGGGTTCAATCCTGTTGCGCTGTCATCAGGAATTGGGTTGCAACGTGGCACGGGGGCGAAATTTAGCGATCGCCCTCACCCACCATGATCTGATTGCATCCACAGACATCGGCTGCTCCTGGGACCCAGAATGGTTGGAGGAGTTAACAGAACCTCTAGTGCAGAATCCCCAGACTCAAGCTGTGATGGGCAGTTGGGATGTGCCATGGGATACGTTGGAGAGTGATTGGGCCAAAGTAGATTATTGCTTGAATAGGGGGTTGCGCTTTATTGCAACGCCCAAAGCTCATGCATCGTCACGGGCGATCGCTTACCGCAAACAACTTTGGGAAAACATTGGTGGTTATCCGGAAGACTTGACTTTGGCCGGAGACGATATGGTGTTTGCCCTGCTGCTGCATAACACTACAGACCAGATTGCCTGTGCTCCTATTCCTCGCTGTCACTGGCAACGCCCTGTAACCTTACGTTCGTTCTTGAAGGAATCTCGCCGTAATTTTCGGGGAGGCGGAGAAGCCGGAATCTGGTTAGACTACGGGCTTTTAACAGGCGGAAGGCTGCTATTTGATGGCCTATTCAGTATTGGATTGTTCCTACTGTTACTGCCGCATTTTAAGGGAATGGCTGTTCTTTTGATGGTAGCTGCCAGCCTCAGTTTTATATTACGGATGTGGCGTTTGCTACCTGCTGTTAAACATTTTCGAGAGCAGGGTGGTTCAGGAAGCTGGCTCAAAATTTTGATCTTTGAATATCTGATCAAAGTATCAGGAGTACTGGGTTACTGGAAGGGATTCTTAATGGGCTTTAATCGCTGTCATCAATGTCGAGAACGACTAAGGCAGGTAAAGGCCCTAGAATCCGCACAGGTCATTTGAATTATCTGAACTGTATAGACGATGAAAATCTACAACCCTGATCAACCGCTATTCTCCTTACATATTCCAAAAACAGGAGGTTCTAGTCTGGAATATGTTCTGGCGACTTGGTTTAACAAAAGAAAGTTTCCTATCTTAAGAAACCGCCCAAAACTAGAACGAATACTATCCATTGGTAGCCTAGATTTTCAAATTCAGAGAACCTTGGGGTGCGGCTTTTACTTTCATTACAAAAATCATAGAAGAAATGAAGTTCCACGGAGAGTTCCGTTGGGGAAGACCTATGGCTTCTTAAGACCGACAAAGCAACCCGAGTGTGTTCACGGCCACTTTAGTGACTATAACACTGGAGAAAATGTGTTCGATTTTTACCCCGAAGCCAGCCAATTTATTATGGTTTTACGAGATCCTCTAGAGATGCATATCTCTTTGTACCACTATACAAAGCGAATGATTGAGGATAACTCTTTATATTGGAATGGGCAGAAACGAGATGAATTTCAATTTAATAGTTTGGATCAATGGATTTTGGAAAGAGATTTCTTCCTTCTAAAATCACTACCATGGAATTTAAAAGCCGAAAATTTTAAGGGTATTATTGATAAGTATTTTGTTCACGTCTGTGTCTTAGAGAACTTTCAAGAATCTCTTAATAAATTAGCTGATAAGTTGGGGTTTGAACCTGTAAAAATTCCTCAGGTCAATACAACCCTCAGGTGTGAGATGTCGTCCAGTGAGGCTGCTATTGCTTTTCGGGAAAAGTACAGCCTCGAGTATGCGATTTATGACTATGCTAAAACCCTAAGTTGATTATGCCTTTCTAAGCAAGATGACAAATGGAACGGTCACTGAACAATGAAGCTTCTTTACTATTTGCCACTTAGCTATGGGGGAATTGCTCGTTACGCCCATGAGCAGGCAAATGCTTTGGTAGGTTTGGGGACCGAGGTGTATTTGCTGACAACTGCCAGTTATCCAATCGGGCCGGAATCAAATTACAAAGTTTTGCCTTACTTGCAAGACCTGTGGAGCAGCCAACGATCCTCAAATAAAATTACTAGAGGTATTCAATACATTCGTGTAACTCTATTTAATATTCAACAATTAACTCAAACGATTCAAAAGCATCCATTTCAGTCCATCTTATTGGGGAGTTATTCAGAGTATCTGGCTCCCCTATGGTCTGGCTCTTTAACTCGATTAGCAAAGGAAGGAAAGACTTTTGGAGCGATTGTTCATGATCCCGTAAGGGATTTTGTAGTGGGGCCATATTGGTGGCATCGCTGGTCTATTGCCTGTGGCTATTCCTTCCTGCGAGAAGCTTTTGTCCATGAAGTCATTGCCCTAGAAACCGTCCGTCCTATGCCACAACTCCGGACAACTGTAATTCCCCACGGGCCATATCCTTTTCCATCTGTACCGATGTCTCGCGAGGAGCTGAGGCGGCGGTTTAGCTTGCCAGTAGAGGCCAAAGTTCTACTTGCCTTTGGCCATATTCGGGATAACAAGAACTTAGACCTCGTTATCCAGGCGATCGTCAATATTCCTGATATCTATCTCCTTGTGGCTGGCAAGGAGCAATCGAGCCAGCAGAAACCTGCTTGGTATTATCAACAACTGGCGGAAAAGTGTGGGGTAGGCGATCGTATCCGCTGGCACCTGGATTTCATTCCTGATATTGATGTAGCAAGCTTCTTTACCGCAACTGATCTGGTGCTATTGACCTACAGTGAGAGCTTTCGATCCGCCAGTGGAGTCCTGAATACAGCAGCGGTATTCCGCAAACCCTGTTTGGCTTCTAGTGGTGAAAGCAATTTGAAATCTGTAGTTGAACAATACAAGCTTGGCTTCTGGGTGCAGCCAGATTCCGTGAATGCCATCCAGCAAGGGCTGCAAACCTGGTTACGGGGCTCCCTGGAACCTTGCTGGGATGGCTACTTGATGGACTATTCCTGGAAAACGAATGCTGAACGTGTTCTGAAATCAATGTTGTAAATCAACTGCTACGTATGCTCATGGAGCACACCATCCTATGTCTACGCTTAAGATTCTGATTGAACTCAGTTGGCTTGTACAGATCAGGCGATCGCGTTCGGGTTGCCTATCGAGCCATCTTTCTTCCAGGAATCACAATTGAGGAGGGGGTGGCTGTGGGTGCAAGAACTGTCGTAATTAAAGATGTGGCACCTTACACACTTGTTACTGGCAATCCGGCACGTGCCCTTGGAGAGCGATCGCCCAATTTTGCATATACCCTCAATTACAATCCCAGGCTTCTTTGAAACTTCAAGAATCTCCTGGGCAGCAAGAAACGATGGAAATGTAATTCATTAAGAATGAGTATTAATCAGCAGATTGATTTAGAAAAACAGCCCGAAGGCAAAATACGGCATAGATTTACGTTGATTGATGGATTGCGTGGAATAGCTGCATTAGCCGTTGCTGGATACCACTTTTATCTGGGAAGCCCGTTACATGAACCCCTCTCTAAAGTTATTCCTACTCCCTTTGGCTTGCTGTTATCGTATGGCTGGCTGGGCGTAGAAGTTTTTTTCGTTATTAGCGGGTTTGTTATTGCCTATAGCTTAAGAGAATCTGAGATCACACTGGCTTTTCTGGGTAACTTCGCACTACGCCGCATTTTGCGCCTGAGCCCTCCTTATTGGATAACGATTGCTTTAGCTCTTTTTATTAAAGGGGTTTCCAATCTAGTTCTAAGTGATCGCATTGCTGCCCTGCCATCATCAAGTGTGGTTTTGGCTCACATTGTTTATCTTCAGAACGTCCTCAATATGGATAATATTGTGCCCGTTTTTTGGACACTTTGTCTGGAAATTCAATTCTACTTTGTATTTATTATCCTTATAAGTATTGATCAGCGCTTGTCTAAAAAGAAATCCAATTTATCTAGTTTTTTCAGTCCTTTACTCTTTTTTGTTTTGTTTCTTGGGTCACTGATTTTAAGGACAACCTCTCAAGAGTCAATACAATCATTTTTATATCCCTACTGGTATATGTTTTTTATGGGTTCCTTAACATGGTGGGTGTTGGAAAAGAAAATTCATACAACTTTTTACTGGCTTTATATTGCCATAATGATAGTGCCCCTAGTCCATCACTGGGATATTCGAATACTGGCAACCTTAATTACTGGCTTAAGTATTTATCTTGCCTCTTTAGGAAATCAATTAGATCATTGGTTGGATAATAGATGGCAGCAGTACCTCGGCAAAATTTCCTATAGCTTTTACTTAGTACACATTCCTATTGGAATGAGCCTTATTAATGTTGGTTATCGTTTAAGTGGTGGTTCTTCTGTAATGGCCTTAATTTGGTTTTTTCTAGCTTTCCTTGTTAGCATTGCAGCTGCTCATTTTATTTATCAATTTGTTGAAAAGCCAAGCTTAAAGCTGAGCCAAAAGTTTAAATTTGATACTTCATCGATTTAGTTTGAAATCTGGCCGACCCTTGTCTTAGATCAGATTTTGATGAGTATGAGGGACTTTTTTGCCAGCTGGAAAAGATAGATATTCCATTTGTTGGAAACGACTCACTTATGACATGGAAGCTAACAGTTGGCCAGATCATGCAATATAGCTACAACCAGATGGTTGGTAAAATTCCTTCTCGTACCATCCGCAATGCTTATCTAGAGATATATTTGGGAGGCATGGGAACAGGTGTTTCGGTGCAACTGGGATGTCGGTTTTTAAATGGAAGAAAAGTATATTTGGGCGATCGCACCATTCTCAATTTTGGCTGTTTATTTGATGGCCGAACTTACCCCATTCATATTGGTAATGATGTATCGATTGGCCCTGAAGCGACTCTTCTGACCCTGGGGCACGACCCATACTCTCCGGATTTCGCCGACAAGGGTGGAGAAGTAGTTATTGGCGATCGTGTCTGGATTGCCTATCGCGCCATCATCCTCCCAGGAATCACGGTTGGAGAGGGGGCGGTTGTGGGTGCAGGAGCCGTTGTCACCAAAAATGTTGAAGCTTACACTATTGTCGCTGGAAACCCGGCACGAGTGATTGGAAAGCGATCGCCTCATCTAACCTACACTTTGAACTATAAACCCTGGTTGCTGTGACATTTAACGGGTCTTGTATGTGCGCTGTTGTTTTATCGTGGACCACAATTGACAGCTAGTAGCCTTCATCTATGGGGAGTCCATAAGGAATCGATCGTCATGTCACCCTTCGCAAATATTGGCAAACCTATTTTAATTGCTAGCCATCCCCGTTCAGGCACTCATCTTACGATTGACTTGCTACGGAAACAGTTTCATGAATGTGCATCCTGGAAATATCCGGGAGAGTCACTAGGACATCTTTATCTACCTTTAGAGGGGCTAACAGTATCTACCCAGAAAATGGAGCGTGCAATGGCATTAGGGGTTCTTCAACGTAGCCAAAGACCTATTCTCAAAACTCATGATCACCCCACTTTGACGGCGCTGTCTCAGCAAGACCCAGAGTGGTTTGATTGGATTAAAACGGAAGCGACTCGATTATACATTTTTCGAGATGGGCGGGATGTTCTATGTTCGTTTCATCTTTATATGCAAAGTTTCCATGCCCCTAGTCGTTGCTCTCTGAGTGAGTTTTTGCGGCAACCAGATCTCAAACGCACCTGGATTCGACGGTGGGTTGAGCATGTTGAGCGCTGGCTAGCCGAACCGGATGTTACCCCATTGCAGTTTGAAAAAGTTTTACGCCAGCCGTTTGAAACCTTAACGCTCCTGGGTCAAGTGCTAGATTTAACCCCGAAATTTCACGAACCCCTGTTACCTCGGCCCTACCAAAACATTTGGCAAAGCCGCTGGAACCGCCTTACAGCTCAGCGACCAGAGAGCACAGCAATTTTGGGATTTTACAAAGGACAAAAGAAACAGCGGTGGCAGCAACACTTTACCCGAGCCGATCGCGAGTTTTTTCACCAGGAAGCGGGTGCCCTATTAATTCGGTTAGGCTATGAATCATCTGATGACTGGATTGATCGGGAGTCTCGACCGAACCTGCCACGGCATTGAAATAATACTCGTCTGGAATGTACACGGTGCTATGCACTGTGTACATTCCATATTTCGGTTCTATAGTTATTGAATGGGATTTGATATAGCAGTCCTAAATTATTTGTGAAATAAGTTGTGAGAGAGGCGGGCTTTGCTCGCCTCTCTCACAACTTATTTAGTAGTGCTATATTCCATTTTGCATCAAACTCTAAAAGCCTAGCTTTGCCGTCGTATCACGATGACAAAATTAGGCTTTTAAAGCTTAGTACAAGATGTAAAACTAAATGATCGACAAATTATTCAAATTGCCGGTATAGCCCGTAATCTCGACAATGGCATCCGTTGTGGCGGAAAATCCAGCTGTCGCATTATTGAGGGCGACAAAAGTACGAGTCCCAACAGTGAAAACCGCAGCTCCACTGGCAGAGAAATTGCTCGTTGTTAGTGCTGCACTGATTCCACTTTCTGTTAAGGTCGCGATCGCCCCTGCATTAAAAATTCTGGATGAATCTACGGCTGTAGGCCCATCAATGGAATCGATACCGATCTCCAGATCAGTGACGTGATCGATGTTACTTAACAGTGAGTCAGCTAAATTAAACCTGAACGTGTCAGCCCCAAAACTACCTGTTAGCAGATCGGCTCCGACACCGCCCACGAGAGTATCATCCCCATTTCCACCAAAAAGGTGATCGTTGCCACCACTGCCATTGAGCAAATCGCGGCCACTATAGCCTACGACGATATCCGCATTAGCTGCTCCAGTCAGGGTATTGTCCAACCCGTCACCAGCAACAACCCTGGCTGTAGCAAAAACGCTACTATTGCCTGCAACATCCATTGCTCTGACAAGAACAGAATAATTACCTCCGACCAGGCTGCCAACTGCATCAAAGCTCCAGCTACCATCACCTGTGGCAATAGTGGTTCCTAGCGTTGTACTCCCTACGTTGATGAATACTGTACTACCTGCCTCAGCTTTACCTGTCAGGGTTAGAGTGTTTGTCTCACTCGTAGTGGCATAGCTACTAATAACCGTGCCGGTTGGGATCGTGGTATCCAGGGTGAATACAAGGGGAGTAGGCGTTGAGGTTGAGGTGTTACCGACTACGTCGGTTTGACGCACGATAACTTTCTTAAGGCCGTCACCCGTTAGCGTGAAACTTGCGCCAGTGCCTGTAATCCAATTTTGTCCTTCGTCAATGCTATATTGCCAGGTTCCACCCACCTCGATCCCGGCTACATAAACCAACCCAGAGCGAGTAATTTTATCTGCGTTGGAGATGCCAGAATCCGATGCCAAATAGAAATTTGGAGTATTTGCGATGGTGTCTACGGTAAGACCCCGGTTTGTAGCCAATACACTTTGATTGCCAGCCATATCCTTAATATGAGCTGTAATCACATAGTATCGATCGAGCAAGGCGGTAGACGTTAGCGAAACACTTCCGTCGGCAATATCCTGGTTGGTCAAAACCCTGGTTGCGAGCACAGTAGAACCATTGATGAGCTGTAAAACATCGCCTGCACCGTGACTATTATTCAAACCAATGACAAAGGTTGGGGTTGTATCATCTGTGCGACCGGCGTTGGCAACAGAACCCTGGATAGAGCCCACATCATCTATTACGTCGATAATTGCAGGAGCATCTGGAACCACAGTATCGATATGCACTGAGCGAGTAACTGTGGAGCTGATGTTACCAGCATCATCTTGTGTTGTTACGCTGATAGTGCTGAGGTCTGTGTTACTACCGGTAGGGATTTCTGTTGAAGGGAAGACACGGACCCACTTTCCATTGGTATCTGTCCGGCTGGTAAGGGTCGTTTCACCCCAAACAATCGTGACATAGCTATCGGGCTCAGCGGTGCCGTATAGGACAACCCCTTTCATCTTTTCTGCGTAGTTAACCTGGTCGTCGTATGAAACGACATTAATAGTGGGCGCCACAATAACCGTATCAACCTGGACGGTACGGCTGGCGATCGCACTCACATTGCCAGCCGCATCTTGGCTAGAAACATTAATCACTGTCGACCCATCATCAGGTATTTGCTCTGGAGTGAAAGCTTGGCTCCAGGCTCCATTTGCATCAGCCTGAATGGTTACCGTGGTGTTGCCCCAGCTAAGACTAATAATGCTATTAGCTTCAGCGGTACCTGAGATTGTAGTACCCTGGCCCTTCTCATCCAGACTGATGCGGTCATCTCCAGAAACGATCGCAATAACGGGTTTTTCTACAGTAGTCGTATCGATGCTAAAAGGCTGAGAGATACTGGAAGTCGTATTTCCGGCTCTGTCGGTTGATAGAACCGTGATAGTTTTGCCTGTTCCTTCTCCCAACACGGTCAGGTCAGCGTTGGTAAGGGTATAACTCCAGGTTGTCCCACTGACAACGGCATTTCGAGTTTGCCCACCCATAATCAGGCTAACTTGAGAGCCTGCTTCCGTAGTACCCGTGAGCTCAACTCCGGCTACAGCTTCTGCAACGTTAATGATGTTATCCGTTGCGATCGCCCCAATTGCTGGAGCTACGGGAGCTGTCGTATCACGGGTAAAGGCAACGGAAGCCGGATTAGAAACATTGCCAGCCTGATCAACTTGCCGAACCTGAACGACATAATCACCATCCGTAACAGGTGTCAGATAGACAGAAGACCAATCACCGTTGTTGATCTTATACTCAACATTTGCATCCGGCTCTATTCCAGATACCGTTAAGTTGGCGTCATTGGTAATGTTGTCTCCGGAGCTGCCTGAATCGTTCGTCAGGGCGATCGCCAGAGCATTGGGGGCAATCGTGTCGACGGTAAAGTTGAGAGGGGTGACGACAGAGACATTACCTGCTACGTCAATCTGACGGACCTGAACTGTGTTTAGCCCCTCAACGGGAATAAAGCTAGTTGTCCAGGTATTGCCGCCATTCAGGCTGTACTCAATCCGAGCACCATTTTCTGCGGTGATAGCCAGCGCTCCATTGCTGGTGATGCGATCGCTATTAGATGTACCTGTATCCTGGACCAGTGTCACTCCTGGAGCCTGAATAGTAGTATCCAGGGTAAAGGAAAAGGAGGTAACCGTAGAGGTATTACCTGCAGCATCTATTTGCCGCACTAAAAACGTATTACTGCCCTCAACAGGAGTAAAACTATGGGTCCAGGTTCCACCTCCATTGAAGCTGTACTCAATTGTTGCCCCGGTTTCAGCCGCAATGCTCAGGGCTCCATCCCTTGTGATTTTGTCACTGCTGGAAAAGCCCGTATCATTGGCCAGTACCACTCCCGGAGCAATGATGGTTGTGTCTAACGTGAAGCTGAAACTGGTAGGGTCAGAAATATTGCCAGCTGTATCAGTCTGTCTGACCAGAATGGTGTTGTTGCCTTCTACAGGGGTGAAGCTGCCGATCCAGGTTTGACCATTGTTGGTGCTGTACTCGATCATGGCTCCAGTGACAGGTGTAACCGACAGGACACCATAGTTGGTGGTTTTATCGCTATTGGAAGTGCCTGTGTCATAGACCAAGGCAACTTCTGGAGGTAGGGCGATCGTGTCCAGGGTGAAGCTGAAACTAGTAGAGGCAGAAATATTACCAGCCGTATCAGTTTGCCGTACCCAGACGGTATTATTGCCTTCTACAGGGGTAAAACTGCTCGTCCAGGTTTGGCCATTATCGGTGCTGTACTGAATTGTGGCCCCATTTTCAGCCGTAATGGCTAGGTCGCCCTTGTTGGTAACTCTATCAATGTAGGAGCCTGTATCGCTGCTTAATGCAACACCTGGAGCCGCAGCAAAGGTATCAAGGGTGAAATTGAAGGGGTTGGAGGTGGAGATGTTACCTGCCAAGTCTGTTTGACGTACAATCACTGACTTGGCACCGTCACCGCCCAGTGTGAAGCTAGTGCCAGAGAAGGCTGTCCAGGTTTGACCATTGTTGGTGCTGTACTCGCGGATGGAACCTGCTTCCAATCCAGAGACGTTAACGACACTAGAATTGGTGATGCGATCGCTGTTGGAGCTACCAGAGTCAAGGGCCAGGCTCAAGGCAGCTGCCCCTGGAGCGGTAGTATCGAGGGTGAAATTGAAGGGGTTGGAGGTGGAGATGTTACCTGCCAAGTCCGTCTGACGCACAATCACTGACTTGGCACCGTCAGCACTCAGCGTGAAGCCAGCGCCAGAGAAGGCTGTCCAGGTTTGGCCGTTGTTGATGCTGTACTCACGGATGGAGCCTGCTTCCAATCCAGAGACGTTAACGACACCGGAGTTGGTGACGCCGTCACTGTTGGAACTACCAGAATCAAGTGCCAAGCCCAATGTGGAAGCAGTCGGAGCGACGTTATCAAAGGTAAACGTAAAGGTTGTTGAGGTAGAGTTATTGCCAGCTACGTCAACTTGTCTGACCAGAACGGTGTTGCTTCCCTGTGCTGGAGTAAAGCTGCTTGTCCAGGTTTGACCATTGTCGGTGCTGTACTGGACAGTAGCACTTGTCTCCAAATTGGATAAGGTGAGTGCCGCATTGTTGGTGATCCTGTCCGTGTTGGAGCTACCCGTATCATTTATAAGGGCAACGCCTGGAGCAAGAGCAATGGTGTCAAGGGTAAAGGTGAAGCTGTTACTAGTGGCAGTGATGCCGCCATTGTTGAAGGAGGCAGTAACGTTATAGGTACCATTAGTGCTTAAAGTAGGAGTCCAGCTCCAAACTCCGCTTGCATTTGAGGTTACTGTTGCCAAACCTGAAGCTGCCCCAGTGTAGTTAATAGTGATCTGGGTGTTGGCCGGAGCTGTTCCACTAAAGGCTGGTGTAGTGTCGTCGGTAGTAGTACCATTAGCTGCTGCTGGGGCCTGGATAAAGCCAGCATCATCATTAAAGCTATTAACTGTGACAAAGCCAGTGTTGTAGTAAACACTAGTACCGATGTTATATGCACTAGCAGTGTTCCAGTCAATGTTGGACTCACTAACTGAAGTTGCGCTTTGTCCTCGGTAATTAAAGCCACTATTACTACTTGTTGGAAAACTGACGACTGCTCCACTATAAGGCCTAGAAGAGGCGGGGGCATTGGGATTGGTAGTTCCTTGCCAAAAGGTGAAGTAAAAACTGCCGTTGTAGTTTCCTAGAGCATTCATTAAATTGAAGCTACTAGTGAAAGACGTACCACTACCCGTATTTCTGAAGGACTGCCAATATAATAAAGTTCCGTTAGAACTGTAGATGGCCATCAACAAAGATGCACCAATGCTACTTGTTGTGTCGAAACTGTAGTTGATGTTAACGTTTGATGCGTCAGTAGCTGTGAAAAGAGTATCTGTCGGAACTGTGCCTGAACCCGAGTTGGAACCAGGAATAGGAGTACTAACACCATTAAGGGTCAGTGAGGTAATGGCTAGAGTGCTTTGATATGTCTTTAGAGCTTTGCTTGTGAAGGGAGAGAAACTAAGCTTCTGATTTAACTCCCAACTACCTCCTTGCTTTGAGGATCCTACTTTGTCAGGGGATGCAGCAACTTTGGCTTTAGTTAAGTCTTCCAGGGTGGCAATGAAAGATGGATCTGTGGCAACTTCACAACTGTAGAGGGCAATTTCTTCTACCCCCCATTCCTGTAATAGATGAGCTTGTGCTTCTAGCTGCTGCAAATTCAGTGGCTTTAAACCAATATGAACCACTCCCGGTTCACCGTGGGCCACGATCGCCAATCGCTTTGCCCCTGTTTCTGCTAACCACCGAGTTATGGCCGAAAGCGCGTCAGTCTGAGGATGCAGCGTGTAAGCAATAGTTTCTGGCAACAAACCCTCGTAGAGTACTTCCAGGTCCGCTACACGGCTATCAAACACAACTAGGGTAGGCGCCAGTTGAGTCGGGCGATCGCCCACCATAGTTTTCATACAAGATAAGCCAGAGGTAATTTCCGGTTGAGGGGAAAGGGTGCATACATTGCTACTATCCATCGCAAAGGCGTATGGATTAAAACGCAGGGTCTCAGATGACAGAGAGTCCATAAATACAATCCTGGCTAGAGATTAAGGGCAAATTGACAGCAGCCCAAATCTCAGGAACGGTTAAAACCATCCCTACGATGTGGGTATTATGGCAGTGCCCCAAGTCGTGGTCTGAAGAAAGTACTTTGATGCCTGGCTTAATGATTTGCCTCGCCTGCTTTCAAGGTTTTAAGTCTTCAAGGGTGAAGACTCAGGAGATGCAAAAACCTTGAAACAGTGGGTAGTCGCCCTGGAAATTACGGAACTGAGGTAGGTGCAGCCAGAGGTTGGCTACGTACATCATAGTAATAGTATCTATGGGAATAAGTGAAGCCTATGTAAATTTATTGATTTTGAGGATGAATCTTAATTGGGACTTATGCATTTATGTTGTGGTTGGGGTGCTTCACACCCTAACCACAACATAAATGCTCTAGATATAAACGAAAAAAAGGCGGCTTAAAGGCCGCCTGTCTAAGTCAAGGAAGATACATCTATTCCAGATACCCCGATGGTTAGGCCTGTACTACGATCGCTCAGGCATTGCCTCTGGTTGCACCGTTACGGAGACAGTTTGACCATTGCGTCGTACTTGGAGGGGTAAGTTACTGCCAATGGCTGTGCCTTCAACGATTTCCTGCACATCTTCGGATTTGGAGATGTCGCGATCGCCCACCCGAAGTACTACATCTCCAGCTCGTAGTCCTGCTTTTGCCGCTGGGGAGTTCGGCATTACTTCTAGAATCAGTACCCCTTTATCCTCTTGAACCTGGAAGGGTACTTCATTGCTTTCGTTAATATTCTGCTTCAGCTCTGGAGTCAAGGTTGCCATTTGAATTCCCAGGAACGGGTGCTCAACCTTCCCGGTGGAAATGAGTTGCTGAGCAATGCGCTGGGCCGTATTGATAGGAATGGCAAAGCCCAACCCCTGAGCATTGGCCCGAATGGCTGTATTGATTCCAATGACTTCACCCCGCTCGTTTAGAAGCGGCCCACCAGAGTTTCCAGGGTTGATGGCTGCGTCTGTCTGAATATAACTCGCCCGTTGGTCGGGAACTCCTACCTGAGCGCTGCTGCGGCCTGTGGCGCTGATAATACCTGCGGTAACGGTGTTATCCAGGCCCAGGGGGTTACCGATGGCGATCGCCCACTCTCCAGGCTGGAGCTGGTCTGAGTTGCCCAGGGAAACAGTGGGTAAGTCTGCGGCTTCAATTTTGACTACGGCTACATCCGTGACACGGTCTTCCCCAAGGACTTTACCTTCAAACGTGCGGCCATCTCGTAGCGTAACTGTAACCTCATCGGCTCCATCGACGACGTGAGCATTGGTCATGATCACACCGTTCTTGTCCACAATGAACCCTGAACCAACGCCTCGCTCGACCCGCGAACCTTCTGAGGGGAGGCGATCGCCAAAGAATTCTCGGAAGCCTGGATCGTTAAAGATGGGCGGTAAATTCTGACTGACTGTGCGGGAGGAGTTGACGCGCACTACCGCTGGGCCCACGCGCTGGGCGGCATCAGCAATAAAGTTCTCGCCGTTCCGACCGATAGCTGAAGTAATAGGGTTCTGAGCGGTTAATTGACTGACGACGGGTTGGGGAGCTGGGTCCGAAAGGGCCTTGGAATCCAAGAAGCGCTCGCCCGCTACGACTGCCCCCGCTCCCAGTAACACAAGGGATAGGTAAACCAGGGGTTGTTTACGGGAGGAGTGAGAATCGTTCATAGGGGTAGGATTGTTCGTTCGTGAATCATCTGCGACATTGACTAGTCTAATGAGGAATTATGTCAGTCAGGTGTCGGCTTCGTCGCATCTATATGTCTCTCTCCAGAAACTCAAAGTTTCTTTTGTATATGAGCGGGTGGAGGGCGATCGCTCTCTACTCGCTCATTCGCGCCTAAAAAACACACCTGTTTCTTTCATATGTCGCCAAGTGAGAAACCCATATCTTGCACTAAAACCCAGAACCGTTGTTTTTTCGTCATGAAGCGACGAAAAAACAACGGTTCTGGGTTTTGACCCTAAAAAAGGTGCAACATGTGAGTCTTTTTAGAACACGATAGGGCATCCTAGTGCGAGGTCCAAAATCCCGCAAAATCAGGCTTTTGCTGCCGAAGCTGCCTTCCCACAAGGTTTTAGAGGCAAATGAACACTTTGTCATGGGAATGTCACATCAGCACCATCGCAAAGACAAACAGAATCCCTACCTTAAGAAGTACAGGTGAATGAATGCGATAGAGGTGCGATCGCTTTGCCAGAGAGGCTCTACGGCAAACTCTAGCGATCGGCCTCTTTTTTTTCTAAATCACTGCGTTCGCAAAACTATAGCTTTCGCCTTCTTTGTGGGAAAGTGCGCCTCTGCCAAAGCTCAAGGCGACAGAAATAAGGAGAGAGTAAGGCACGTACCTCGCTCTCTCCTTATTTCGCTGGTTTGGGCAATTGCCACATTAACGTCAACTGACCAGGTAGCCGTTAACCCGTTTACGATGCTGCCGTAGCTTGTTAAGGGCATCCCGCTCAATCTGACGGACACGCTCACGACTGATATTCATTCGGGCACCAATCTTAGCCAGCGTTAACTCTTTGCCATCTTCAAAGCCATACCGTAAACACAGCACTTCCTGCTGTTGAGGGGTTAGATGGCTCATCAATTCTCGGAGTTCCTGACGGAGGATTTGCTGAGTTGTGTAATCTTCAGGGGATGAGGATTCATCTTCCAGCACATCAATTAACTCAGTATCCTGCTCATTGCCCACCCGCATTTCTAGAGAGACGGGTGCCCGACTATGGCTGAGATAGCGCCGTACGTCGGGTTCTGGAATATCCAAAATGTGAGCGATCTCTGCATTTGTGGCAGGCCGTCCCATTTGTTGCATCAAATCCCGCTGGACGGCACGAATTTTGGTGAGTTTTTCGGTGATGTGGATGGGGAGGCGGATGGTGCGGCTTTTTTCAGCGATCGCCCGAGTAATGGCCTGACGAATCCACCAATAGGCGTAGGTTGAGAATCGATAGCCTTTGCGGGGATCAAACTTCTCAACGCCGCGCACCAGACCCATCGCGCCTTCCTGGATGAGGTCCATCAAATCCATCGATGCTTTGTCGTATTTCTTGGCAATGGATACCACCAGGCGCAAGTTTGCGGTAACCATCTTATGCTTCGCAGCACGACCCAGTGCTAGCGCAGATTGTAACTCTTCAACGGTCAAATTTGCAGATTCTGCCCATTCTTCCAGGTTGGGTAATTGCTGGGAGCGTTTGGCTAAGGATTCTCTCAGCTCTTCTAACTGCATAAGGCGCTGCACTTGCTTGCCCAGATAAACCTCTTGCTCTTTGCTTAGAAGAGGAATACGCCCAATCTCTTTCAAGTAGGTGCGGACAATATCAACCGTAGATGAGGACTGAGTCATAACGAATGTTGCGCTCTGTAATTAGCGTTCTAATCGGACGGAGCGAGGCTCGATATAGTTCGAAGGCTATTGTATGGGGTATTCTACAAGGGCTTAATAGACCCTAAGAACTAGATTTCACAAGTTGACCTCCATCATAAGATTGAGCTTTAAATGTCTTTTTCTAGACTGGTTCTTTTTGAACTCTATCTCTATAAATAGAAGTATTTTTAATAGCTAATAACGTGCTAAACCAAAAATAAAATCCGAGCTCTATTATAGTTCTTTTGTGCTATTGCGGAGTAGTTCCGATGGCTGAAATCCCTATGGTGAATACGTTATATGTATTCACCCATGATGAGAATTTCAGCGCACACAATACTTTATAAGAAAAACAAAATTTGAATAGGTCATATTTAGCAGGATGGCCCCTACGGAATTCCCACTATTCTGTATGCCAATTCAATACAAGTAGAACTTATACGTTTCTATTAGATATGTAATACATCGTACTTAGGAGATTTCTGGGAAACAATATCCCCATTATTTGGAAAAAAGGCGCGGCGAAGCCGCGCCTTTTTTCCAAATAATGGGGAAGTTCTTATCTGGAAATCTCCTTAATAGAAATGTATTCAGTTGGCAAGAGCTATCAATACATCTCCAGTTCGGGGTAAGCCTAAATACCTATTTTGATGATGCTCTGTATACACCGCCATTCTAAACAGCCCTTAACCCAAACTCAGGTCAAATCTGACAAAGAACAGGACTTATATATTTATGTTGTGGGTGGAGTGCGAAGCACCCCACCCACAACATAAATATATAAGTCCTGAAAAAACACAAATACAGAAAGTGCGTGAGGCCATGCCCCACGCACCTTATTTCTATTCCTACTCAGCCGAAGCTGATACTAAGCGAAAGAACTAGAAGGAACGACGGTTATAGTTCCGACCACCGCCACCACCGCTGGAAGCTCCTTCTGTGCGAGGACGAGCTTTGTTAACCCGCAGGTCACGGCCCATCCACTCAGCACCATCAAGAGCCGCGATCGCCGCATCCTCTTCAGCATCCGATGACATATCAACAAATGCAAAGCCACGGGGACGATTGGTTTCCCGATCAACAGGAAGGCTGATTCGGCCAACTTTACCGTACTCAGCGAATACGTTAGTCAAATCTTCTTGCGTAACGTTGTAGGACAAATTACCAACATAAATAGACATGAGTCATCTCCGTCTGAAGAACAACGTGTAGCGAGTTAAACGGAGATGAAACTGGAATCGAATCGAAATTGACAGGAACCAAGCTAAGTCTTCCGAAAACTACTAACTCTCCCAACGTAACACACATACAAGTATATAAACAGTGTTTTGAAACTTTTAAGTCTTTAGATAGGGAAGAAGTAACAATTTTCGGAGAAATATCTGACTTAAGACAGATAGTTAGGCCAGAAATTCTTGCAAGGCAGGGACGAAGTTTAAGTTTTCGTGGCCAGGACGGCTCAGCTTGATCAGGGCGAAGCGTTGGATGGGGGTGAAGTCCGCCCATTGCTCCTGAGATAGTAATGCACCCACTTCAGAAAGTTTGTCTTGAACAGTTGTTGGCAAGTTGCTTGTATCAAGCCAGGCAGGATGAGAATCAACAGGCAGTTCTCCAGCGGGTTCCCCGTTGTACTGGGTTACGAGTTCTTGCAGGTAGGCGCGATAGTTGGCGATCGCCTCTGCTGTATCACAGGGCATGACCACCAGTTGTTGCCGTTCTTCCTGAGAGAACTGATGCCAGTGTTTTAGTTTCAGCTTTACCCCACAAGTGTCGAGCTTGTAACGTACTTGCATAGGAATGCAACGCAGGGAGGCTACGAAGTCTGCCTCAAATTGAAAGTAGACGTCTTGAAGCATGGTCATTGTGTAAATCCTGAAATTGATCATAGTGAAATTGCTGTAAGGATGAGAATTGTAGTTCTGAACTTCAGTGCAGGACAAAACCTCTAAACCCAGATTTTTTTGTTATAGGGACTTCGCCCCTATAACAAAAAAATCTGGGTTTAGAGGCAACATGCTCGCCGTTTTCTCAAGCCTTTGAGAAAAACGGCGAAGATATCGTTATTCAATTCACGGTCTTCAATGAGATAACGCTGGGGCAGCCTGATCGAGTGTTGCTTCCTGAATCAGAAAGTCCGATTCAATCTCTTCAGAATCGCCTTGTAAGGTGATAGGAACGAGCTGTACGGCACAGGCTTTTAGTTCGGGTTCCAGAGATTCGGGACAGACGGCGGGATGGGTTAAGGTGTTGACTTCGGCTTGATCGGCCCAGAGGGTTCCCCAATGCATGGGCATGAAGACGGTGCCGGGGGCGATCGCCTCGGTTACTTTCGCTTTCAAACAGGCCATGCCACGGCGCGATCGCACCTCTACCCATTGCCCATCTTCGATATCCTGCCGTCGCGCATCTTTTGGATGGATCTCCAAAAAAGGTTGAGGATGCATCAACCGCGTTTTCTCAATCCGCCCAGTGCGGGTCAGGGTGTGCCAGTGGCCGTAAAGTCGTCCATTAGTCAGAACCATCGGGAAGTTTTCGTCGGGAGGTTCTGCTAATCCACGAGAGTGATAGGCTGCAAACCGGGCCCGACCGTCTGGTGTAGGAAATTTGTGGTCCGTATAAAGCCGCTTAGGGCTGTGACCTGTGGAACTCGACCTCTTCTCCTGCTCAGTACCCTCTGCCTGCGGCCATTGAATAGGGCCATGTTTCAACGTTTCATGGGTAATGCCCGATTGGTCACAAACGCGTCCCTGTGTGAGAGCGGCAAATTCACAACGCACCTCAGCAGAGGTTTGAAATTGAAAATATTGCTCAAACCCCAGTCGCCGTCCCACTTCTGCGAAGATGGCCCAGTCAGCGCGGGCTTCTCCGGGAGCGGGGCGATAGGACTGGCAGAGGGTGACCATACGCTCGGAATTGGTCATGGTACCTGTTTTTTCACCCCACTGGGCTGCGGGTAGCAAAAGATGAGCGTAGGCAGATGTTTCTGTTGGGTAGTAAGCGTCCTGGTAAACGGTGAAGGGCGATCGCTGCAATGCCTTCTTCGTTCGCTCCAAATCTGGCAGACTTACGGCTGGGTTTGTCGCAGCAATCCACAACAAGCCGACTTCATCTTGCTCTAACCCGCGAACCATGCTCGAAACATCGCGGCCTGGTTCTGGAGCAATTTGTCCGCCAGGCAACCCCCAGAAGGCTTCCACCTCTGCTCGATCTACCGAATTTTTGACACTGCGGTATCCCGGCAGCAGGGAAGCTAGACCTCCTGCTTCGCGGCCTCCCATGGCGTTGGGCTGGCCTGTCAGGGAAAATGGCCCACAGCCCGGCTTGCCAATGGTGCCGGTCATCAAGTGCAGATTGATCAGCGTGCGGATTTTGGCGGTGCCTTCCGAGTATTGGTTCAGACCCATAGACCAGAGGGAGAGCGATCGCGCACTCTCGGCCCACCATCGCGCGGCTGTTTCCAGGTCTTCCCGCGCGATGCCACAGCGGACGGCAACGACATCTGGAGTGTAGTGATGGGTAACCTGCGCGTACTCCTCAAAACCATTGGTGTGGTTCTGGATAAAGGATTGGGCGATCGCTCCCCATTCCATCAAGAGATAGGCAATACCATGCAGCAAATCAATATCCGTACCGGGACGAATGGCCAGATGTAAATCTGCGGCTTCTGCGGTGGGAGTGCGGCGTGGATCAACCACTACCAGCTTCATTGCTGGGTTGCGCTTGTGATACTTCTGCAACCGATTAAAAATGATCGGATGACATTCAGCCGTATTTGTCCCAATCAAAAAAGCGTGATCTGTTTGTTCTAAATCGTCATAACAGCAGGGAGGCCCATCGGAACCCAAACTCTGAATGTACCCGGCTACTGCTGAGGACATGCAAAGGCGAGAATTTGCATCAAAATTATTCGTTCCCAGACAACCTTTCATCAACTTCTGAGCAACGTAATAATCCTCCGTCTGGAACTGCCCAGACCCATACATGCAAATACCATCAGCTCCCAAAGTTTGCCGGACGCGCTGAATTTCTTGCACAATCCGGTTTAACGCCTCGTCCCAGGAGACACGCTGAAACGGCTCGTCTAGGCTGTTTCGCAACATGGGGTAGAGCAGCCGATCTTTGTCCAAAGCTTCAGCAATGGTGGCTCCTTTGACACAGACCATACCCTGGCTGGAAGGATGGTTGCGATCGCCGCGCACTTTCACCGTGGGAGAACCCGTCGGTACGACCTCCAGGCCACAACCAACACCACAGTAAGGACAAAGAGTTTTGGTGGATTCAGACATCAGACCATCCACAACAAATGATTAAACAAAGCTCTATGACTCAAAGTCCCCCTTTGAGGGGGATTTAGGAAAATACTCGCAATTTGAATCAACGATCAAGCTTATTCGTCATCGTGAGCAAAACGGCGATACAGGAAGTCCAGCGCATAGTTCCGCAATTCGTAGAACCGTGGGTCTTCCATAATATGTGCCCGTTTCCGAGGACGGATAAACGGAATATCAATGATGTCACCAATCGTAGCTGATGGACCATTGGTCATCATGACTAAACGATCTGCAAGAAACAGGGCTTCGTCAATGTCGTGAGTGATCATCAACACAGTGCAACGGTGTTCCTGCCAGATGGTGAGCAGTTCTTCTTGAAGTTCCTCTTTGGTGATCGCATCCAATGCACCAAAAGGTTCATCTAACAGCAACATTTGTGGACGAATGGCCAGCGCGCGGGCGATCGCCACCCGTTGCTTCATCCCCCCGGAAAGCTCATGGGGACGCTTGTTCTGGGCGTCCATTAGACCGACCATCGCCAGGTGTTCGCGAGCAATCTCTAGCTTGTCCTTTTTAGACTTCTTTGGAAACGCGGCGTGGACGGCCAGAAACACATTCTCTAGAGCGGTCTTCCAGGGCAGCAAGGAGTAGTTCTGGAACACCATCATGCGATCCGGGCCAGGACGGGTGATCGGCTGATCCCCCAGGTATACACTACCCAGGGTAGGTTGGGTGAATCCGGCCACCATGTTCAACAGGGTGCTTTTGCCGCAGCCTGAGTGACCAATCAGACAAATAAATTCTCCTTCTTGTACCGTCAGATCCAGATTTTCGATAACTGGATAGGGGCCTTTGGCTGTGGGATAAACCTTCGAGACGTTTTGAACCGACAGCAGGGACTGCGTCGGCATTTGACCTTGGATTTGACTGTTAGGGAGAGTCTGCATGGTAAGTCGTAAGTAGTAGACGAGGGGTAGGGGCAGTGGGGTCGGCCCCTACCGTTATGGATCAGGCTGCGATCGCGGGTGCATCTAACACAATTTCTTCGATGCGAATGGCGTGGTGGAACGGCAAACTGTTCAGATACCCAATCGGATCATTCGGATCAAACAGGGTTTCATCGAACACCTGGAAGGGCTTGGGTGCCGTTTCCAGATCGGGGATTCCCAGATCCCGAGCGGCAGCGCTGAACAGATCCAGTCGCCGGGTGCGGCCTACGACTTCAACCCAGTTTTTGGGGAAAGGAGTAATGCCCCAGCGAGCCAGTTGGGTCATAATCCACAGCGCCTCGCCCCAGTCTGGGCTATTGGCCCGATTGACAAAGAACTGGTTGTATCGGGGCATGCTCTCAGGCTCGGCCTCTGCACTCCGCAGGTAGGGATCAATGAAACCGAGGCGAGTATAGGTCGGGTCAGACCCAACATACTGTGGCAAACACAGCAAATCGAGAATTTCTTCGCGGTGACGGCGATCGTCACAGTATTCGCAAGCTTCCATCAAGGCTTTGATCAGCGCCAGGTGGGTTTCGGGTTGTTCATTAGCCCATTCTTCCCGCACACCCAACACTTTCTCAGGGTGACTGGGCCACAGATCCAGACTAGTGGCTATGACAAAGCCCAGGTCTTCATGGATAGCACGGGCATTCCAGGGCTCCCCAGCGCAGAAGCCGTCGATGTTGCCGGCCTTCAGGTTCGACACCATTTGGGCCGGAGGAATGACCGTCAAGCTGACATCCTGGTCAGGATTAATGCCGCCGGAGGCCAACCAGTGACGCAGCAGCAGGTTGTGCATGGATGCCGGGTGAACGACGCCAAAGGTAAGGCTGCGATCGGGGGTTTGGTTCAAAACCGCCTTCAAGTCTTCTAAGGTGCGAACGCCACGACGCTGTAGGTCTTTGCTGAGGGTAATGGCATTACCGTTGCGGCTCAACACTAACCCGGTGACCACAGGTGCAGGCGCATTGTTTCCAATGCCCAGAGTTAGACCCAGAGGCATTCCGGCGACCATCTGAGCGCCGTCCAGCCGTTTGCTGGCGATCCCCTCGGCGATCGCTCCCCAACCCGGTTCCCGGTTCAGGGTGACTTCTAACCCGTACTTCTTAAACAGTCCTTTTTCCTGAGCAACGACCAACGGTGCACAGTCCGTCAAAGGGATAAAGCCAAGATCCACCGTTGCTTTCTTGGTGCCAACGCTTGCAGCTACAGGAGCCTGCTGGCGACGCTTGGCCCGCTTCTGCTGATTCAGGAAGTAGATGATCTCATTCCGCAGCGCGTAGTAGCTAGGATGATTGACGACTTCTAATCGATGGCGGGGGCGGGGAATGGGAACGTCCAGCACCCGGCCGACGCGAGCTTCAGGGCCGTTGGTGAGCATCACGACGCGATCGCTCAGCAACAACGCTTCATCTACGTCATGAGTCACCATGATGCAGGTAGTGTGGCTCTCCTGGCAGATTTGCATCAGTCGCTCTTGCAGGTTGCCACGGGTCAACGCATCCAGCGCCCCGAAGGGTTCATCCAGGAGCAACAGTTTGGGACGGATAGCCAGGGCGCGGGCGATCGCTACCCGCTGTTTCATCCCGCCGGAAAGTTCACTAGGATACTTGTCGCGAGCCTGACGTAATCCCACCATATCGAGGTGGTGTTCGACAATGCCGCGTCGCTCACCCTGGGGTAAGTGGCTCATGGCAGAATCTACTGCCAGGGAAATGTTTTGATAAACCGTTTTCCAGGGCAACAGGGAGTAGTTTTGGAACACCACCATCCGGTCAGGACCAGGTTCATTCACCTCGCGGCCTTCCAGAATGACTCCGCCCGTTGAGGCTTGTTCCAGACCAGCCACGATGTTTAGCAGCGTCGATTTACCGCAACCGGAGTGGCCGATGAGGGAGATGAATTCTCCCTGCTGAACGGTCAGGTCGATGTTCTTGAGGGCAATGTAGCGATCGCCATTGGGTAATGCGAACACCTTATCGACGTGGTCAATATCAACAAACGTTTTCATGGCACAAGCCTTTGGATGTGGATTGGCGAGGTTAATGTCGAGCCGTTGTTAATTAGGGACGGCCACCGGGAATAATGCGGTTCGCAATGAAGACCACGAGCTTGTCCAGTACCAGGCCCACGATTCCTACATACACCAGGGCCAGAATAATTTCACTAATCAGTGAGCTGTTCCAGGCATCCCAGATGAAGAAGCCAATGCCGACACCACCAATCAACATTTCTGCCGCAACGATCGCCAACCAAGACAGACCCACTGCAATCCGTAGACCTGTGAAGATGTAAGGAACAGTCGCCGGGAAAACCACATTCAGGAAGTAATCTTTCTTCGACAGACGCAGCACCCGTGCCACGTTTTTGTAGTCCTGGGGAATTTGTTGAACACCAACAGCGGTATTGATAATGATCGGCCAGATGGCGGTAATGAAGATAACGAAAATCGCAGAGGGTTCACTGCTTTGGAATGCAGCCAGTGAAATGGGCAACCATGCTAGAGGAGGTACCGTTCGCAATACCTGGAACATGGGATCAAGCGCATCGTAGATCACAGCGCTGGCGCCAATCGCAATACCGAGAGCAATACCGGCAACGGCTGCTAACGAAAAGCCAATGAATACCCGCTGTAAACTGGCGAGAATTTGCCAGAACAACCCTTTATCTGTACCACCGTTATCAAAGAAGGGATCGATGATCAGTTCCCACGTATCTTGCAAAACCGTAATCGGGCCAGGGAGGGGCGCATCTGGGCTGAGGCAAAGCAGTTGCCAGAGGGTGAGGGCAACGAGGAGGGCGATCGCCGAGGTCAAAAACTTCCGTACATTCTGAGGCAGCCGGGACAGCAGTGTTGCGAGTCCATTACTGGAAGTAGTCCGGCGATAGGTGCTGGTAGCCATAGTGCGATTGGGTAGAGAAAGACAGTAAGAACGACACAGTCATCAAGGAAATTCTTATGGGGTGGGCCTTCTGACCATCTGAGTGGGCAAGATGCCCACCCCACAATTCATTCAATCCACACTCTTAGTTCGTGTTAGATTTTTTTGATCGCCAGTGAATCCAGATACGCCTGGGGATTCTCAGGGTCAAAGGTCTTGCCATCGAAGAAGGTTTCCACACCGCGAGAGGGGCTGGTAGGAATTTCCGAATCGGCTACACCCAGAGTCTTCGCTGCTTCCCGCCAGAGGTCTTCGCGGTTCACCTTGTCTACTAGAGCTTTGGTATCAAAGTCAGGAGCCAGCATGCCCCAACGGATGTGCTCGGTCAGGAACCACTGGTCATGGCTCTTGTAGGGGTAAGAGGCGTTATCGCGCCAGTACTTCTGCATCAGGTCGGTGCTTTCCAGTTGGCGGGTGCCCAAGTTGAACTTACCAACGGAGCGATCAATGATGTCCTCGTAGGGCACCTTGAACCATTCTCGCTTAGCAAGAATCTTGCACATTTCTTCCTTGTTCTCGTCCTTGTCACACCACTGCTGGGCTTCCAGAACGGCCATTAAGATAGCTTTTGCCGCTTTCGGATGCTGGTCAACCCAGTCAGCACGCATGGCGAAAGCTTTTTCGGGGTGGTCTTTCCACAGTTCACCCGTGGTCAGTGCGCTATAGCCAACGCCCTGGTTCACGGTCTGCAAAGGCCAGGGTTCGCCCACGCAGAAGGCTTCCATAGTGCCCGTCTTAATGTTGGCAACCATTTGAGGCGGCGGTACCACAATTGTCGAAACATCAGTATCAGGGTTGATCCCGCCAGCCGCCAACCAGTAGCGCATCCACAGGTCGTGGGTGCCACCGGGGAAGGTTACGGCCACTTTTACCTCTTTACCGCCTGCTTTCGCCTTGGCAAACTCCTGCTTCAGGGGCGTGCTGTCCATGCCAACTTTCAAACCCTCGTAGGTCTTGGAGAGCTGAATGCCCTGACCGTTGGTGTTCAAACGGGCCAGAATGTACATGGGCACGGGCTTACCATCGGTCACTTTACCCGTGGTGATCAGGTAAGGCATGGGGGTGAGGATATGTGCCCCATCAATGCCGCCACCACCAGAGCCCAACACGATGTTGTCTCGGGTGGTGCCCCAGGAGGCTTGCTTCACCACGTTGACACCAGTCATGCCGTACTTGTCGAAAATTCCCTTTTCTTTAGCAATGATCAGGGGGGCAGAGTCGGTCAGCGCGATGAAGCCCAGGGTGGCGGTGGTAACTTCGGGGGCATCAATGGACGCGACGGGGCTGGAGGAAGAAGCTTCTGGAGAAGCACTGGAGGTGCTGTTAGACGAACTACAGCCGTGAATTAACATCGTCGCTGCGGCACTGGCCCCAGCGGTGATGAGAAAATTACGCCGCGATACCTTGGACATGAGTGAACTCCTGAAATTCGGTGAAAATGAACGAAAAAAGATACAGAACTCTGTTCCCAAGACGGGATGAACCCGTTTGAGACATCGAACGATAGGGTCGTGTCAAAGGTACTGTTGAAGTTCTCAGTCGCTCGTCAGGAGGCACCCGCGGGCTGAGCCGCAAAATGCTCCATCAACAAATCGCGTAATACGGGTCGCAACTCGTCACAAGGAATGCCCTTCATCACACAGGAGCCGAGGGCGGCATCTTTGCCTACCTTGCCTCCCATATAGATATCAACCGCTTCAACAGTCTGGCCATTCTTGCGAATCTTGGTGCCCATCAATCCAATGTCGGCTACTTGAGGTTGACCACAGGAGTTGGGGCAGCCTGTCCAGTGAATGCGGACAGGACGAGAGAGGGCCAGTTCCGTTTCTAGCTCGCGGATCAGGGCGATCGCCCGATTCTTGGTCTCAATCAACGCAAAGTTACAAAACTGTGCGCCGGTACAGGAAACGAGCGATCGCTCCAACCCGCCAGGCGAAACAGAAAACTTTTCTAACAATGGCTCTTGCAGCAGCGCTTCCACTCGAGAAGCCGGCACATGGGGGATGATCACGTTCTGCTCCAGAGTCAGGCGCAGTTCTCCGGCACCATAGACCTCTGCTAAGCGCGCCAGCTCAAACATATCGCTGGCAAAGAGACGGCCTACAGGGATGTGCAATCCCGCATAGTTCAGTCCCTCTTGCTTTTGGGGATAGACCCCAATGTGGTCCCGCTTTTCCCAATTGATTTCGTCTTCCTCAGCGGCAGTCAACAACGTCTGACCCAGGCGTTGCTCTAGCATTGAGCGGAAGGACTGAAGCCCAATTTCATCAATCAGCCACATCAGACGGGCTTTCTGACGATTTGCCCGGGGGCCGTGATCCCGGAAGACTTCCAGAATGGCGCGGCAGAGAGCTACGACCTCCTGAGGAGGTACCCAGGCATCGAGCGGGATCGCCGCTTCACAGCGTTTGGCCGAGAAAAAGCCTCCCACCAGCACGTTGAACCCCAGTTCTCCGGCTCGGTAGGCCGGCACAAAGGCAACGTCGTTAATTTCCGCGTGGATGGAGTTGTCGCGTCCACCTTCGATGGCGATGTTGAACTTTCGGGGAAGATTAGTAAATTCGGCATTGCCCTCGCCCCCATTGGTGATCATGTCTTGCACCTGTTGCACCAGGTCTCGGACATCCATTAACTCGCCTGCATCCAACCCAGCAACGGGAGACGCAGTGATGTTGCGAACGTTGTCCATACCCGACTGCACACTGGTCAGGCCAGCATCCTGCAGGCGGTTGAAAATATCGGGAATATCCTCTAAGCGAATGCCCCGCAGTTGCAGATTTTGCCGTGTGGTGATGTCAGCATTGCCATCATCGCCATAGCGCTGCACAATTTCCGCGAGAACTCTTAATTGCATGCTGGTCAAGATTCCAGCCGGCATCCGCAACCGTAACATGAACTTGCCAGGGGTCACCGGACGAAAAAATACCCCTAACCATTTGAGTCGGTGATCGCGATCGGTTTCATCCATCGCTTCCCAGCCGATCTCTGCAAACCGATCCAATTCGTTCTTGACCTGAAGCCCATCCTTCTCGGCCTTGAACTTTTCAAATTTATTCAGTGTTCCCTGCGGTGCAAGTGTGCCTGTCACGGTTCCACCTTTAGAGCTATCAACATAGGAAGCTAAAACCCTGATTGAATCTGGATTCTGGCGCAACCTGTTGATTTGTAGATTAAGGATCCCCGAGAAGTAATTTCGTAACAGTCGTTACAAATGTTCATCTTTTATGACGGTTATGCAGAATTTGCATGCAGGATTTGCATAATGCACCCTTTTTGGAGGCTGACAGGAGCCGATCGCCGATGCCCCTTTGCCCCTCTGCACAGTAGACTCGCTTTAACGTCCGCTATGAGAAATCCATGACGTTCTCCTCTTCCTATTCCGGCTCCTACACCGCTGCTGCCTCGGAGCCCCTACCTCTCAGCCTTGAAACGGCTTTAGAAAGCCTTCAATCTGAAGACTTTGCCCATCGCTGGGATGCTGCAAAAGTTATTAAGCGTTACGGAGAATTAGCGATCGCCCCCCTCCTCAACCTGCTTCAAGAGGCGGATGATGACGATGATCTGATGTGGTTTATCGTTCGTACCTTAGGGGAAATTGCTCACCCACTTGCCCTTCAAGCCTTGATACAAATTCTGCAATCCACCCATGCAGACGATATCCGTCAGGCCAGCGCCACAGCTCTGGCCCAGCATCCAGAGGCGGTATTACCTCAATTGGAGTTGTTGCTGAAAGATAAGCAGGGGCGATCCCATGCCATCCTGGTGCTGGTGCAAATGCATCATCCAAATGCGTTGCCTTTACTGCTGTCTCTGGCGAATGAGGCCGATACAGCAATCCGCGTCCTTGCCGTTGAAGCCCTCAGTTATAGCCATGACCCAATTGTGCTTCCCATTTTGAAGCAAGCGCTCACCGACCCCATCGCTGCAATTCGCCGTGCTGCGGTAGCCGGGTTGAGCATTTGGAAGGATGACCAAGCTCCCAAAGATCTAGTGGCGTTGATCGCTCCCCTGCTTAGAGATCTAAATTTAGAAGTGTGTCGTCAGGCAATTCTTACTCTGGGGCGGTTGGGGCATGAAGTGGCAATCGTCCCTCTAGATGAGGTATTGCGATCGCCCTACACTCCAGATTCCCTTCGCCCCGATGTGATTCGCAGCTTGAGTTGGATTGATCATCCTGCTGCTCTAGATTGCTTATGGCGCGAACTCTCAACAACTGCTGCCCCTGCCATAGCACAAGAGATTATCGCTATTTTGGGACGATTAACCGCAGCGCATCTGCATCCAACGGCAAATCAAATTCTGCTGGAGGCATTACAGAGTCATAATGCAGTTCTAAAAACAACAGAAGTACGACGGGCGATCGCCCATAGCTTAGGGCAATTGCGTCAACCCAATGCTTTGCAGCACCTCATTCATTTGTTGTTGGATGGCGATCGTAGTGTTCAACTTCACGCTCTTGCAGCTCTAAGAAATTGGCCTACTGCTTCCTTAAATGAAGCGATTCAGTATTTGCGACAGCAGGTTCAAGTTTCTTCTTCCTTAGAAACTGAATTGAATCAGCTTTTGGCAGAATGAAAGTCTCTTTATACAAAAGCGGTTTAGGCTGAACTCATCAGGATACGCCTGGTTTCTTCCCTCTGGTTCTGTTTCCCTGAAACTGCTTGAAAAGTCATTGAAAAGTTTGATTTTTCAAGTTCTTAGGAGATTTCTAGCAATGAAATTACCCCCCAGGATATTGGTGTTTTGCCCGCGAAGCGGGCAAAACACCAATATCCTGGGTAAATTCTTATGCAGAAACGTTCTTAGAACTCGAAAAATCAAACTTTTTAAGTGAGTTCTTAGGGAAGAAAATGACGTCTCACTAATGAATGATTCTCCAACGTGAGCGAGTTATCCCAGTACGGTGGGTTCTCTCGCCACATCATGATGAGGTCAAAATTTCCTGTTGAGAGATAGATATCAAATGTGAAGGGTAAGCAGCAGCACTATCTAGCAGCGGGCTTAACTTGAAAAACTATATAACTATTTATTTATTGAAAGTTCGAAGTTTTTACAACTTAATAAATGCCAGCCAGGTTTGCCCAAGCAGAGGTTCTCTCCACAACCAATGACCTGTAGAGCTGCTTTTGGCGTGTGCACCATCTTCTGCCCTTTGCCTTGCATCCTCCCTACCTTTCCGCATCCCTTCCCCTTTTGCTCCCTTCCCTTCCCCCTGACTGGCCCCTGAAATGTAATCAACGATACTAAGCCGAATCAATAACTCTTTTAATGTGACCGATACAAAGATAGTGCCAGTCTGTCTGCGTGCCTACCTTATCGGTTCAAGCCAGTATGCGCCTGGAGCAATTGCAAGCTTTTCTGTCTGTTGCCGAAACCCATAGTTTTCAGCGGGCGGCCCAGCAGTGCGGCGTATCGCAATCTACGGTCAGTCGGCAGGTACAAAGCCTGGAGTCTGATTTGGGTGTGCCTTTGTTTCATCGAGGCGCTCAAGCCAAGCTGACCGTCGCTGGAGAGCGATTCCTGCCCCGGGCTCGTCGTATTTGCCAGGAATGGCGCAGTGCGACCGAGGAATTTGCAGAGCTTTTGGCTGGGAAACAGCCTGAACTTTGCATTGCGGTCATTCACTCGGTCTGCGCTTCCTATCTCCCCCCTGTGCTGCAACAGTTCTGTCAGGATTACCCGGACGTGCAGCTACGGGTGACTTCCTTGGGAAGCGATCGCGCCCTCAAAGTGCTCCGCGATGGCCTGGTGGATCTGGCGATCGTGATGAACAACCGCTTCTTGACCACCAGTACAGAAATGGTTGTAGATCCCCTTTATGAGGAACCCATTCAAGTATTGATGGCGGCCCAGCATCCTCTGGCCCAGTTTTCTGAAATTCGTTGGGAGGATTTGGCCCGCTACTCGCAAGTTGTATTTAAGGATGGGTATGGCATGCAACGCCTGGTTCAGGAGCAATTTCAACGTCGCAATTTGACCCTACAAGCTACCCTGGAACTAAACACGCTAGATGCATTCCGAGGTACGGTTCGACAGGGAGAACTTGTCGCCCTGTTGCCGGAATCTGCCGTTCAGGAAAATCGTCAGGATCCTGCCCTGGCAGTTCGTCCGACGGCTGAACCTCGCCTCACCCGTCAGGTGGTACTTGTGACAACTCAAGATCGGCTCAACATTCCCCCTATTCAACACTTCCGAACTCTCGTACAGGAATACTTTCAACAGTCTGTTAACCCGCTATTTTCCTCGGTTTCTGCTAACGTAGCGGAACCTCCCACCATACTCTCCCAAAGCTAGTGCTTGCTTTAGAGGTTGATTTTTTGTGAGCTTCGCACGAAAAATCAACCTCTAAAGGCAGCGTTAAGCCGTGTTCTATCCAGCCCGTTTGCTCAGACCGTTGAGAGGTCAGACCCCATGAGTAATACTTTCCGTGAGTTTTTAAAAAAAGTTGGCAGTGGTCCCCATACGGGGAAAGATCTGACCCGCGCTGAAGCCGCTGAAGCGACTCGGCTCATGCTGACCCAGGAGGCAACCCCCGCTCAAATAGGGGCTTTTATGATTGCTCACCGGATCAAACGCCCTACCAGCGAGGAATTGGCGGGTACTCTCGATGCCTATGAGCAATTAGGACCCCACCTGGAAGCAATTACGGCCTCCTATCCAGCGGTAGTAATGGGAATTCCTTACGATGGGCGATCGCGCACCGCTCCCCTCGGGCCCCTGATTGCACTTCTACTGGCAGCGGTAGATTGCCCGGTGATACAGCATGGGGGCGATCGCCTTCCCACCAAATACGGCATCTCTCTGACTGAGCTATGGAAGGGTTTAGGGGTAGATTGGACGACCCTTACGTTGACTGAAGTACAGCATGTTCTCGAACAAACCAAACTGGCTTACCTGTACCTGCCTAACCATTTTCCCGAAGCTCATGCTTTAGTACCCTACCGGGAGCAGATTGGGAAACGCCCCCCCTTTGCGACGGTTGAGCTTGCCTGGTGCCCCTACCGGGGAGATGTGAAGCTAATTTCGGGTTATGTTCACCCCCCTACGGAAAGCTTATTCCAGGGGATCGCTGAGCTGCGGCAGGTGCCCACATTGATTACGGTGAAGGGGTTGGAGGGTAGTTGTGATTTACCCCGCGATCGCACCAGCATTATTGGGATCAACCACTTTATAGGTTCAGAATCTACGTTTGATCGGATTCTGTTGCATCCTCGGGACTATGATCTGGGAGGGTTGGAAGTTCCTCTCCCCGATGATCAGACGATGATTCAAGAGCTGCAAGATGTATTGAATGGTGCAGCGGGTGATTTAACGCAAGCTGTTATCTTGAACGGAGGTTTCTACCTCTGGCAATGTGGCCATGCTCCTAGCCTGGAAGAAGGGTTTAGGATCGCTCAGACCTTGCTCCGGGAAGGGCAGGCTTTGCAAAAACTCAATGAGTTGAAAGCAGCTCTTCAAAAGCCATTAGAGCCTGTTTATTTGGACAATAGAGTCGAACGTATTCCTGCTACCAAACCCAATTTTTAGGGTATACGTTGGAGGGTTGTTTTTTCGTGGGCCAAGCGCACGAAAGAACAACCCTTCCAGCTAGCTTTGAAGCACGCCCATTAATCTTCTAATTGTTCCTCAGCTTTTTGCCAATCTTCCACTGTATTGCAGTTAAACAGAACCTGGCGATCGCCTAAATTCCAGGGCTGCACGGTCACCTCTCCGAGCCATCCCTGAAAGGAGCGGCCCCCACGTTGCACAAAGGTTGTCAAAGCTATTAAGCAGTCCTGCCGATAAAAAGCACATAATGGTTCCCACCCCTCGCTGCTTTGAGGTACAAAAGCGAGCACGTCAGGCGGTATCGCTGTTAGTTGGGTGGTTCCTGCTTGTAAGGTTTCAAGGTTTAACCGTGGCAAATCACAGGCTAACAACAGAATCCAGGGGCTGCTTGCTGCGTCACCCGTAGTCGAGAAAATCTCGGAGGACTCATCTTGAAGCCATTCCAGTCCCCGTAATAACCCAACCAGGGGGCCAGGGGGCTTGTCTCCCTCTGCGGGTAATGGTTCTTGAATGAATCGGCAGGATTTTGGCAAGAGGGGTTGATACCGTTTCGGCCAGGGGGTTACGACCGCAACAGTAGAGCTAACTGCGGCTGCAACTTCATAGACTCGGCGCAGCAAGGGTATCCCGTGTACTGGCAATTGAGCTTTGTCCTGTCCCATGCGGGAGCTACGTCCACCGGCCAGGATGAGCACTGCTTTAGGTTCGGGCGATCGCCTCTGCATAACGCTATCCATAGGATTCTCGAAATAATGCACTATCATCCCACCTGGCTCAAGACCATCGTGAACGCTGGCTGAGTGCCCAAGCCACGAAATACTTGACAAAATCCGTAAAACTCAAACACCTGGCAGATGTTGTCCAAACATCCTGGGCTTTGGGCAAAGGAGTCGAAGAGTAGTATCAGTTTGAAATAAGATGAGGTGCTGATACAGGTGCGCTTCGCGCCTGTATCATGCTCCTCTTCAGAGGCTCGTCTCTGGGCTGCCCTTGAGAAGGGTATAAACCCAGACTAAGAGAGGAATAGTTTTGTAACAGAAAGGTCCCCAACCGAGTTAGAAATTTGGCAAATTTGGCAAAACTAGAGAGGCTGGCACCTGATTTGATCATAGGGGGATCTTTTGCTGCTGTGGCGATCGCTAACTCCCCCTGTCTTAGGAGAACCCATGATGGACACTGGAATTCCAGAACTCAACGCAATCGGTGAACAACTTATGAGCCTGGAACGCCCCAAAAAGCCGAAGATGTTGGTCGTAGATGATGAGCCTGACAACTTGGATCTGCTCTATCGCACCTTTCGCCGTGAGTTTAACGTGCTACGTGCAGAGAGCGGTGTTTCAGCCTTAGAAGTACTGGCTGCCGAAGGTGAAGTGGCTGTCATTATCTCTGATCAGAGAATGCCAGAGATGAAAGGTACCGAGTTTCTCAGCAAAACGGTGCCCCAGTTTCCCGACACGATGCGAATCATCCTCACCGGCTTTACTGATGTAGAAGATCTTGTAGACGCGATCAACTCAGGCCAGGTCTACAAATACATCACCAAACCCTGGGATCCCAACGAACTCAAAACAGTGGTGCAACGTGCTGTAGAAACCTACGAGTTTTACAAATACCGGACAGAACACCTGCGTTGGGCTCAGGCTCAAACACGCCTGCTGGACAAAATTGTGCAGGTAACCCGCCAACCGGTTCCCCTGGAAACAATTCTGAAAGAACTGGCGATCGCTCTCCTCGAAACCTTCTCCGCTGATGCTTGCATCATTCAGATGACTATCGGTGAGCAACTGTCCAAATCTAGCGGGCAAGCACAAGCGGGAGGCGTGACCGCGTTACCGTTGAGCCAGGAAGCCAAGGTGCAGGAAGCGATCGCCACTCAGTCTCCTCAACTGGCTGTTTATGATGAAGTTCCTGATGCACCGCTACGCATCAATTTGTTGGTTCCAGCTATTTTCCAGGGAAAAGTGCTGGGTCTCGTCTCCCTGCAATGGAAAACTAGCTATGCTCTCCAGCAGGATGAACTCACACTCCTCTACCTATCCGTTCAGCACATTGCTCTCACTCTTGCCTGTCTTGACCTCCCGGGGATCACAGCTGAATAGAGTCTGCACCGAGGACAAACTCAACGCATAGAATGAAGTTAGAGATGTTCCTCAAGAACATCTATGTGCTTCTTATTCAGCTCTGTTGACTCAGCTTCTGCTGATATTTGTCCTCGTATTCATAGACCTATGACCCCAACGGTGGAATCTTCCCAACCTATTCAGACTCTCTTTAATCGCATTGCCCCGGTTTACGACCAACTCAATGATTTGCTTAGTTTGGGAATGCATCGGGTCTGGAAACGGATGGCGGTGAAATGGTGTGCTCCTCCGGTAGGAGGTACGGTGCTAGATGTCTGCTGCGGTAGTGGAGATTTGGCTCAACTGCTGGCTCAGCAAGTTGGTTTCCAGGGCAAGGTGTATGGTTTGGATTTTTCGTCAGAGCAGTTGGCAGTTGCGGCCCAACGCACCACGAACCAACCCATCACCTGGGTCGAAGGCGATGCCCTCCAACTTCCTTTTCCCGGCAACCACTTCGATGGGCTCACCATGGGCTACGGTCTCCGTAACGTGGTCGATATTCCCACCAGTCTTAAAGAACTTCACCGTGTCCTTAAACCCGGCACTCGCGCAGTCATCCTCGACTTCCATCGACCCAGCAACCCCACCTTGCAAACCTTCCAGCAGTGGTACCTGGATCATCTCGTCGTCCCCGCTGCCACCCACTTTGGTCTCCACGACGAATACGCCTACATCTTCCCCAGCCTCGAACGCTTTCCCATTGGCTCTGAACAGGTGCGTCTCGCTGAGGCCGCTGGATTTTCTGGGGCCGTACATTATGCGATCGCCAACGGCCTCATGGGTGTCCTAGTCGCAACAAAATAAGAAGGCAGAAGGAAACCCCGTTCTCCTGCCCTCTCCCCTGTCCCCTAGCTTGTTCCTCCACCCCCTCCTCATACCTTGTCGTCCCTCTACTCTTTCTGGCTCTACATTGCCCCCCCGGTTCTCGGCGGCGTCATTGGCTACTTCACCAATGACGTCGCCATCAAAATGCTGTTTCGCCCTTACCGTGCCATCTACATAGGCAAGCGTAAGCTTCCGTTCACCCCAGGTCTAATTCCCAGCAATCAGGAACGGCTCGCCCAACGGGTATCCAATGCCATCATGGGCTCTCTACTGACCCCTGATGAGCTACAAAAAGTGGCCCGCCGCCTTCTTGATCCGTCTCGTGTTCAGTCGGCGATCGAGTGGTTGCTAAGGTTGGCTCTAGACCAACTTCGGGAAGACAAAGAGCAACGTACTGCCAAAATCCTCGCGAAAATTTTGCAGGATCTAGTCGGTGAATCTGTTCCCCGTGCCATCAAAACCCTGGCCCGCCGTGAAGATTTTCTGGAAGAACAACTGAACCAGATCTTTGACCAGGTACTCCTGGAATTTCAACTAACCGAGGCTCAGTCCGCTCAGTTCGCCACCTGGATGCTGGACGCTATTCTCTCTCCCGATGTCATCCGTCAGGGCATTGTCGATTTTCTCACCGATCGCAACATCCAGACGATCGACGACAACTTCCGTGAAAAAACCAGCGGTACCTACTGGGTCGTTGCCAATCTCTTCGGCGTCCGCAATGCCCTAGTTCGCCTCCGCACCTACATGCTCGACGAACGAGATGCAGGAAATGCCCTTATCTCCGACATGTTCCGCACCCTTAACGTGCAACGCCGTCTGCAAGAATGGCTGCAAAATTTCTCCCTACAAAACTTACCCGTTTCCACCGTACGCCAACTTCGCAAAACCATGCGCGATAGTGTGCGTGACTACGTACAGACAAAAGGGGTTGATCTCTTGCATGGGCTCAGCGGTTCAATCAATTGGGATCACGTCTCCACCCTCCTGATTAACCGCTTACAATCCTCCGAGGTGGTAAACAACTCTCTGGAACCCGTCAGTCGGGAGCTGACCCTGGTTCTGGAACGCTACCTGGAACGGGATTTAGAAGCCCTTGTCACCCAAATTATCCCAATTCTTGATCTCGATCGCGTCATTATGGAACGAGTCAAAGCTACTTCTCCTGCTGAGCTTGAAGATGCTATTCAGGGCATCGTCCGCAATGAGCTCCAGGGTATCGTCAACTTGGGCGGAATTCTGGGGATCTTGGTTGGGTTGGTGCAGACCGCAATTCTTTTGAGTACACGATAAGAGAGAGGGCGACATAAATGTCGCCCTCTCTCTTATCGATTCAAGTCTCCGGAACGGAGAGGGGGGGATTCGAACCCCCGTTGGATTTGACTCCAAAACAGATTTCGAGCTAGGTGCGCACAGACTGAAATTATTGATACATAGGGATTCTAAGGGCAGGCTGAACAGTGCCCCTCAGTTACCCCTCACCTTCAAACTTGGTTTGATAGATTGAAATCTATGGATTTAGTGAATAGCCGTTTGCATTTCTATGGTTGCGATCGCCTGCCGGGTTTCTAGCTTCGCCACACTGAACTGATTAAGCATCAAAGTCAATTCAATCTCAGCCTGGGCAACTGTATCCTGAGCCTTATTAAGAGATGTTACGGCTTCTTCCATCTCAGCAGTGCTCATTAGTTCTCCCAGCTTTGCCTTCCGCTGGTTGTCATTCTTCAGGTCGCTATCGAAAGCCACCGCATATTCAACGCGCAACTTGAGGCGAGCCAACCGGTTTTCTGTCTGGTCACGGCAATCTTTAGCCGTTCTTACGACCTGTTGGAGGGCGGCGATCGCGCCGGGGAAATCAGAGAGTTTCATGGTTCTGGGTTAGTCGCTGCATGGCCTTCGTGAAAGCGTGTCGATTGAAGGCATAATCGTCGCGGCCCTCAATGACGTGAAACACGGCATCACTGGCCATCATTTCTATAGTGCCCTCCATCCACAGCACCAGGGCTTGCAGCAGTTCCTCCAGGGGATAGCAGTGCCCTTCTTCATTTAGATAGTGAGCCTGCAACTGCTCAGCGGCCTGCTGCAAACTCTCAATGGTGGTGTCGGTGATGGTGGGTCGGTGGGTAGTGAGCATAGGTGGTCCCCTCGTGTGACGAGAGGGTTCCACGCAGCCTAATTGTCTGTCCTTTTCGGGTTATCTTCGCTACTTTCAAATGCAAGGAGGATTTCAAGATTTCTTCTTATTTCTAGAGTTTCCTATCAAGCATTGATAAATATTGGCTGAGATCGGTTCATCCTGTGAAGTTTCTAATTAATCTTGTAATTATCAGAACTTCCTCAAATTCGCCATACTTAGAATCTCTTTGAAGAGCTGATTTTGGTGTGCCGTGTGCACGAAAAATCAGTCTTCTACGGGTCTTTTTAAACACGCCCCTAAACATTTTTTTGTATGTGATTTACTTCGTAAACTACACACAAAAGAAATGTAAGTTCTGGCTGTGAATGAATCAGTTAGTGCTATCTCCCAATTTTCGATACATCGCATTATCGCCATTGGGTAAGGGAGAAAAGTGCTTATGAAGGCTTTAGCGTGGGGTTATCGGCTTGGACAAAAATTATCCGGCAGGAAAGATGACCGAGGCTATGCTATGCCTGTTGCCATTGGGTTTGGTCTAGCTATCTTAATGGTCACTACGGCCATGCTGTCGCGATCGCAAACTGACACCATGAGCGCCAACTCGCAGGAAGCTATTGGTAGTAGCCTGAACGTTGCGGAAGGTGGACTAGCTCGTGTTCAGTCTTTCATCAATAACAACCGTTCTGTTTCCACCTATAACTTGAGTTCCTGGGCCAGCACACGCTCCACCATGAGTACTGGTCCATCGTGTGGGACATCTAATACCACGGACATTGTTGCATTTGCCAATGCAGCGCGTACATGGCAGAATCTTGACCCCACTAACCCAAGTAAAGGCCAATATCGCGTGGTGGACTATACTTATGCCTCCAGTGATCCAACCAGACCTAATAGTGCTCCGGGTATCGGTACCTTACAGGTGGAAGGACGGCTCACCAACCGTAGCAGTGTGAACAGTTTGCGGGTTACTATTCCTATCCAAGCCGGTGATCTAAGTGGTGTACCAATTCCTGGCCTATGGCTCAGTGGTGGTGCTACAGGAAACAATTCCATTAAGGGGAATGTGGTTACCAATGACTGTTCAGTTGGGCTCAGTTCCTTCCAGACAACAGGAGTTGATCCAAGCACCAATGAGCCTTACCGGGCTTATTACACCACGATGCAGCTTCCCCCTCTGCCCCCTCAACCAGCAGCGAACCAGCTCAACACCCTACCTCCTAATGCCTTTAACAGTACCAACACGCGAGATATTGTTCTGCCACAAAACAATGACCGAGCCACAACCCGAACCTTGAATAATGGGCAGTCAGTACAGGTTTATGAATATTTGATCAATAGCCTAAATATTCCCCAAAACGGCAGCCTGACCATTACCCCTGGAACCCGAGTCACGTTCTACTTAAATGGCAGCATTAATCGTGGGGGGAACATCATCCATGACTGTACGGGAGTACCTAACTGTTATCCCACCAATTTCCAGATCTTTGGCTATGGCCCTATCGGCAGTACCATCTGCTTAAACGGCAACAACTACATCGATATGTTTGTTCTGGCTCCCAACTATACATCTGGGGTAGCAGGTTCTGGGGGTAATGGCGGTATCCGTGGGACGGCGTGGATTAAGGACTGGAGTAATGGTGCTGGCTGTGGCTCCAACACCAGCAATATCACCGTAATTCAGACTGCAAACTGGGATTTGATGAGCGTTATGCCCTTAAACTTACCTCCTCGGTTTTCTCCCATCAGCACTTGGCAGCGGCAGGATGCACAACCATAAGAAGCTGTTTGGCAATCTAGACTCTCCTCCCAGATCACTTAATATGGGCACTAGAATTCCGGAGCCCTACCTTGTGCCAGCTGCAGTAGTCTAACCTCAGGATTGTCTGCGTGGGCGGCAACTATTCAAGCTCAAGAAAAACCCCGAAAGCCTCACCGAGAGAAGGTTTCCGGGGTTTTTAACTGATGTTGAAGAACAAACTGGCACAATCAGGCAGAATCAGGGTTTCAGTTCATAACCGAATAGCGATTAAGTCCAAATTTAGTCCATTGTTTTTGGATTCAACTGGCACATCAGAAAACTGTCACACATTGCTTGACTTTTCTGTTTGAGTAGCTTCTCTCATCTGTGCCTCCAAAAACTCCTCTCCTTTAGTTGAGAGGTACCACAGTTTAACTCTGGACAACTTATGTTGCTTCCTCCAAAGGATCATCCCCTCCCCTTGCAGCTCGTTCACATAGCGACGGGCCAAGGGTAACTCAGCTCCCCTACGAATCGTTTCAATCGTTGAGCCTGGGTATTGCTGAATGTAACGGAGTGTTTTGAGTTGGCGATTGTTCAAGCTCATGGCTGTGTTCGGTGCTCCCGACTTTGGATGCAGCTTGTGTGAAGAGTCAGTGAAGAAGGGGTGAAACCCCCTCGACGTCTGCCCATTTTCCGAGGATCCACCCGGAGCAAAGCCGGACAGAGTGAGCATTATTGAATTAGCGGACCTGTTTGCCCTGAGTGATGCACTGCATTTGATTTCGACTCATGGGAAGCAGCTCAGCCCTCACCCTTCCCTCCCCTCGTCGAAATGTCACCCGCCACAGTTCAGGTTCTATGCCGCCTCTCTATGAGCGGTTACTCAGTACGTGCTATTTCCCGCCGTACCCACATTCCTAAGTCCACAATCCACGACTGCCTGAAAAGGCATCTGGGTAAGAAGTCCCAGGAAGTACGCCAGGGCTCATTCCTAATCCTAGACGAGCATTTACAACGTGGTTCGCTCACTGAGAAGCAACAGTCTGAGGTACGGTCCTGGGTTGCAAAGAACCAGGAACGGATTATGCAGATCGATATGCAAAGCAACACCCGGTTGCTGACCGTTAAGCGCGAGCAGGAGCTGTCATGGCGCGAGTGTGGCTCTAAGAGGGATTGGAGAGAGGCTACCTGCCTCCCAAAGGATCTCGGCGATGCGGCTTAACGCTTCTATATGGGCTGCATTAAATGACCCACGGCCCACCGGCTACATCGACTTAGTGCAGCTTGAAGAATGTCTTTATCAGTTCTGGGCTGGAACTCTGGATGAAGTTCCGGACATCAGCCGGATCTATCTTCCCGTAGACCAGCTCATTGAGGAGCAACCACTGCTCAGCCAAATCGATAGTGATTTGATGCGAAGCTGCTTAGCTTGGCTTTCTCTAGCTCACTGGAATGCGATCGCCTTCCAGTACAGACCAGAGGAAGCGCAACATCGGAGGGCGATCGCCCGTGATTTTGTGAATTCGGATGCTGCCAACTTCGAGCTGTACTGCCGTGAGACTTACTTTCAAGCCCTGGTGAGCCTGGGTGAACTCGTTCATAAGAAGCTTTGAGATGCTGACCCCACAAGACTGGATTACCCTGGCTCACACGAAATGGACGCGCTTTAAAGCGATCGCCCCGGTTGCCCGCACTTCCCTAATGAAGTGGACCGAAGAGGACAAACGACTGCTGATTGATTGCGCCTCGGATATGGATGTTGAAGTGATTAACGATCACATCTCAGAGGTGTCTTGGTTGGCCTGGTTGGTGCTGGGTTGTGAAGAATTGGGAGTCTATTCTAGAGACTCAACACTCTTTGAAGGAGACACACGCCGAATTCCTCCTATAGAATCGGGAGAAATACCCGACTTATTGGGAGAGGTTGAAGCTATGGTGGCGACTCTAGATCGTGGGCAGGTAGAAGAGTTAGCAGTGAAGGAATTTCAGGCAACCCTGGATGAGCAGATTGATAGCATTGCTGATGAAGCGGTGCAGAAGTACCTTTCAAGCTCTGAGTTCCAGAACTACGTTTCCCAGCGCTTAGCGCAGAAGTGGCGATCGCCATCCTCCACCAACGGTACTTCTGCAACTGCGACCATTGAAGCTCCCACGACTCCCACTGAAGCCCCGGCAGCAGAGCCAGCGGCGGAAACTCCTGCAACAACTCCCAGTTTTGAAATTAGTCGCAGCTACTCCATTACCTTGTGGAATGCGATTCAGGCCATCATCCCTGACTCAAGCACTCGCCTGGATATGCTGACTAAGATTCGGGGCAAGCGAAAGGAAGGCAAAGAATTTCTCAACCAAGTGACCGCTGCCTATCCGGAGGAAAAGCGAGCGAAGGCCTGGACCGAGCTGACGAAGCCTCAAACTCTAGATGCTGTAAAGGCAAAGCTCCAGCCTAATGCGACGAAAGCTGCCCCACCAAAAGCGAAAGGTACGCCATCTAAACGGGCAAAATAAGATCAGCAAACTTTCAAGGTGAACATGAGGCCTCCCGAAATTGGGGGGCTTTTTTTGTGGGTGCGGAGGAACCATTTCACCGAAATCTACAAAAGTGCAGTTTTGTTGAATGGCAGATTCTGACGCTGCTTTGACGAGGGCGAGTAGCGATGACAAGTTAATTGAAATGTGGCTCCATGATCGCCCCGCCGGAACCCAAACTAACTATCGAGCAACCGTGCGATCGTTCCAACGGTTTCTCAACTTCAAACCTTTGCAGAGCATCACTCTTGAGGATCTACAAGCCTATCAAGATAGCTTGAGCGAGCAGCAGTTAAAGGATTCAACGAAGCGTTGCAAACTTAATGCAATCAAATCACTATTTACATTCGCGACGAAGTTGCAATATACCCGCTTCAACGTTGCAGCAGCCGTCCGCGTCAAGAAGGGCCGAACAACATTAGCAGGCCGCATCCTCAATAAATCTCAAGTTGCAAAGATGCTGCGAGAGGAGAGCAACCCCCGCAATGCTGCTCTGTTGAAGCTGATGTATGCCACCGGTGCCCGGGTGAGTGAGGTGTGTGGTTTGACCTGGGAGGACTTTCAGGAGCGTGATGATTGCTCGGTTCAGGTTCGCATTCTGGGCAAGGGTAACAAGCAGCGGGTGGTGCTGGTGCCAGAGCCGGTGTGGGATGAGGTGAGGCGGCTTAAGGGCGATCGCTCGGTTGGCTCCCCTGTGTTTGTTGGCAAGCAGGGCAAGTCGTTGGATCGGACGACAGCCCACAAGATTCTCAAGGCAGCAGCGGAGCGGGTTGGGCTCAACTCCAAGGTGAGCTGCCATTGGTTGCGCCATGCTCATGCCCAGCATTCTCTAGCGGGTGGAGCACCGCTGCCCCTAGTGCGAGACTCTTTGGGGCATTCCTCCATTGCAGTTACCAACGTTTATCTGGAGTCCAGTCCAGAGGATTCCAGTAGTAAGTATTTGGGATTTTGATGTTAAATCCTTAGAAGCCAGACGCAGGAATACTTCCACCTCTGAGTTAAATGGATATAATAACCCTCAAACCACGAGGAATCGTTGAGGGTTTATGAACAAAGGTGAACTTGTAGACAAAGTGGCTGAGAAGGCTAATGTCACCAAAAAGGTGGCAGACGCTATCGTGACCGCAGCAGTCGAAAGCATCATGGAAGCTGTATCTCAAGGCGACAAAGTAACTCTGGTTGGCTTCGGCTCCTTTGAGCCTCGCGAGCGGCAATCCCGTGAAGGTCGCAACCCCAAGACCGGGGAAGTCATGACTATCCCTGCAACCAAAGTGCCTGCATTCTCCGCTGGAAAGATGTTCAAAGAGAAGGTCGCACCTGGCGCTGAGGATAACTAAAACAATCTCTAACAGTGTTTACTGCTCCTCTCTCCCGCCTCCGTCGGCGGGATTTTTGTAGCTAGATACAATTGAACTAGACTCTTAGGACTAGCTATGAGAAGTGAGAGCGATCGCTATGCCTGAAGCTGCACGATGCGCATGGGAAGTCGTAGCTGGGATAATCCCTGGGCAGCCCATCCCGTCGATGACTAGGCGATGGGGAATGACCGCAGCCGAGTATGAGTCGCCGTTGGCAGACCAGATCTATCTGAAACGGATGATGGATGCGGTCGAGTACGCACAATCGTTGCAAAATCCCCAGCAGGTTAACTGGGTACGATTGGATTGGATTTGGTTCTAAGGACCCGTATGCATATTGAAGACGTCAAAATTGGCAAGCGCTACCGCAACCTGAAGACCAGGGGTATCTACTATGTGGTCGGCTGGGGGTACCACTCAGAATCCCTGGAAACCGTCATTGTTTACATTGCCCAAGGGGCAACACTTTGGACGCGCTTCTGGCTTTGGGTGATGGCGATCGCAGCTCGGCAGGTTCAGGAAGACGTGGGGGTATGGGTACGGCCCGAGAAGCTATTTGCCGAGAAGTTTGAACCTATAGATGGTAACCCGTGAGGCTATGCCAGCAGCCATGCCTCCAGTCGTTTGAGCACATCGGCGGGCGTGTGCCCATCCCATTCTGGGGCCCTTTCTCGTACCGGAATCCCCTTCAATAGATCCCACATCCGAGCTGGGAGATGGTAGGTGATTGTCCCGGTAGGCAAGTCCATCCCAGCGATAAACCACCCGCCCCAATGGGAGCCGTCGTGGTGTTGGTGGCTTCTCCAGCAGCGGTCTTTGCAGAACATGCCAGTGGCGTACTCTCGCATGAAGGCCGCAAACAGTAGGCAACGGTGGTCATACAGCTCGTCTATGGTGTGGTAGCCATCGCTCGTTTTACCGGGGATGCAGGGCACGAAGCTGGGTTGTCCCGAACCATCAAAAACCGTTACGCCCTGAGCATTCTGGGTTGCAGTCATCTTTTGCCTCCAGCTTGATGCCTCAATTATGGCCTCCCCCTCCCCCAAATCCGGACACCCGCATATATAGAGGGGTCTAATTTTCTCCCGCCCCTCTGGGGAGAAGCCATGGTCGCCATTATTGATGAAGTCCGCAGCAGAAAGCAGCAGGCCAAAACACCTGTCACTGAGAAGACAGCCGAGCTGCTAGCCAAATATGTTCGTGAGTCCAATGAGGACCGCAAGCGGCTGATTGAGAGCCAGATCGTTCGTCTGAACCAAGGTCTGGTGAAAACAGTGGTGGGCCGGGCCAAGGAGAATGTGCCGAACTGCCTGACCCTAGATGATCTATTTAATGTAGGGGTGCGAGGGCTGCTGAAGGCGATCGAACGCTTTGATGCGAGTCGCAACTGTGCCTTCAGCTCCTATGCTGTGCCCTGGATTCGGGGCGAAATTCAGCACTACCTCAGGGATTACACCCCCGACAGCGGCATCAAGATCCGCCGACAGAGCCGGGAGGTTCGGGCAGAGGTCCGGCAGAAGACAAAGGCTCGCTGCCAGAGAGGGCAGGTTGTAAGTGAAGAATTTGTTGCGCTGACGATGGGTATTGAGCCCGAGGAATGGGCTCAGATTGTGGCGGAAACAAGCCGTCTCCACATAATTTCGTTGGACTCCCGCGACTCTGCCTCCGATGAGCCGCTGCAACTGGAGGCCCCCGAGGAGGAAGAAGAGTTGGCTCCCGACCCCGAGCGGGAAGCAGTACGCGGGAAACTGGTGTGGGCGATCGCCCGAGTCCCAAATCCCAAAGCCCGACATTGCCTGGAACTGTTCCACGCTGGGTGGGAGATGGAGGCGATCGCCAACCAATCGGGAGCGTCAGTAACGGAAGTGGAACACTTAATTCAGATTGGAATCACCGCTATCCGCAGCAAGCTGCACCTAAACCATGCCTGACACCCTACTAGCTCCTGAAACCGTTGCCCAACCCGTTCAAGTCGAAATTGTCCAGGAATTTGACCTTGGCACTGTTCCTGCTGCCCTCCGCGACTCGTTGCATGAAGACACTCAAGCCATCCGAAAGGAGATGGAAAGCACTGCCCAGGCTCTCTACCGGATTGGGGCGATCGTCTCCAAATGGCACGAAGCCCTGGGGGACTACCACGGCGCATATACGGCCTGGATTAACTATTGCTTTGAGAAAAGTGCATCCTACGCTCGGGTTTGTGAAGCCGTTTATGCAAAGTTCTGTAACGGAAACGCGCAGTTGCTGCGCGCTTTCGATTTCAACTCACTCCAGATCCTCTGTGCCCCAAGCGTGTCATCTGAAGTATTTGATAGCGCTCTGGCTTTAGCTCAGAAGGGACAGCAGGTTACCAAGGCCCGTGCCCAACTCCTCAAGAAAGGGGTGGCAGTAATGACGGTGGCAGAGGGTGACCAGGTGGCAGTGTGCAACCCGATGTCTCCCGCTTATAGTGCTGATAAGCCCCTCACGGGTAAGGTTTATGCGACTGATCCAAAGCATGGTCAGATCGATATTGAGGACGCTGAAGGGAAGCTGCACCGGGTTACCTTATGGGAGCTGAACGCTCCGGCCCCACTCCCTAAGAAAGAAGAGAAGCCCCCAGCTCCCCCAGCCCTTCCTCAGGTTGAAAGCGTGGATGCCGTTCGCCTAGCAGGAGTTGAAGAAGTCCTACAGCGGCTCATTGCAGCCGGATTGGCCGCGGCTCCCCTGTTGCCCGTTGGTTCCGAACGGGTTGAACTGGAGTTGGCGATCGCCACCGCAAACGAATTTTTCTAGGGCACTCCGGAGCTCCGGAGCTCTGGCACCCTCCAACCACTTAGACATAGGAAATACTCCTTTACACCGCTGCTCCTAACCATGAAGGGGTAGCGGTTTTCTATTGGGGGTCATGCGATGGCCATTGCTGCCTCTAATGCCCTCTCTCCCCTCTGCTGCGGTAAATCTGAGCTGTACCGCAAAACCGCAATTCCCCTCAAAGCTTTGCAGCATGGGAACCCTGGCCGTGTAACGTTCGATTGCGGTCGCGGCAACTGCGGTAAATGGCAAAGTACACCCCAGAGTTCAAGGAAGAAGTTAAGCAGGCCTATTTGAGCGGCAATGAGTCACTGTCTGCGATCGCTTCCCAGTTTGGTGTAGGGGAGCGAACGGTCGAAGGCTGGTCGAAGGAAGGCGGCTGGGATGGGCTGAAGAAGGCCAGCAAGGTTGTGCCCATTGGCGAGGGTAAGAAAAAGGCTAAGCCAGCGCAGGCCAATGACTATGACGATGCACCACGCATCCGGCGATCGCCCAATAGCCTAGACCCTTTGCAGCTCGTGGATACGGCCCTATACGACGTCAGCGGTATGATGGGCGGCGGCGAGGATGGGCGGGAGATAGCTGCCCTGGCGGGTGCTCTGTGCAAGCTCATTGAACTGAAGTTGAAGTTGGAACCACCCACGGCCGCTGCCCTGGCTGAGCGAGTGATCGCCCTGGGTCTGACACCCCATGAGTTCGCAGCGGCGCTGAAGGACCAGTGGCGACTCAAAGCGTAAAGCAGAGCTTTTTTGATGACTTAGAAGCAGAGCTGGGCATTGCTGAAGGGAGCGATCGCCCGGAGGAAGCGGCGCGTCTTGCAGAAGCCCTCGTTGAATGGGCAAAGCCACTCTTCAACCCAGCTCGGTACAAGTGCCTCTATGGGGGCCGGGGAAGTGGTAAGAGCTATGCGATCGCCGATGCCCTGTTGATTACCGGGTTGAGCCGCAAGATTCGTGTGCTCTGCGCTCGCGAGTTTCAGGAGTCGATGAAGGAGTCTGTTCATGCCCTGCTAAAGGAGCGGATTGCAGAGCTGGACCTGGAGGATTTTTATAAGGTGCAGGCCGATACCATCATCGGCAAGAACGGCTCGCAGTTCATCTTCAAAGGGGTTCGGCATAACGTTGCCAGTATCAAATCAATGGCGGGGATTACCCACTGTTGGTTTGAGGAGGCCCAGACCATCAGTCAGGACTCCTGGCGGGTTGTCATCCCCACCATTCGAGAAGAGGGCTCTGAGGTCTGGGTATCGTTCAACCCGCTTAATGAGTCCGATACCGTCTATCAGGAACTGGTAGCCAAAGACCGTGCCAGTGCCTACATTCGCCGCGTCAATTGGGACGAGAACCCCCATTTCCCCAGCGTTCTGGATGCCGAGCGCCGGGAGATGGCAGAGACAGACCCAGACGCCTATCACCACATTTGGGAAGGTGGGTTCTGGCTCCGGAGCAATGCCCAGATCCTCAATGGCAAGTGGGCGATCGCCGAGTTCGAGCCTGGCCCAGGGTGGAATGGCCCTTACCATGGCGCTGACTGGGGATTCAGCTCTGACCCGACGACGGCTATCCGCTGTTGGATTAACGGACGCAAGCTTTATATCGAATATGAGAGCTATGCTCACAGCTTGGAACTGGATCAGGTTGGGCGGTTGTGGCTGGAAGACATCCCTGACATTGACCGCTACTCCGTGAGGGCCGACAGTTCCCGACCTGAATCAATTAACCATGTACGAAGAGGGCGATCGCCCTCTGGCAACGATCCTGGATGCCCATCCATTTCGAAACTGGTAGCAGCAACGAAGGGGCCGGGGTCGGTTGAGGATGGCATTGCCCACTTGCGGAGCTATGAGCAGATCGTTATCCACCCGCGCTGCAAGCACACTATTGAAGAGGCTCGGCTCTATAGCTATAAGGTGGATCGGCTGAGTGGCGAGGTACTGCCGATCATCATTGATGCCCATAATCATTGTTTTGATGGAATTCGGTACGCCCTAGAACCCATCATGCACGCTCGCTCTGGCAAGGCCCAGAAGTCGGGCATCAAGTTTGCATAGGCCAGTGGAACCCTCCCCGCATGGCCTACAACTATTCCGACAGATTTAAAGCAACTGCCGTTCGGGACGGGAAGCCCAACATAGCAGCAGGTGATCCGCAGCAGAAGCGATCGCCCGTTTTTTTGCCGGGTGACCTGCACGAAGAGATGTGTCCCTACTGGGATGCCATTGAGGCTGTGCGAGGTGGCACTCAGAAGCTATTGGAAATGGGTGAGGCGTACCTCCCCAAAGAGCCGATGGAGGACGACGAAGCCTATAGCCGTCGCCTGAATCGGGCTGTGTTAGGCTTCACCCCCTGGTATGTGCGGCTTGTGGCTGGCATGACGGGCACAGTATTTCGGAAGCCTGTGGTGATGCCAGAGCAGGTTCCTGTAGAAGTGGAGCCGCAGTTTAAAGACTTGACCCTCAAAGGTGACGGCATTGATGCCGTTTCGGCTGAGTGGTTTGAGTCGGGTGTGGATTACAACTACGCCGGTATGCTCATCGACTACCCTGACACCGAAGGCCTCCAAACACGCCGGGATGAGCGCGATCGCCAGGTGCGCCCCTACTGGATTCTCTACCCCGGCTCCAAGATTCTCGACATCGAATATTCCCAACAGGGCAGTGTGCGGAAGGTGTCTTTCGTGCGCCTACATCAGGTTGTGAAGGAGTCCGTAGAGGGCAGTGAGTTTGAGAAAGAGTTGATTGAGCAGGTGTTGGTCTACGACCTGATGGCCACCCCCGATGGCACCCGCTGCCGTTACCGCATCTTCAGGCAGGATGATGATGGTGAATTTGTCCACAAGCAAGGGATAACTTCGCTGGATGAAGTGCCGTTTGTGGTGTTCGCCGTCGACAAGAAGAACGACATGGCGATCGCCCCGCCGATGACCCAGATCGCCAACTTAAATCTCAAGCATTATCAGTTATCAGGTGACATAGATCATGCGCTCCATATTGGTGCTGTTCCCCGGCTATTCATTTTTGGGATGAGTGCCAATGAGCTGGGAGACCTCGGCTCTACCAGTGAGGCCGTATGTATCCCCAACCCTGATGCAAAGGTGGAATGGGTTGTTGCACCCATCACTAGCTATGACGCCCTTCAGAGCCGCATTGAGAAGTGCGAGTTGCAGATGGCCTCTCTGGCTCTAGCAGCCATGCACGCCCAAAAGAATGTGGGTGAGAGTGCCGACGCGAAAAAGCTAGACCGCGCGCAATCGGACAGCATCCTGAGCCAGATGGCGATCGCCTTCCAAACAGCTTTAAACCAGGCTCTTGCTATCCACTGCAAGTACATAGGTCTTGAGCCAGTAGAGGTTGAAATCCCCCGTGACTTCGACGCCACCCAGATCACCAGCGACATGGTGCGAGCGTTGGCAGACGTGGTGAACACCGGACGGCTTACCACTGAAACCTTCCTGCGGATCCTCCACCGAGGCGAGTTGGGCTTCCCCGATGGCTGGACTGTGGAGGACGAAGTGAAGCGACTGGAAGCCGAGAACAAACAGGAGGCAGCTCCAAAGCAGCTCCCTGACCCATTCGGGGAAGAGGACATCCCCGACGAAGCCGACCCAGAATCTGAGCCCGAGCCCGACCCTGAATCAGTTGATCAATAGAGGTTTACCATCCCATGATTTCACTCGTTAACCCCACCGAAGGCTTCCACCGACTTTGCGGCGCTGAGATTCCTGTGCAGAGCACCGAGCTGATGGATACGGATATGGGCCGTGTTGTGCATGTTGAATTCTTCATAACCGAGGCGATCGCCCGTCAAGTATCCGAGGCCCATTGCAGCCGAATGCCGCTGCCCTATGAGAGCCGGATGTCCTACGCCAATGGCGCAATGCCCCTGCACTTTAACGCTCTGCTCTACATCAAGAAGATCCGGCTGGCTGCGGATGAACTAATCACGGTAGAAGCCGAAGGGCCTGTCATTGGAGATGCTGTGGATGTCATTGATGCTGACCTGGTTCTAGGGGAAGCGGGTGAGTAATGCTCCTTGAATGGGATGCTCTACCCGAGCTGATAGACGCTTACGATCGCCGCTTCCGGTTGTTGGAGAAGGAGGCGATCGCAGCGATAGACCTTCGCATCGACAATGCACTGCAAGTGCTTGAGAGGGCATTTATCCCGACCTACACGGCCCTGCTGCTGAACCCATCCCTCACCCCATCGCAGAAGCGAGCGGTGCTGATGGATCAACTAAGACAGCAATCGCAGCTGATCAACCCAGCTATGGAGGCCGACTACCTCGACCTATTCGAGCAGCTCATTGAGACGAACACCCAGGGCGGTGCACAGTTAGGCCGTGAGCTGACTGGGCACAGTGCTCCGGTCATCTCCACCGTGGCGATCGCAGCCCTAGCAGCCGAAGCCGTCCGACGCTTGTACTCCCATAACGCTCGGTTCCAGTCCAAGCTTTCAGCTCTGGCTGAATTTGGGTTTAGCCGTCGTCAGGGGGCGCGAGCCATGCTGACCGAGATCCGAAAGGGAGCGGGGGAGCTAAAAACTCGAGCACGGGCAATCGTAGAGACGGAAGCCAGCGGTGCCCTCAATGGAGGGGCGATCGCCACCTACCAGGCCGCTGGAGTGGCGCTGGTGATGTTCTACACGGTTGGTGATGACAAGGTGTGTGGGTATTGCAGCCCTCGTCAGGGACTGGTCTACCAGCTCGGGGAAATTGCGACCCCGCTCCACGTCTTCTGTCGATGCCTCCTGTTACCCCTGCTGGAAGTCGACCTTAGAGATCCGCGCTTTCAAAAGTGGTCACGCGCTGCCTCACTAGCAGCAATGAAAGAATTGAGGAATGCTGGGAAGAGGGTCGCGAATAGTGTCGCCCCCTTCGAGCGAGCAGCCGGGCGCGATCGCCCTCCTAAACCAACGTGGAGCCCACGATGAATGAACCCAACATAGGTGATGCCCTAACCCCTGACCAGGCCGCCATCCTCACCGAAGGCATTTGCCCCATCTGCTTTAAAGAGGTTGAATTTGTAGGGGACCAGACCTGGAGCTGTGGCCAGCATTGGTGGAGTTTGGTGCCAGATGAGCCGGGCGATCGCCCCCACTCTGGAACTCCATAGCCTTGGCGGGAACTATCCCGCTGACGATTTAAGGCTATGCCCACCCTATGGGAATCGAAATCCGTACCGACTTTGACACGCTGGAAGAAGCGATCGCTTACCTCACTGGGGATTTGCAAACCGCTGTTTCTGGCTTGGAAGACGAGAAAACAAAACTACTGGCGAAGCGTGACGAGCTGCTAGCTACCGTCCGCAAAACCAAAGACAAATTCACCAAGTTTGAAAAGTACGTCGATCAGGACCTCGATATTGATGAGCTGATCGAGATCAAAGACAAATTTGAATCTGGCTCCAGCGATGTGAAGGCGACCTATGAGAAGCGGTATGAAGAAGACCGCAAGCGCTGGGAGAACCGTATTAAAGCTCTGGAAGACGAGCGAGCTACTGAGAAGCAGGAAGCTGCTCAGGAGAAGGAAAAGAGCCGCGTTGCCCTTATCAAGTCGGATGGTATTGCAGAGCTGAGCAAGCCACAGTACCAAGTCCGCAACCCTCAGCAATTCTGGACATTGTTTTTCGAAGGCCAGGTTGAGCGCAATGACGACGGCAAGCTCGTGATGAGCGGCGACTATAAGTCCATTGCTGACCGCATCAAAGCCCTCGAAATGGAAGAGGACAACTTGCACCACTTTAAAGCGAGTGGTGTCTCTGGCTCCGGTTCATCGGCGGGTGTCGGTGGGGTAAAGGCCAAGAGTAACCCTTGGAAGAAGGAAACCTTCAACCTCACCGAGCAGGGCCGAATCACCCGCGAGAATCCCGAGGAAGCTAAGCGTCTGAAAGCCGCAGCCGGGAAATGAAGCACCGGGGCTCAGGAAGATAGACAACCCATAAACCACCAAGCGCTCCACCAGGGGCGCTTTCTTGTTGCGGGAACCCTCCCGGCGCAATCGCTGATAGCGATCGCCTGCGTGGCCGATGGCCCCAGTTAGCCAATCGACCAACACAGGAGAACTATTTTGGCCCCTACCCGTTTGGCGGACGTCATCGTCCCAGAAATCTTTGCTCCGTATGTACTTGAGCGTACTGCTGACCTGTCTGCTCTGTACCAGTCCAGCATCATCGAATCCAATGAAGAGTTGAACTCGATCGCCACTGGCGGTGGTTCAACTGCAAACATGCCTTTCTTCCAGGATCTCTCTGGCTCATCTGAACTGCTGTCTGAGACTGTGCCTCTGACCGTCAACAACATCACCTCTGCTCGTGATATTTGCTCCATCCATCAGCGTGGTAAGGCTTGGGGTGCGAACTTCCTGGCTAAGGCCAAATCCGGTGCTGACCCCATGGCGCAGATTGCTGACCTGGTGGCTGACTGGTGGGCTCGTGATATGCAAGCGACCCTGATTGCTACCCTGCGTGGTGTGTTTGCCTCTGCCACAATGGCGAGTGAGCAAGTGTTGGATTTGTCCATTGAAGCGGGTAATGCTGCCACTGCTGATAACCTGATCAGCTCTGGTGCTACCCTGAATGCCCTGAAGAAGCTGGGTGATGCGACCAATGCCATCACGGCGATCGCCATGCACTCAGACATCTACTACAGCCTGCTAGACCAGGATGTAATTCAGTTCGACGCCCCTTCTGAGCAGGGTATCTCTCTGCCTCGGTACAAGGGCCGTCAGGTGATTGTAGATGATGGAATGCCGAAGGTTGCTGGCACCACCTCTGGTTTCAAGTACGACACCTATCTCTTCGGCGCTGGCTCCATCAACTATGGTGAAGCGACCTTAGATCCGATGGATGCGGTTGAGACTGACCGTGACAGCTTGCAAGGTGATGACTACTTGGTGAACCGCCGTCGCTTCGTTCTCCACCCCGTTGGTGTGCGTTGGCAGGGAACCCCTGCTGGCACCTCCCCCAGCAACGGTGAACTGGCAGTTGGGACCAACTGGTCTCGGGTTTACACCAAGAAAAATACCCGACTCATCCTGCTTCGCACGAACGGCTAAAGCCTTGGTGTTTCGTTAGTTGAGCGATCGCCCTGTGATGGGGGCGATCGCTTTTTCTATGGGGGGAACCCTCGCCGCGAGACGTTGAGCGAGAGGAACTATGGGCGCTTCAGGATTTATGCGAGCACGGCGCATTGCAGCCGAGCGGATGAACAAACCCGTGGAGGAAGTTGGGTATCAGGAGGCAGCAGAGTACCTCCGCAAGCCTCAGGAAGAACAGCCAGTGCAGGAATCTGACGCCGGAGTTACAGGCGAGCAGCCGGAGGATGAGATGCCCACCACGCCCCTCCCCGCTGCCCTGGCCCTCATAAATGGAGCTGCCAGCGCCAAAGCAATTGAAAAGCTCCCCACCATTGGTGCGAAGGGAGCTCAAAAGATTTTTGATGTCCGGCCTGAGAACGGATTTGTGGCACTAGAGCAGGTCGCAGCCATGACCGACCTGCAAAGTGCTAACTGGACTGAGATCGCTGCTTGGGAGGCTCCCGAGTAATGCCATTCGCCCCCACCACTCTTGATGCTGTGATGGATGCCCTCAGCTTACCGGTAGTTGCTCCTATCTGGGTGGAGTTCACCCAGGGAGCGTTGGATCGGGTTGCTAACTACGGCGGGGAACCGGCGATCGCTCGCATTGAGGAGTATGTCGTTAAGTACCAGGAAGCCGAAGAGAACCGCAACGCGGCTGCTGGCGATGCCTTCATGACCCGTGCAGATGTTGTGGAGTGGGAGCCGGGTGGCCAGGTGAAGGGCTTCCAAAACGAGCAAGTCTACTACGCCGACAAGATTCTCAAAGCTTTATTCCTGCCATCTGAGCAGGCCGAGATCCGCCGCATGATGGGCGGTTCGAATCGCGTATCCAATCTGAGGTAACCCCTTGAGCAACATCCCAAGCAGCAATCACAATTTCGATTTCGACCTGGGGGGCCGTGGCTTCCCTCAGTACCTCAACGGTGCTGGCACCTACAACAATGGCGCATGGTTTGCGCTGATGGCTGATGGCAATGGCTGTGTGATTACCAGCGTGACGATTCAGGGTGAAGGGGTGCGAACACTCAACTTATCACTGGCACCTGGCCAGTCCTTTCCCTTCTATGGGGCGATCGTGACCAGCATCACCCTGGCTTCCGGTGGCCTTCTAGTGTTCTCTCGGTAGGTCAAAACTATGCCTGGATTAGGTTTAGGGCTGGGATTATCGACGCGACGAGCGCTGGGGGGCGTTGGGCCTGAGGTTCCGCCCTCTGCCAGTATCAGCGGATCGCTAGTGGTTGGGGAAACGTTGACCGTTATCGTTGCGGGCGTTGCGTCAATTGTTTCCTACCTCTGGGAGCGGTTCTATGAGGATTATTCAGAGGTCGCCTACTCAACGGCCTCTATTGTTCTTGATGCCGCCGATATGGGCTATAACATGCGGCTCACTATTCAGTATCTGGATAGTGAGGGCAACCCTGGAACGTTGACCATAGAAACAGAGGACTATGTTCGAAATATTAATTTCCTGGGTTTTGTCGTTGTTGTAAAAACCGCCAATTTCCTAGACGGTTTTCTATTTGATATCAACGGAATCAACCGCTACAAAACAGCCATCTGGGAGCGATCGCTTACAGGTGAGATCTGGCAATTTGTATCCAGTTCTACGTTGAATCAGCCGCCCAGGTATACCCTATCGACATCAGATTTAGGCTATCGATATCGGCTCACAGCAACCTATGTTGATGGGCAGGGATACGAGGACACCATTACATCTGAGCCTACTGGCACCGTTAATAACACCCCTGGATCCATCAACATTACCGATGGCGGCGGCGGCAATATTACAACCGTAACGGTAGGCGATCAGCTATATGCATCCATTCCAATTGATGCTGACGGCTGGTCTTTCTCTGATACCCCTGTTTATGGGTGGCAGTTTGCAAGCTTCCCAGCAGGCCCATGGACGGCGATCGCTGGATACGGTTTCGCCCTGAATGTTGAGCCATCACTGGCCGGAAAATATATCCGTTTCCAGGGCTCTTTTGTGGATAATATCGGCACCTCTGAGCTTTTCACATCTGAGGTGTTTGGGCCTGTTATCCCGCCTAACTCCCCAGGCTCTGTGACTATTTCAGGTAACTATCGCGTCGGTTCAACACTCACCGCCAGCGCAACTGACATCAACGGCATTCCTGGGCCGATTAATTGGGTTTGGGAAGTCTCAACCAATAACGGCCCCTGGCTGGCCGCTGATGGGTTTGGTAATGAGTATTATCCAAGCTTTAGCGATCGCGGCTCTAGGTTCCGTGTAACGGCCTTTTATGTGGATGGCCTGGGAGCGAATGAGACAGCCACTAGCGATCCGGTATTGATTCCCTATGGGGAGGTTAATTTAAGCGTTGAATATCCCATCTTCCCCGGTGATGTCGTTGAAGCGATCGTTACAACGCCCAACGGGATAGGCGGCCCGATCACGTTTCAATGGTGGCGCTTTGATTTCAGCCTGGGGGCATCTCAGCCCATCTCCGGAGCAACGGGCCAGAGCTACACGGCAACTAGCGCAGATGTCGATAAATCCATCTTTGTTGTTGTAACCTATACCGATAATTTAGGGCGACAGGAAAGCCTGTATTCAAAGCTGGGCGGTGTTGCCAGCCCAACCATCGGCGGCGGCATACTGACGATCAACGGCCAGCGGCGGGTAGGTGAATATCTCAGCGCTACTCTGAGCAATGCAGATGGCCCTGTTGATACTGCCTTTTTCGACTGGCAAAGGTCTTTAGATGGCCTGGCCTGGGTTGCGGTTTCCTCTGGCCCATCATCCTTATTGTTGTTGCCCTCAGATGCCTCAGGCTATCAATACAGGCTAGTTGCTGGATACCTGGATCAATCGCCTGGATTCAAAACGGTGTTTGCAACAACTGGGGCGATCGCCCCTGCTGATCAGCCAGGATCCGCATCCATCCAGGGCGCTGTTAGCTATGGGAACACGGTTGAGGGAGTTGTTAGCGATCCTAATGGCGTTGCCTCTGTTCAATCCCGATACTGGCAACGCTCGTTAGATGGGGTAAGCTGGCTAACCATTGCAGGGGAAACGGCGGCCCAGTATCTGCTGGATGATAATTTCTTGAACGGCCAGCGGATCAGGTTTGGGGCAACCTACACCGATAACCTGGGCAATACCTCAACAGTGTTGAGCCCAGCATCCGCCGCGATCATCGTGCCAGATCAGCCTGGCTCATTGGTTATCCAGGGGACGCTGGCAGAGTATCAGGATCTATCCGCCGTGATTATCGACGGCAACAACATTGAAGGCGGATCAGAGTCTTACACCTGGCAATATACCTATGATTCAAGCTTTGCCCCTGGATCATGGCTTGCCCTCGGTTTGACCGCAAATACCATCACAGTACAGCCAGGCTACAGCGGCGCGTACTTCCGGGCGATCGCATCCTATACCGATCTGGCTGGGTATGTTGCGACCGTAACGAGTGCCCCTGCTGGGCCTATCGTTGCCGCTGGGGCAAGCACTAGGGCGGCCTCAGTTGATGGTATCGCCCAGGTGGGGCAGGCGCTGAGCGCCTCAGCCGTTGACACTGGCGGAATTCAGGGCAGCATCCTCTGGCGCTGGCAAGTTTCAGATTCAGCAGATATCGGCTGGCAAACGATCGCTAATTCAACGGGCCAAGTTTTTGCTCCTACCATTGCCCAGGGCGATCGCCTGATCCGCGCCTATGGCCTGTATCTCGATGGCCAGGGCGTGTTTAGGGAGATATACAGCCCCCCAACGAATTATGTAAACGTTCTGGGAGCGGCGGGTATCTCAGGCCAGGCAAAGGTTGGGCAAATTTTGCAGGGCTCTGCTGGGGATAGCTACAACGGCATCGGCGGGCCGGTCGCTGGGCAGTTTGAGGAGTACGACGATAACGCGGGCTGGGTTGCCATTGCTGGCGCTACAGCCTACACCTATCTGATTCCCGCATCTAAGGTTGGAAAACTCATCCGATACGCGCCTTATTTTGTGGATGGGCGCGGCTATGACGAGTTCCCCGTTTCCCCAGCCGTTGGGCCTGTAGTGGCCTAATTCTAGACCCTGGAACCCTTGGGGCATGAGTTAGCAGCGATCGCCCCATGGCTTCCATCTTCAATTTCTCAGGAGAATATGCACCCGAGCAGGGGTTAGCGTTCCGAGTTGCCTTGAGTTATCCAGGCGACTGGAGCGCTGCTGCATTTCTGGGAGGCATTGAGGCGAGCAGCGGTGCACCACTCGGGTCATGGTCGTTTGAAGCTCCCAGCTATGACGACGGAACCGACACCACCCAAATCAACTGCACCCTGGCACGCTCCATCACCGCAGCTCTGCCACTTGCCCCCGGCAATTGCAACTACGACATCCTGGCACGGCTCCCCGACCAGGAACCCGTTCGAATCCTGCGGGGCCGGATGAGTGCCACAGATGTCATCAGTGATCCATCCGCTCTCATTGGCTCCGGTTCCACCGATGGCAGCTTCGCTCCCCAGGTACGGCTCACAGTTCAGGTCAATGGCCAGGTCACGGTCGAAGGTGTTGCTGGTTTCAGCACTGCAATTGTGGATGCGGCGATCGCCACCTACATCGCCCAAAACCCGGTCAGTGGTGACGCTGGCATTGCCTTCGAGACAACCTTCACCAGCACAAATCTGACAGTGGCGGGGTTGTTACCGGTGGTGCATGACCTGAACCGGCGTCCATCGGGTGTGGTGGTGTGGAACCCGGTTGGTGAGTCTGTTGCTCCCGATGGGGTGGATGTCATCTCCCTGAACGCGATCGCCATCAATCTCGAATCTTTTGTCCCCATATCCGGCACGTGGCGCGTGTCGTTGGTTGCCTGATATATGTTTACCGGACTTCGCAAGTTTTTAAACCTGGGGGTGCGCTTCTTTCGTAGCGCCGCCTCTGCCACCTATGTTGGCATCCGTGGGCCTCAATCGGTTGATCCGGCTAGCAGTTACTATCTAGAGCTGCCTGATGCCCTGCCAGCCTCAACCCAGATGATGGTGGTGACCAGTGCTGGGAAGATGCAGTTTCAGGCGGCTGGTGGAGGCGGTAGCGTCACCAGCGTTGATCTAACTGCACCTAGCTTCCTTGCCGTGGGTGGAAACCCGGTAACCACCGCTGGCACCCTCACCCTCACCCTTGATAACCAGAACGCCAATACATTTTTTGCAGGGCCTACCAGTGGGGGAGCTGCAACTCCAGGCTTCCGGGCGATCGCCTGGGCCGATGTCTCTTTCCTGGCTGGCACCTCCGGCACCTCATTCACCGTGGGTAATGACTCCCGACTGCATACCCAAAATACTGACACCGGCACCACTCAGGCCAGTTTTTCTATCGACAGCACTGGCACTGGGGTTCGGCTGAAGAACAGCGCTGGCACTTTGCTGCTCCGCAACCTGGCAGACAGCGGCTATGCCAGCCTCGAAGTTGAGAACCTGATTGTTCGTGGTACCACAACCACCATCAACAGTGAAACGATGGCGATCGCCGACAATACCATCGTCCTCAACTCCGATGTCACTGGCACCCCTTCAGAAAACGCTGGTATCCAGGTAGAGCGCGGCAACAGCACTGATGCAACGTTGCTATGGGATGAGAGCAACGACCGCTGGATGGCTGGCCTTGCTGGAGCTGAGGTGGCGATCGCTCGCGTCTTCCAAACCACCTTTACCAATGCAACGTTGGTCGCTGGGGTTTTGACGGTGACCCATAACCTGGGCAACCAATGCCCCGATGTGCGGATCATTGACAACTCTGGGAAGGCGATCGGTGAGCCCGACGAAATCACCTATACCAGCACAACCGCCCTCACTTGCGACTTCAGTAGCTTCGGGGCTCTGACGGGTACCTGGAGAGTGACGGTGGTGGGCTGATGAGATTTGGATCGAGCAACATCAATAGCCTGATTCCCAGCGCTGCCAATATCAAGGCAGCGCTGGAATCCCTTGCTGAGGGCCTAGCCGCATCAGCAATTCGGTTGGTAACCACGAGCATGAAGGTTGTGCCTGTAGCCAGCCTCCAGGCCTGGGCTGAAGCAGTAGACACAGCACTGCTGAATGCCCGCAGCAGTGGCATACGGTATGGGGGAATTTCTTCTGTTGTAGGTGGAATCGGTGTCGGTACGACGGTATCGATAACAGCCGGGGCAGGGCAACTCCTCAACAACGCAGATGCCAGCAATCCGACCTATACAGCGGTTTCGTGGACCGCGAAGACAGGTTTGGCGATCGCCAACACAACGACCAGTCAGACCTGGTGGTATGTGGATGATGCGTCCGATACCATCAAGCAGCAGACCACCAAACCCACTCGCTCGGAACGGCGATCGCGCCTCTACCTATTCAGAACCTCATTCACCAATGGAGTTATCTCGGCGCTTGAGTCGGAAGCTTCGCCGGTGCAGCAGGCAAGCTTGGCAACCCGAGATCTGGGTGAGGCACTGGGGACGCTGCGAGCAGGTCGAAGCGACCTCACTCCATCCAAGGGTGGCGGGGCATTGAAGCTGGCAATGACAGGGGGAGGGCTGTTCAAGTTCGGCTCAAACTACCCGTTTAGCTATCTCGATCCGAACGTTGTAACCTTTGACGCCTTCGACTCTGCGGGAACTGGCAGGTTTCGCTATGCCATCCCAGCAGGTCCACTCGCTCCCGACCTGTCTGATATTCAGGTGGGGAACTACGCTCCCAATGGAGCGGTCGCTGCAATCCCTGGCTCGACTTCCAGAGTCGGCCTGCATTTCATCTTCCGGTTCCCTGGCGGAAACACGCGCATCGTCTACGGCGACCAGTATTACAACAACCTTGATGAAGCGGTTGTGGCACTCGGCTCGATAGACCCGTTTGCTCTGGCACCAGCTTCCTTCGAGACGAGCGGCTTTGTGGTGGGAGCGATCGCTGCCACTGCCGGGACAACTGACCTGACCACTGCCAGGTTTGTGCGAACCAACCAGTTTGGGAATTTCAGTGGTGGGGTTGTTTCCCAATCCGGGGCACTGCTGCGATCGAACAACCTGAGCGACGTGGCCAGCCCTGCTACAGCCTGCTCCAACCTCGGGGTGTATGGAGCCAGAAGTATCATTGCCCATCGGGAGTTTGGCAACTTGCAAGCCGTAGCTAGTGGTGCCAATGACGTGACAGTGGTTGATTTTACCCTTCCCGCTCTCCAAAGTGGCGACACCGTTCACATCGCGATGTATGCCCAGGGCGGGGGCACAATGTCTGCTTCGGGCGGCCTCTGGCTTCGGTGGATTCGCGACGGTGTGACATCCCTGGATCTCTACACGTTATTCAACGCCACGATCAATACGGTCGGGGTTCAACGTTATATAAAGGTCCGTGATGCCGATTTTTGGTTAGCAGTTCTGGGGGATACAAACCTTGGTTCAAATGCTACAGCACCCACAACGGGCGCAATCAACCGAGCTTCAACCCAGAAGATTCAGGTGGTTTTTAGAAGCCAGAATCTCACCACTACGCTCCACAACCTTGTAATCACCGTCTGGAGGGATACCCCATGATCACTGCCCCTCTGGCCTATCTAGATGATGGTTCGATCGCCCCTCCTGAGTCTCCACCTGGTACCCAATGGACGGCGATCGACGTACCCGCTGGGGTCTACCGCTATTACGAAGCAGGGGATGAGTTGCCCCAGATTCCTATCCCACCTCCAGCTCCTAGCTGGGCAGTATTCCGCTTGGGGATGCTTGGTGATCCTGGGTTTCGTCGGGTTGTCTCTTACGGTGAACCGATTGATCAGGCATCCCTAGCCTCAGAAATTAATAAGAATGAGCCTGACGCACCTAACGTTCCGGCACTTCAACTCCTATGGGGCTTAATCGTTTCGCTAATCCCGAGCAGCACTGCTCCCACTGTCTTTGAGGTCGGGTCCTGGAATGCGATCGCCACCGAGGCCAACATCCCGTTTCGATTCAGCCCTGAAGGATACCTGGAGGTTTAAACCATGGCACAGCGATCGCCCTTCACCAGGTTTGAAAACTTCAGTGGTCAGTTTCAGGCGCAAGGCTCTGGTGTAACCGTCGACAGCAAAAACAACACCGTACCCGTGAAGCAGTGGGTACGGGTGAGGGCTGTGATGAAGCAGGTTTCAGCTGATTCAGTTGCAAGAATCGCCACCCGTACCCCTGAGCAGATGGGTGTTGACTCTCGGGCCGTGTTCATCAAAGGGCGAATTATTGCCCCCCTTCCAGTGACAAAGGGAGATACCACTCTGCTGGATACCCTAATCGATTGGAACACCCCATGCCTTGCCACCTTTGATGGGGAAGTGGGCCGGTTCTACTGGGACAAGAAAGCGCGAAACCCCTACCTGGTTGGGGTAGGGGTCGATATTGTTCGCGAGTTCCAGGGCTACTGGCTGAAGGGTGCAACTTTCCAGATCCAGGGCACAGAGCGTACTTCGTAGGCGATCGCTACAATCCAACAAGAAGATCTTCGAAACTAGCATTCGAGCCCTCGTTACCGGGGGCTTTTCTATTGAGGGCTATGGAGTTCCAGAGCCCTGCCCGGTACCATCCCTGCACAGTTACCGAGGTAGGTATTGGGTATGAGCAACAGTAGCAGGATCGAAATCAAAATTGACCAGCGCCCGATCGCCGATGCTGCAAAGAAAGCGCTGCGTGACCTGGCGAAGGAACTGAATAAGGAATCGCTGAGGATCATTGCCACCCCTGGTTACTTCGAGTCGAGCGACCAGGACATCATCGACACGGAGACGCTGGAGAAAGCGCAGCGGGTCGAGAAGGTAAGCGAGACAGAGTACAGGCTTGTGAACGATGCGGACCAGGGCAAAGGTATCTACGCTAGCCATGTTTACAACGGGCACGTCACCTCCGCTGGTAACTTTGTCCAAGGTCGGCCCTGGATGGCAGCGGCTGTCTTCGTCACTAAGCCGTCGCAATATTTTGAGGAGCGGTTGAAGAAGTATCTGCGCTAGTGCCATTGGAACCATCGGGGCAAATTGCAGGACTGCCCTATGGCTCTCGACTATGAACGTGTGCGATCGATTCTCACTGATGCTTTGGGTGGGGAGTTAGGCTACTTCACTACGCATGGCGGGGCAACCATCCCCGCTATGCAGTTGGATGATGGCACCGAAGACCTGGTGAATGATTGGGAATCTATTACTGGCTTGCAGGTAACCATCGTGGTCGACCTGGAGATTCCTTTCACTCAACTGCTGGGAAATAAGGGATTAGGCACCGAGCGAGCTGTGATTGTCCTTGCACAGCACACACCAGGTCAGCCCCTCTTTGAACCGACCCAGCGAGCCATGATGGCCCTCCAGAAAGGCTACCTAAATCTGAAAGTGGACCCACCACGAGGTAGCCGCGCGAGCGCACGCCTAGACCGTATTGGCAGTATGAACTTTGTCATCTCTTTGACATCTCACTGGGCTCAGTAGCCATCTGGAACCCTCCCGACAGTTTTTTGAGGGAATTCCCGAATGGCTGGCAACTATACTCCTGTACTCGGTACAGGTACCACTATCAAAGTCGCGCTACTCCCCAAGGGCAGTACCGCCGAGCCTGTCGAGACGAGCATCACGCTGGCTGCATTGGCTGCAAAAGATACGACGACCCCCGCTTCCATCACGACCCCCGCACTTGCTACCGGCGTATCCATCCCCGAGAATGCCTACCTGGCATGGGAAGCGGAAAATGGTCAGGTCGTCGCAACCAAGGTCGTCGAAGCAGCAGAAGCGGCTGATGTAGCGATCGCCGTCGACATCATCCCCCGTGATATCGCCTCTGGCTCCATTGCAGCATGGCCCCCCGAGCTGCAAATCCGTACAGGTGTGGACCTCGACCGTTCATCGAACGAGGTGACCTACGTTACTCTGAAGTCCGCATTTGAGCAGCGGGTTGGTGTGTCGATCGCCACTGGTCTAAACCTCCCTGGCTACTACAACGCCAATGACGCAGCCTACAAAATGCTTGAGTTCGCGCAAGCGAATCAGCAGTTTGTTTATGTGATTGTTGAGTACCCCAACCAGGATCCGCTGGCCTACAGCACGGGTGACATCGTGAAAGGGGTTTGTAGCGTAACCGGCTTACCCAAGAATGCTCCCGCTGATGGTCTGATCAGTGCCGACGTAACCCTTGGTTTCGCTGCTCCTCCCGTATTCGCAGACGCTACGCCTGTCTAATGCGTTTTTTTAGCTCACGGACAGTTACGGGCTGTGGGATTCAAGAGGATGGCGATCGCTTGGAGATCGCCATCCTCTTGGTGCGGGAAAAGACACGACCAGGGCGGCACAAGGTTTGTATTGAAGGGGTTGTGGGCGCGACGATGACAATTGAGCTCACAGCGGACCATAAGCCCGGAAGACATTACGGAACCAAAGTGAGGCGGGTTGATGTTCCTGTTTAACAATCCGTATCAGGAATTCATTGAGCTCCCAGACGTCGGCCCCGTGTCGAAATTTGGGAGCCTTACCTTATGGGAGCATCTGGCTGTCGAAGGTCGCCTTGAGGAGCTGCGGGAGGACCTAGCCGACCCAGTAGCAGCGATCGCCTTCGCTCCCCTGCTGAACAAGATCCTTGCCTCCATACTGCTGGTCTCCCGAGTCAGAGCAAATTACTCATGGGCCGAGGTTGAAGATTTGGCACCAGAAACCATTGAGGCGATCGCAGACTTTCTGCTAAGCGAGCGCCGGCGATGGGCCGACCCTACGATTGTCACTGAGCCCCGCAAGGGCAGCTCTGACGAGCCAGTTGATGGGGTCGATTGGAATGAAGTGTATGTGCGGCTGGCGACCGCAATGCCGGGTGACCCCCGATGGACCCCCCAGAAATTTCAGACAGTACCCCTGAACCAAATCGAGGCGGCGATCGCCACACTGGGCCGTGTCGAGTTGCAGAGGGCTTCTTTGAGTGCCCTACCCCTGGCCCTCGGTTTTACATATTTGCTCAAGGCCCAGGGCGTCAAAAAGATTGAGGTTGGTGACCTTGAGCCATATGGGCGGGAGCTCCGGATTCAGGCCGAGGTGGCCAAGCTTCCCACCGATGCGGCTCGGATTCTCCAAGAGTTGATTGATACCAATCAGTGCCCACAGTGGGCCGCGAACATGATTGAGCCTGAAGTGCTGAAGAGAGCTGCTGCCTAGCCCTGGAACCATCACCCCGAAGCGCCCACTGTGGGTGACCTACTGGGGTTTGTATGAGCGGCAATGGTAACAACGAAGTCGAGCTAAAGGTTGGCTATGACTTTGCGAAACTCAACCAAGAGTCGAAGAAACTTGAGGGCGAGATTCGCAAACAGGTTAAGGATGTCAAGGTAGATGTCAAACCCGAGGTCGAAAACCGCAGCCTCATCGCGCTTGCAAAAACGCTGAACGTTAGTTTTTCGGCGGTTCAGAAATTTACTGAAAGCCTCCAACTCACAGGAACAGCAGCTAATTCCGCATTTAATAGGCTGAAAGAATTAAAGAGCGTTGGGGCCAGTTCCACCGATACATTCAAGGCTCTCAATGCTGAATTTGGGCTCAGCGAGAATCAGGTACGGGGCCTTAGCAATGCCTACAAAGGACTGCAAGACCGGGAGCAGGCCGCTGCCCAAGCTGCCGCTGACCAGGCCGCTGCTCAGAAGAAGGCGGCTCAGGAAAATGCCGCCGCTCAGCAGGCCACCAAAACCGCCAGCAACGATCGCAAATCTCAAGACACCGCCGCTAAGCTGAACAGCCAGCAGGCGATCGCTCAAACAAGAGCTGGGGCTGATGTTGAGAAAGCCAATCAGCGCACGGCCCAGGAACAGATTAAATCCCAAACCACATTGGGCAAAGCTGCTGAGCAACGCGCCACTGCTGAGATTAAGGCAAGTAGTGAGGTCGAAAAGGCCAATCAACGCACAGCTCAGGAGCAGATTAAGTCTCAAACGACACTGGGCAAAGCGGCTGAGCAACGTGCCACCGCTGAGATTAAGGCGAGTAGTGAGGTCGAAAAGGCTAATCAACGCACAGCTCAGGAGCAGATTAAGTCTCAAACCACTCTGGGCAAAGCGGCTGAGCAACGCGCCACCGCTGAGATTAAGGCGAGTAGTGAGGTCGAAAAGGCCAATCAGCGCACAGCCCAGGAGCAGATTAAGTCTCAAACCACTCTGGGCAAAGCGGCTGAGCAACGCGCCACCGCTGAGATTAAGGCGAGTAGTGAGGTCGAAAAGGCTAATCAACGCACAGCTCAGGAGCAGATTAAGTCTCAAACGACACTGGGCAAAGCGGCTGAGCAACGCGCCACTGCCGAGATTAAGGCAAGTAGTGAGATTGAGAAGGCCAATCAACGCACAGCTCAGGAGCAAATCAAATCCCAAACCACACTGGGCAAAGCGGCTGAGCAGCGTGCTACCGCCGAGATTAAGGCAAGTAGTGAGATTGAGAAGGCCAATCAGCGCACGGCCCAGGAGCAAATCAAATCCCAAACCACGCTAGGCAAAGCTGCTGAGCAACGTGCTACCGCCGAAGTCAAAGCGAGTAGTGAGATTGAGAGGGCCAATCAACGTACTGCTCAGGAGCAGATTAAATCCCAGACCACATTAGGTAAGGCCGCTGAGCAACGCGCCACCGCTGAGATTAAGGCGAGTAGTGAGGTCGAAAAGGCCAATCAGCGCACAGCCCAGGAGCAGATTAAGTCTCAAACCACTCTGGGCAAAGCGGCTGAGCAACGTGCCACCGCTGAGATTAAGGCGAGTAGTGAGGTCGAAAAGGCTAATCAACGCACAGCTCAGGAGCAGATTAAGTCTCAAACGACACTGGGCAAAGCGGCTGAGCAACGTGCTACCGCCGAGATTAAGGCAAGTAGTGAGATTGAGAAGGCCAATCAGCGCACGGCCCAGGAACAGATTAAGTCTCAAACGACACTGGGCAAAGCGGCTGAGCAACGTGCTACCGCCGAGATTAAGGCAAGTAGTGAGATTGAGAAGGCCAATCAGCGCACGGCCCAGGAACAGATTAAGTCTCAAACGACACTGGGCAAAGCGGCTGAGCAACGTGCTACCGCCGAGATTAAGGCAAGTAGTGAGATTGAGAAGGCCAATCAGCGCACGGCCCAGGAACAGATTAAGTCTCAAACCACTCTGGGCAAAGCGGCTGAGCAGCGTGCCACTGCTGAGATTAAGGCAAGCAGTGAAATCGAAAAAGCTAATCAGCGTACTGCCCAGGAGCAAATCAAATCCCAGACCACATTGGGCAAAGCGGCTGAGCAGCGTGCCACCGCCGAAATTAAGGCAAGTAGTGAGGTCGAAAAGGCCAATCAACGCACAGCTCAGGAGCAGATTAAGTCTCAAACCACACTGGGCAAAGCGGCTGAGCAACGTGCCACTGCTGAGGTTAAGGCAAGTAGTGAGGTTGAGAAGGCTAATCAACGCACGGCTCAGGAGCAGATTAAGTCCCAAACTACACTGGGCAAAGCGGCTGAACAGCGTGCTACCGCTGAGATTAAGGCTACAGCCACGATTTCGACGGCGAAGGAAAGAACCGCTCAGGAGGAGTTAAGAACCAACGCCAAGCTACAGCAGGCCGAAGCACGCCTACAAGAGGCACGGATTAAGGGCGAATATGCCCTAGAGCAAATCAGGCTAAGGCAGGCAGCTAAGGCCTCTAAACCCGTTCAGGAGATCGATCGCCGCCAGGTGAAGGTTGACTACAAAGCTGCCACCGTTCCTGTGGCGATCGCTCCCAAGATTGAAAGTAAAGCGCTGGTCGATCTCTCCAAAACTTTAGGGGGGAACATCGGCAGTGCTAAAGCCTTCGCCGATTCTCTCAACATTACTGGCAGTGCAGCTAAAGAGGCGCTGGCACGAATGCAAGCTTTAGCCGCCGCTGGAGCAACAACCGCCGAGAAATATACGGCTCTGTCCCGTGAGTTTGGCCTTAATGCCAAACAGATCAGCACTTTGAGTCAGGCGGCCAATGGGCTATCGGCAAAACAGGCTGCGATCGCCACCTCCAGTGGCAATGCTTCCGCCGAAGTGACGAAGCTCGCCCGATCCTTTGGGGGCACCTACTCACAAGCCCTCCAGCTATCTCAAGGCCTCGGCCTAACGGCAAGAGAAGCCCGTGTTGCCATCACTCAGCTCCAGCAGCTCAAAGGATCGGGTGCAACATCGGCTCAGGCTTTCACTACCCTTCGCTCAGAGCTGGGCCTCACTGCGGACCAATTCCACAAATTGGAGACCGTCGCAGGGCAGGCCAAAAACACATTGAGTGGTCTCAATGGCATAGTCACCGGCGTAGCTCAGGGGATTGCGCAGGCGGGTACCCAGGCCGCTGTCAATGCACTACAGGGTGCTGTGAGTGGAATTGAGGGGGCGATCGCCACCTCAGTCGGGACTTTTGCCGACTATCAATTCGCCTTAACCGACTTCGCAAGTAAGGCACAAGTCCCGGTTGATTCGCTCGATAGCCTGGAGGCGGAGATCCGCGAGATTGCGAAGACCTCGACGAAAGCGCCGCCTGAGCTCGCCGAAACGGCTTCTATGCTGGTTTCGATGGGTCGCTCCGCGAAGCAAGCCGAGGAGGAGCTCAGGCCGATCACCTTGTTAGCTGACTCCCTCGGCGGCGACGTTAAGGTGGTCGGGCGAGTGGTTACTCAGACCGTTTCAATTTTCGAGGACTTCGGCGAAACCGCCGAAACCGCCGCCGACAAAATTCAATACTTCATTGATACGACGGCGATCGGCTCGACGGGAGGCCCGAGGGAATTCGAAAAATTACTCGCTCAGGCCGGGCCTTCCGCGAAGAAAGCGGGCATTGGTTTTGAGGAACTCGCCTCCGCCTTCGCGACCCTACGTGCCTCCGGTTTCAGCGATCGCGTCGCTGCGACCTCGATCAAAACCTCATTACTCGCCCTATCCGGGCCGACCGATAAGGCGGCGGTCGAGCTGAGAAAAATCGGCGTCGAGGCTTTCGACGCTCAGGGCAAATTTAAAGGCCTCGCCCAGGTCTATACGGATTTTGCGGCGGCCCTCCAGGGCAAGTCACAACAGGAGCAGCTGCGCTTCGCGACCCTAGTTTTCGGTCGCGAAGGGGCGAGCGGGTTCCTCGAAATGATGGATAAGGTAGGCACCAAATTCATCGACACTCTCAACGGAGCCCGAGCCAATGCCAGTGGAGCCGTCGAGCGCCGGGCCGCCCTTCTAAATGGCACGCTAACCCGCCTCGGCGAAAACTTTAAGGGCTCCATCGAAACCCTGATTAACGACGTGGGGGCGGCCTTAGAGCCGTTTCTCTCAGGGATTCTCAACATCGCGAACCAGGTTGGCCAGCAGCTGGTCGATCGCGGCTCCTTCGATGATCTCACCGACGCCGCGACCCGGTTCGGCAACGCCCTGAAAGACGATCCGAAGCTCATCGCCAACATTACCGAAAACTGTCTCCGACTCATCGACATAATCGACGAAGTCGGGGCATCGGTGGTCGACACGATTTCGGCCTTCGCTCAGGGCGAATCGCCGGGCGAAACCATTCAATCGCTCATCTCCTTTCTTGAGGCGCTGAGCAATACGATCAAGGGCCTCTCTGCAACTGTTCAGATTAGCTTTGCTATCCTCGACCCCTTCATTAGTCCGACGATCGAGCTATTCGGGACGCTCTATCAAGCCGTTAACGCCGTCGGCGATGCGATCGCCGCCTTAGTCGATAAGTTCGGAGGGCTCGGGGCGATTATCGAGCGGATCCCTTTAATTGGCACGTTTATTGAAAGTAAGCGAGCCGCTGACGACCTCGCGCCGAGCGTCGACGAAGCTCAGAAGGCATTTAGGCAACGGCAGGCATTTAGCGGGAGCGGCGGCGGTCGCGAGGGTTTCGACACTCAATCAGAGGAAGGCGGCCTGGAGGCCGACATCAACCCCGACGATATGAGCTCGCCGACCGCCGAGGAGGATAAACAGCTCGCGGCGCTCGAAGTCGAGGCGAAGCAACGCGAGGCTGTTCTCCGGGCCTCTGGGAAAAGCGAGGTCGAAATCGAGCAATCTATCGCCGATCAGGAACAGGAGATCCTTGACCGGCGGATCGGACTGAATGAACAAAAACTCCAAAAACTGAAGGAGGCGAAGGAAGGAACCTCCGACCCAGGCGAGATCGCGGAGCTCGAAAAAGAGATCCTACAGGTCGAGGGCACGATCGCTGATGACCGTCTGGAAGTTCAACAGGAGTTAGCAGACGAACGGGAGCGGGTTGAGCGAGTAGCCCTGGAGAAAATTGAGAAGGCCAATGCGGATGCGGATGCTCGCATTACGCAATCCCAGAGCGCACGAGCCGCCGCCATCCGTCAACGACAACTAGCGGGGCAACTGTCGGAGGAGGAGGCATCGGAAGCGATCGCCAAAATCCAAGCCGACAGCATTAATGAAACCATCGCGGCAAAACGGCAAGAACTGACCAGCATCCAGCAGTTGCGCCAGGCTGGGACTATCAGTGCTGAAGAGGCGGCTGAGCGCGAGCGCGACCTGGTGACCGAAATTGGGCAGCTCAACGTCCAGGCGCTTGAGGAGCAGATTCAAGCCCAGGAAGAACAGAAGAAGCGCAGACTGGAAGACCTTGAGGAAATTTCTAAGGCCGAGCAACGGACCATTGAGAAGGGCAAGAATGAACGGGCGATCGCCATCCGTGAGCAGCAACTAGCCGGAGGGTTGTCCGAGGATCAAGCCGATGACGCTCTAGTGAAATCGGAGCAGCAGGCCAGTGATGAGATTTTGGCCCTGAAGACGGCTGAATTGCAGCAGGTTCAGGAGCTTCGCAACCAGGGCATTCTCTCAGCTGAAGAATTTGCCGAGCGTGAGGCCCAGCTCCAGGGTGAGATTGAGAATGCCACCCTAAGCCGGATTGAATCGGAGATTGATGCACGGGAGCGCGCGGCTGAGACGGCCAAACAGCAGGCTGAGGAGGAACTGAAGCAGGCCAAACTGGTCGCTGATACTCGTGCCCGGTTGGAGCAGGCTGCATTCGACCGTAAGACCCAAGCCGTCGAACAGCAGAACAATTTGCTCAGTGCCCAGGCCGGTCTGGTATCAGCTCTGGCAGAACTCCAAAACTCGGGAACTGAAGCCCAAATTGCTCAGGCAGAGGCTAGTGGTGATACAGCCCGAGCTGCCCAACTCCGGCTAGACCTGTTAGGCCAACAGCAGCAACAGCTCATCCAGCAACAGGCGATCGAGGCCCAGCAGCTCGCCCTCTCCCAGCAGCAGGCACGGCTGGAACTGGAGCGGGAGATCCGGCTGAGTCGCCAGCGGGAATTGGAGCTTGAGCTTGAAATCTCCCAAGCTCGACGCACCGGCGCTACTCAAGCAGAGCTGGATAACCTCCAGGCTCAATTGTCCATCCAGCAAAGCCTGACCCAGGATACCCAGCGATCGCGCTCTACTCTGGACCAAACCCAGGCTATTCAGCGTTCAGCTCAGGCCGCATCTCAGCAAGCTGCAGTCAACAACCTGAACACTTCGCAGATTGGCACGATTCGGCAACTCGGTGAGGAAGGCGGTTTCACCCGTGAGATGAGGGACCGCATCAACCAGCTCTCATCCGCAACGACCTCCGCCTCAATGCTGCCCCCCAACATTGCCCAGGCCAGGCTACCCGCGCCGCTCGCACCGCAGTTGAGCATGCCAAACCCAGGGGCACGAGCAATCGCACCCAAAAATGACCCCCAGATGCAAGACCTGGGGACGGCAGTGGAACTGCTTCGGAGCATTGATGGCCTGCTGCGGGATGGGGCAGCCACCACTGAAATCACTAACAAGATTGAGGTGAATGGGGTATCTGACCCACGACTGGCAGCAGCCCAGACGGCGGAAGCGATCGCCAAGCAGGGGATGCGTCGCAAGGGGCGATAGGGCTATGGAGTTCCATAGTAGGACCGCGCTTAGCGCGGCTCTACTGCACATTCAGGATATTTAGCTTCACAGGGGGGATTCTTCGCGCTCGCCACACCTGCCAACACCAGAAAGGCGATTAGGGCGATCGCAGTCCCAACAAACAATCCACGTATTTCCATAGGTAGCACCTTCAACTTTTGCCTGGAGGGTGCCTCCCTCTGGAACCCTCGCTAGGACAGACGAGGGAAGAGATATGGCGGTTAGCGACGTTACTTTTGCAGATCCATTAGGCATCATCGCCACCGTCAGTTTCTCGCCACTGCGTGATGGTGGCTATGGTCGGGTCTGGAACCAGGCCGCATTCGTTGACGGCGAAAACCAAGCGGGGAAAGACATCATCCGAGCACGGGCGATCGGCTCAAAATACACCTGGTCGATTGGGGGCCGGGTAACGGCGGCGAGGCTCAGCGACCTGGATGAGCTCATAGCTAAGCAAGATTCAGAGCTCAGCGACGGTACCCCCTACCTCATCCGCTTCACTGATGAGGTCCGGAAGGTCTTTCCATTTCCAGCTCCTCACCCCAAGCTCATCGTCAGCGGGTCGGTAGTGAAAGGCAGCGGGGCAACTGAGGGTTATGCTCGCTTCAATGTAAAAGTCACCACTGGCGATTCCCACGGCGAGTATGTTGGGCCTGCTCCGGAGGGCGACCTCCACATCGTGGATTTAACGGTGCAAGAAATTTTGTAGTGAGGCGATCGCTCTGGAACCCTCGCAGCGTAGTCTTCTGCGCTGGCTGTGCTCCTAACCTTCTCGATTCCATGCCGAGTTCATCTGTCGTCTCCAAGTGGTGCGAGCCCCCTGGAGATCACCTCGCAGTTGAAAGTGCTGGAGGTTGGCAACCAACGGCTCGATACTACCGGACTTATCAAAACCACCGGCACGATGAAACTTGCCGGAGTGCCTATCAACGGCGGAATTGGGGAGAGTCTAGACCCCCGCGTTAATCCCTCCCGGTGGGCACTGGGCTCCCGTGTTGACGTACAAATTTTTAATGGCTCCGAGTGGGTACCACACCCACGGGGGGCTCTCAGGATTCTGCAAAACGTTAAGCCGAGTGTCTTTCAGGAGGACATCGATATTGAGGTGGGCTGTGAACTTGCCTACCTTGATACCGGCGAGAATGCCCCCTGGTCTACCCGCAAGTATTGGGCAGCAAGCCTAGACGCAATCGTCACCTACGTCAGCGGGGTCGAAGTTCCTGGCAACATCAACTCGAAACCCTGGCGCATTCAGGGCACCTCTCTGCCCAGCCTGAAGAACGTTTCTAAATCTGATTTAATCAATGCCCTGGGAGAAGGGTTTGATACCCCGCTAACCCTCATAGATGCCATCCCTGGCCAACTGAGTTACCTCCGCAGGCTGGAGGGCTCTCTCATTGCCCAGATGGGTCAGGTAGCCTACAGTGCTGGCTACTGGCTCTGGATTGATGGCGATCGCCTGCTCCGAGCAACAGCGCTCAACCTCACCCGGCTTCCCGACTTGGTGCTGAGTGCTGTGCATGGCAGTCTGCGCTATGAGGTGCTCGTGGGTGGCGAACGTCCTGCCCAGGCGGTGGTAGCCAGTGCCCCCTCCACGAAGCAAATTTTCTTCATCCACAACACATGGCGGGAGAACCGAAACCTCACCAACCCAGAAGGGGAGAATGAGGCGATTGATGTCACGGGTGATGAGGAGGAAAGTACCGTCACGACCCAAAAGAGCTTGAAGGAGTTGTTTCCTCTGGCTTCCACGTCATCAGCTCTCATCGACGATGCAGAAACCAGCGTCGAGAATACCTACGATGCAGCCGGGTATTTGATTAAGACGGTGGAGGAGGGGCAAGCGCTCAAGGGCGTGATTCTCAAGAACCTCTACGCCTACCCAGATGCAGGGTCCACGAGCCTGTTCCCATCCTCAAAGAAGATCACCGACTACGAGATCGTTGATGGGGCTGTGCGTTCCATCCGTGAGCGCTTCTACGAACCGGGGGCACTGGTGTTTCCCTCCGGCGGCACTGAATCCCTCGTGCTCAGTCGCAGCATTACCAGGCTTTGGACACCCTACAAAGACGGCTGGATGGAGACGACCAGCGAGATTGACCATAAGACTGGTCAGTCTACCTGCTTCCCCAGATATGGCCCAGACACTACCCCTCCAGAACCCACGATGAAACCGGAGGAGGTTGAGGAGGTTGAGGGCAATGAGGAAGCTGAAGCGGGGTTTGATGGAGAGCCGCCCCGCAGAACGCTGCATCTGCAACTCAAGGCCCCTGTGAATAATTCGGATGAGCTCAAGGCGATCGCCGAGCGTGAGGGTGCAATCCTTTACGGGCGAAGCTACCCGGCACAATGGGTCATCCCCATGCCTGCGAGCTACCTGGAAGACTATACCCCCTTCCAGTCATACCGATGGGAAGAACCCGCTGGCCTGCTGCCCCGGTATGTAGCGGATAGCGAAACCTTCGTGATGGACGCTAACAGTTCCACCGTCGCGGCTGAAGGTCTTCTGATGGGGGTCGATACCCCATCCGGTGGTGGATATACTCTCGCCCCTCCATACACTCTGCTGGCATGACCATGAATGATTTGATTTCAGCAGCCTTAATCAGGCTAATCAGCGATCGCACTCTGGCCTATCAGGAGGCGGCTCCCCCAGCTCCTACAGCATTTCCAGTGAAGGTTGTCCGTGCCGATGGGCGGAAGATTTTTGCAGTACCTCTGGGTACTGGTAGCAATGAGGAGTTAGAAATTCGGCCTATTAGCAATGGCAGTGTGAGAGCGGGAGACATTGGGGCGGCATTCTATACAGGTGGAACCATTCGTGGCGTATTTAGGAGCCGTTAACTTATGTCGGGGAAAAGGATTTTCAACAATTTGCAAGCCGGAAATCGCTGCCTATTGTGTACTTGCCTTATCCCTGGAAACTCCCGCCGCTCCCGCTTCTATCAGGCTGGTAAACGTTCACCTCACGGGCAATATCACGCAGGCCCGTATGCAGGAAAAATCTGCCGAAGCTGTTTAAGAAGAAGGGAAGAGTCATGAAAAGCGAACTGGAAAACCTGAAACAGATGTTGGCGATCGCCATCCGAATAGAATCTGACCATCGCACCTCAATGGATACCTGCGAGCGCTGCTGGGCTTTGGAGAAGGCCGCGATGAGTGTGAGCCATCGTAAGCAACGTGAGCGGATGGAGGCGGAGCTGAGGCAGGCCCAGGCAATGGTGAAAGAGATTGAGGCGGCGATCGATGGACTTAATTGAGCAGGCCCGAGCACGGCTAGCAGGCGATCGCGCTACTGCCCTGGAGCGCAACCAACCACAGCCACCGGCCTACACCTACCAGGATCGGGATGGCCGTAGTGTGCGACTGGCTGGCAGCGACGGCAGTGAAGCTGAGGTGCGCATGCTGAGCAGCGGGAGCCTGAGAGTGGGTGATCCAGTAATTCGAGTCGGGTCGTTGGGGATAGGCCGCAATGGGAGCCGAATGCCCGAGCGTCGGCGATACCTCCCGCTCGTCATTCCTACAGGGGGCTGGGTGTACAGCTCCCATGAGGGGGCACTGTCCGTTCCACAAAATGAAGACGGAACGCTCCGGTACATCTACACCACAACCCCCAACACGTCTCTGTGGGAAGGTTTGATTAATTTTTACAATACTGATTTCGAGGGGAACCTATACATAGAATTTGCGGGTTACTACCAGATAAGGGAAGTAGACGCCACAGTTGCCCGCTATCTGGATGTCAGCACCCCTACACGGATCACAATCACATCAATCATCGATCATCTAGAGCCGCGCTATATCGGCCCAACTGGCTTCCAGGCTCGCCGCCCTGAATTCAGATTTTCAGCTTTTAGAATGCTTGATGATCAGCCGCCCCCAGCACTCAACTCTCCCAATGATTTGATTAATGATGCGATCGCCAAAACCAATGCTGGCCTGGCGTATGTTACTCCCATCATCACCGCCGATAGCCTACCAGGGGGCGGGCCGAATGATTATCCATCATTTGATTTGGATAATCCGTGGAACAGATTTAGCACGTTCCAGCAAATCGATAACCCCATAGCTGGCATCGCCTACCGCATTGGAGGGACATCGATCCTGACAAATATCGAAACAACCGTTACGCGAACCTTTGATATATACGACCCTGGAAAATATTTACTCCTAGGCTCATGGGGAGCGGACTCTCTAGCGCTGCTAAGGGGATTTGACGGGGTAAGTGAGGAAATAAGGATTGATCAACCTAACCGCATCATCCATTCCCAAACCCTAGACACTACGATCACGATCGCCCCTATCCCGCCAGAACCAGAGCCTGAACCATAGGCGCAAGGCACCCTCCAGGCAGATAAGAACTGGAGGACTATGAAGGCTACCATTACCCATTCAACCGTTTTTAAAGACTCCCCTCGCCCTTCTGCTGAGCTGACTGCAAACTCGAAGCTGGATGTGCCAGCAGGGCAGGAACTTGAGGTGCTCGCCTACCGCGATGGCGGGGCTAACCATCTCAAAATCACCTTCAACCAGAATCTGGGACCACAGCGCCGGAACACCTGGTACGTGTATAAAGACCACATCCAGCTTGAGCAGCCGGGGACTGCTGAGAGTGGGCTGCACATCTCCGAGCAAGGTTTGGCCCTGATCAAAAAGTACGAAGGCTTTCGGTCTCGAAGCTATTTGTGCCCCTCGGGAACTTGGACGATTGGGTATGGCTCAACCCACGACGTCACACGTGGCCAGTGGATTTCCGAGCCTGAGGCGGCGGCGCGGCTCAGGCGTGAGGTACAGATTTATGAGCATGGTGTTTTGGCCGCGCTGAAGGTCGAAGCAAGCCAGGCCCAGTTCGATGCCCTGGTAAGCCTCTGCTACAACATCGGCGTGGGTGCGATCGCTCGCAGCTCTGTTATGAGGTTTCACAACCGCCGTGACTTTGCAGCTGCGGCTGATGCCTTTCTACTGTGGAACAAGGGGGGTGGGAAGGAGATCCCCGGACTTACTCGGCGTCGGCGTGAGGAGCGCAGTTTGTACCTGACATAACGACGGCAAGGGGGGGCAATCGCCCCCCTTTCTTATTGCTGCTGGCACCCTCCTAGCAACTATGGAGCCGCCGCAATGAATTCTGCCAAGTGGGCCGTTTATCTATTTGCCCTCATCCTTTCTGCCCCCATCCCAGTGCTCTGCTTTGAGCGGGATAGCAACGGCAATTGGGCACCTAACGATAATCCTCCACTGGCTCTCATCTTCGGCCTCAGTACCTTCGCAGCCTGCGCTTTAGGGGTCCAAATCCCACGAGATGCGATCGCCTCCATCCTGCATCTGCCTCAATCTCCACCCGACGAAAACCCCTAAACCAATGCTTGCACCGTGGACTCCCACTCACATCTCCCTCGGTTCATTAACCGATTCTTTCGCTGGCTCCGTGCGTCGGTGGGCGCAAAGCCTGAAGCGTTGCCCCCCGGCACCAAGATTGCTACCAACAACGGCATTGTCCTCTGGCGACTCGAATCCGATGAGCCTGGAGTCGTTGCGGCATGGTGGATCGTCAATCAGTACGCCAACCGTGATCTGGCGATCGCACTCATCAACCTCGCTCGATTGCGAGAAGACCTGGCAACTGGAACCGGGAACCTCAATCGGGGAACGGCTGATCCGCTACAGCTTACCAGCCGTAAATCCTTCAGAGCTGAGCTGAATCATTACCTGGCAGAGGATGAGGACCTAAATCTGCGAGCGATTTCTCACATCTTCGTCGTAGCATTTCAGGGCCGCACGCCCAATGCAAACCGCCATTACAAGGTAGAACCGTTGTGCGCCATCCCCTGTGACCTGCAAGGAATTGGCGGGGCCTGGGCCATTGGCGATCGCCGAGCTATGGCCATCACCGAAGCTATGGCACGCCAACTGCTCAGGCTATCGGTTCCAGCCGGGGAGCCATGGGAAAACTACATCTCTCGAATTGATTGGCTGGGATGGCTACAGGATTACACGCGCCATCAGTTTGGCAATGCTCATGTGCTCCAACCCAGAAAGGTACCGGCACCCTAAAGGCAAGTGCAACTGATTCCAACATCAAACCCCCGGCGATCGCATGGATTGCCGGGGGTTTTTCTGTGGAGGGCTATGGAATTCCAGAATGGGAAGGGGCTACTCAAAGGACTCTAAACGTTCCAGTTCTGCCATCTCCTCAGCAGTCAACTTGCGATATTCACCCTTGAGAATCTGCAGCCACATCTCCTCAAACGAAACTCCCCTCTTCACCGCAAGGTACTGCACCCGCTTCTTAATGCGTTCCTCTCGCTCCTGAAGCTTTGCACAAAGCAAGGAAGTAGCCTGCTGTGCGACCGTTCGGGCATTGATGACTGAATCAACCTGCAATAAATCTTCGTACCACTCCCCCAAATTCGCAATCCGGGGGCGATCGTCTCGCGCCACAGCAGAACCCTCTGTCTTACTTCCCATTTCTTATACCGCTTGGAGAACTATTAGCCCAAGATAGTACCTTATTCATCCCTTACACATCCCCAATCTATACCATTTTTCTCAAAAAGTGCTATGCTCTCCTCAGAAAGTGACACGGAGATGACACGAACATGACAGTCCCCCGAAAGTATCAGCCCATAAAGCCTGCAACGATTTCTGAGTATCTGGCTCGCCGCAACGATGGCGAAGGAAATGACAGCATGACCCCCGAAAATGACAAGCTAGTGACAAAGATTCCGGTCGATGACAGCGCAAATGTCACCTTCCGTCAGATTGGTGAATGGCTTGATGAGAAACCCAATACCGTAGGTGCTCGCTACTTCCCAAAAGTGGTGATGGCCCATGAAGGACTGAAAGGCTATCCAGCTCTACAGTCTGCCCCTGGAAAGCCGACTGGGTACGCTGCGAAGTGCATTGCCGAGTATTTAGAGCTAAACAAGGACTTTGAAGGCTTTGTCACGCTGCTGAAATCCCGCTACAGCGAGGGCTCAAAGCCTGTCGATGACAATGTGATTCACCCTGAATTAGTGGACGATGACACGCAGGATGACACGCCCCCAGCAAGTGGGATGAGCGATCGCCGTGACATCGCCGGGAAACTGGCTTTACGCAAGGAACAGAGCGAGGATGACACGGATGGTGTCATGAGTGAATTGGCTCTGACGATTCAGCAATTTAAGGAGCAAGACAAGGATTTTTTCGGAAGCGAAGAAGAGAGGCTTTACGAAGAGGCGTACCAGCGGAAACTGGCCGAACTGGGAAAAGGATTGAAGCGCCGGATGATCGAGCGCAAAGCGGAACTGGACGCCGAACGGGATTTCAAGGAACTGATGGAGGAATCGTAATCCTCGCATTGGTGCTGGCCTTCCTGGCCACGCTCATTTCATTGGTGGGGTTGTTCATTCTGATGCGATCGCCCCATCTGCCCATCAATCCCCCACAGTCAGGGGAACTTGGATAACCGGAGCATTGCCGACCGCTCCACTACTGCAAACCTTCACTAGGACATTTTTATGACTACCCAAGACTATGCCTATCTCGCTGATTTCTCGTGGCGCTGCTTTCGTACCTGGGATGGTTTCTACCGCAGAGCCCATGACCCTCAGGAAGCCATCAAGTTTCGCAACCAATCTCGCTATTTCCGTCGTTGCGCGAAGCGATGGGAGCAACGACTACAGAATGCCCAACGTTCAAAAGATGAAGCGATCGCCTAGTTTTGCCGACCGGCGATCGCTTCTGCTGAGCCCTTCACCAGGACTCGGTAAACCAGAGCAGCCCTACCACAGTTCGCTCTGGCTACCCGCTCCCAAACCACTACAGATTAAGGAGTTACGACAATCATGCCTAAAGTTTCAAAAGATCTCCACACCCCAATAGGTAAGCCTGCTATTTCAGGCAACCTGCTGGAGGTCATCCCTCAGCCACAAATCGTGACTCTGGGAGACTTGCAGGAAGCATGGAGCAACCTGCCCTCTGCACCCCAACGACCAGCAGCGGAGGTGCAGTAATGACCCCGGCAACTGAAACACTCACCGACAACTCTCACCTGCTGCCCATTGCCAACTTCACTGACTCACCCCAGTCGATGGCACTCGCTGAGAAGTTTGGGGACCGCGACCTGAGCAAGCTCACACATACTGACCAGTCAGCACTGGTTCTCATTCTGGCCAAGCTGATCTACCGGAATCACATTCAAAAGCCCATCGACATCTGGGAAGCGGCTGAGCAAGCTATCGCTGAGGATGAGGACCAGACTTCAGATGACATGGGAACGGCACTGGGGCTGCTGGAAGGTATTGACCCAGATGATGCAATTGGGCTGATTCAGTTCTTGGTGCAGTGATATGAGCAAATTTCACAATCCCATCACGTCGCCAGGTGCGACGGTCCTGTGTGGCATCACGCTCGTTGCAGCCGGAACTTTGGGCTCATTGCCTCGGCTTGAAACCTCACTGGCTGAGAGCAATCACAACCGCATTGCACAGCAGCGAGCCCAGGTCTGTCGGGTGCTACCAGCGACCGAAAAGATTGAGCTGGGAGCTTACTATTTCCAGCCCACCACACCCACCCCCGATGGGGGCATGACTGGCAGCCTTTTGAACGAGGGCGAGTATGTCTGCGATCGCTACGGGACGACCGCACGAATTGAACGGGGCGGCTATGCCCAGTTCCTTGCCATCTCCAACGATGTAAGCGCCATTAACAAGACGTTGCAGCAGCGCTTAGAAGATGTTTCGAACCCCGATAGTTCGGAGCAAACGCAGGTGAAGCGAGCGGTGAACATGGGTGTTCACCGCGAGCGGCCCAGACCCCGGAAAAACGGTGCATCTGAACCCAACTTCTTCAACCTCGATAACTAGGAGGAATACACCATGGCAGTTCGCAGAAATAAACCCAACCCAAAACCCGCCGATAGTGCTCCAACCGTCTCAGCCGACCCCTATGCACCCAAGGCCAAAAACAAGGAATCGACCATCCTGAAGGTTGCTGAGTTCATGCGTCAGGCATTCTCGCACAAAGGTATGTTCTGGCTCGGAGTGGTGGTTGCTGGAATCTGCTTTGCAGGCAACTTGTGGTTCTACATCACTCTGTTCCGTGACCTGGTGCCAGATTTCGCACTCTGGCAGTACGTTGGCCTGGGAGCGCTGGCCTCCGTCTCCACTACCTTGTTCGAGCTGATGCCCGTTGTGATGCGCCGGGGCCGGAAGATGACCCTCCAGAACATCTTCCGAGCGGGAGCCAAACCCAAAGACCTTCCTGAGCTGAACCACAAAGTGGTGGGTGATGCCGATGAGCTGATTGAGGACTACCGCAACAGCGATCGCAAGACCCGCGAGTTTTTCGAGGCAGGCCGATGGGTGGCTATCTTCATCGAAACCGTTCTGGGTGTAATTTTCCTGGGGTCGCTGGGGACGGGGTTTGCAGCTCTCATCAAGCTGGGTCTATTCGTGGCCAGCATCTTCGGCTGTGAGTGGGGTGTCACGCTGGCCCTACGAGCTGCGGAGTGGGAACTGCCTCCCCAAATCCGGCAGCAGCTCGATGAGTTGATTGCTAATGCTGGCAAGGCACTGAAGCTGAACCAGATCTAGCCCTGAATAGCCAAAGGAAAGGCGTGAGTTGCCCCTCACGCCTTTTTACCTGCCCACACAGAGGTCAATCATCATGAGCATTAGACGCAATCGTAACGCCACCTCAACGACTGTTCTAGAGACTCCACCTGCACCACAACCCACCACGCCTATCTCTCACCCCCGCATTGACGTTCGTACCCCATCGGAGATGAATGGGTATCTGGACCCTGACCAAACCCTTGTGAACTTTGCTGTTCGCGAGTTGGGAATGAGCTTCTCAAAGCTCATTGCTGAGGACCCCAGCAGGCTTCTGCGTAACTGGCTGAAGTGCTATAAGACCGCTCGGAGCAGTGCTATTGGAACGCTGGGACTTGGGACCGCTGCGCTCATTGTGGGAGTGGGAGTGGGAGCCTGGCCCCTGTCACTCGCTGGCTTCCTCACAATGGGTGGCTGTGGCCTGCTGGTCAAACACCACAACAACGGAGTAAAGGCCTGCGAACTGGAAGCCGAAATCATTGATGAGATTCGCCCAGTGCTGGAACTGTTCCACGCCTTAGAGGTAAGAGGTGCAAACCCCAGCGACCTGGTGAGTCTGTACGATCGCCTCATTCGCCAGTACGCCGCCCAAAATCCTGCATTTGGCCTCATTGGTGACCCGAAGCATCTGAAGGAATTCTTTGAGACGGAGCTAGCCAAACATCACACTCTCTCAGGCATCATCAGCGCTCCAACTGGCCTGGTAACAGCTTCCACAATCCCCGTGCAGCAACCAGCGATAGCACCCTCACCAGCGCCGGCTGCTCCACTGCCAGAGCCTCAGCCTATCCCAGTAGTTCAGCCAGAGCCAGAACCGGCGATCGCCACCGATAGCAGCTCCGGAGCCTCGGAGCCTGAGCCCAGTTTGGAGCCAGAGTTGGAGACGGTTGCCGTGCCTGACGTACCACCCCCAACCGACTTGGCCGAGCTGTTGGCTGAGCAATTGAAATCCCTGGTAATTGCCGCATTCCCCCGCACTGGCAAAGGCATCACTGTAGCCCATGCAGGGCGCAGGGTGAAGGAGCGCATCCCTGGGCTGGAGATCTGGCTTCTGGACCCGAAGAACGAGCCGGGAGAATCCGGATACTGGAGCTTCGTTGACATGGATAAACGGCTCCATTTCGACCTGCGGGACTTCTCGCTGGACATCTCAAAAGTTGAGACGCTGGCAAATGATTTCCTGGCCCGATTCAACGATTCAACTGCATCAGCCAAGCTCCTCATCGTGGATGAGTTTGTGGCATTGAATGCTCGGCTCTCTAATGCCTTCATGAAGCGACTGAAGGATTTTTTGGTTGCCATTTCTTCATCCGGAGAATCCAGTTCTGGGGAAGCTAACAAGGAGCCCCAGGGCAAATTTGCATGGATTATGACTCAATCTCCTTACGTCACAGATTTGGGTTTTCGTACCAAAGGACTGGGAGCAGCTTTCAACCGAATTCTGATATTCAATGAGGCCAATTTGGGCTATGTGACACTGGCCCAAGAAGCTGACTTCTGCCCAAAAACTGATAAGGGTCAGAAGCAACAATTGCTCACTCAAACAAGCCGCGCTTTCTACTACTCATTGGGCGATCGCTGGGAGGCATTGTGCAACTATGAAGGCTTCGCCACAGACCATAGAACCTCACCCAATTCACACCCATTCAACGTTCAGCTAGTAGCCAATCAGCAGGCGACCGAAGTGGAAGCAGAGGCGATCGCAGATGAGGTAGCAACAGCCGTTTTTGAGGTGGAGGAAATTGCTGGTAAGTTGCTCACCTGGCTTAAGGGAACAGGTCAAAAGTTTTTCGTAGGTGGCTTCATCTTAGGCAATGACATCCTGAAGAATTTCACCTACCGAAGTGACAGCAAGACTTCGAGGCTAAACAAGCAAGAACTAACCCGATTAATGTGGCATTTGGTTCACATAAATGAAGCGGAAGTTATCAAAAGCAAAGGAGTGAGGCTGATTTCCGGTGAGGATGATTTAGGGCTATTCGATGACGAAATGTGATGCCTGTGGCGAGGGCTGTTTTTGGGGTGTGATGCCGTGTGATGGTGTGATGTGATGCCTGTGACACCCATTCTTCCGTTGATTCGTGTGATATTTGTGATGCGTGTGATGCCCCTTGTGATGCTATGTGATGCCACCCATCACATAGCATCACACCCACAAAAACTATTCACTAGTTAGCCAGTTGAGGTTCTGAAACATGAAAAAGGCAGCTCGAAAATGCCAGCGTTAGAATTGCAGCAAATGCACCCTAAAAACCCCTCCAGCTCACAGCATGGAGGGGTTTTCTTTTTGCGGACTCCTCAGTTCAGGAGTGGTTCGTTAGTGAGGGCTATTAGATGCGATCGCTTCCCTAATAGGTTACATAGATGTTTTTCTTAGACACAGCAAGTTAGCTCTAATCATATCTCTAGGCTTTAGTTAGAAAAGGAGCTTCATAAATCCTGTCAATCTCAAAATCCACATTGGTCATTCCTTTCTCCCAAATAAGCTTATGAATTTTAATGTCTGCATGAGCAAGCCAATTTTCATCTACTAACAAAATCGGAACATCTACTAACAAAATTCGGTAGCCGTCCTTTTGAGCAGAGTACCGCTTACCTAACTCAAGTTCAGCTGGGTAGCCTTGAGATGGCTTGAGTTTGAGAATACTGTTAACTTCGCAAGGCATCCCCATAAATTACTCTCCAGTTCGTTGATTGTAAGAATAACCTCAATCACCGGTTGCGAACACAGAAAGAAACCGTAACCTCATGGGGAAAGACTCCGGAGATCTGAAGTGCCTAACGAGGGCGATCGCGCCTCACTACAGCCTCAATTCTTCTGGGATTCCTGCAATCGGCTTAGCTCATCACAGGCCGACTGGATTTTCTCGTTGAAGCACTGCTGGTATAGTTGTGCGCCCTTCTCCGCTTCATCAGCAAAATCACGCGCTGTGCCTCTCCCATCTTGTTCCACAGCCGCCGCATATTGTAGGACTGATATAACAACACCAACAATCGCAATCCAGATTAGTGTTCGCTTCATTAACCGTCCTTAGTTAGTTTTGATTTCTACCGAAGATAGGGGCAGCAGTCAGGATTGAGATCATTAGGCCGATCGCTTCCACTAGCCCCCTATACGAAGCGAAGGTCAACCAGGCGTGATCTGTTGATGAAGCTTAGGGGTAGGAGATTTTTCTAGGGAAGAGGTGAGTAGCTCTGTTCATCCTCTTTGCACTATGTGGCATATCGACGTGCTCACGACGGCTTTGGATCTGATGCTCGACTATTGCTTGCTAACGAACCCTCTCAGGCTTTGGGCATTTCTGACGAAACTCGATCGCCACTTTGAATCAGTTGATGAATCCATTAAGGAGATCAAAGAGTTAATCTCGATTTTTGAGGCTCTGTAAGTGCTTTGAAGTGGGGATAGTGAGAGCGATCGTCCCCAACAAAAAGCCCAGGCATGGGTCGGAGAAAGACTACGGAGTTCTGGAGTGGGCTAGCGAGGGTGATCGCGCAACAGTTCATAGTCGTTGAACGTTGGCGTCCCTGCAACAATGACTCGATAAGTGGTCATGGGCGCTCGCCCTCGGTCAGTCAGGTTAATTTGAAGAGTTAAACTTCTGTATTTGCTGAATTAGTGCATCGTGCCGTTGGTGAAGCTCCTCAAGACATGCTCGCTGCCCGTCACACTGTTCCTGAAAGGTATCAATGAGAGGCTTCGTCGGCTTAGCTTTTTCACTCGAACCTAAACTACCAACAGAGATTTGCTTCGTAGCTCTAAGCCGTCTAAGGTTTTGGAGCATTTGTTCATAAACGAGTTCATGTAACTTGATTAATTGATCTAGAAGGGCTAGGGATGTTCGAATTATGCTCTCACCCTGTTTTCTAAACACTTCGTGTGACTCACAAGCCTTGCTTTATACTAGAACACCCCTGAACGGATAGCATTCGTCGAAAGGCATGAAGAGCGATCGCCTCCTCACCCTGAGGGTAGTCTAACAGAAAGCCCCTCTGCTGCTGAGCTGGGGGCTTTCTGTTGAGAGGGACTATGGAGTTCCAGAGTGGCTAGTGAGAGCGATCGCTCCTTCCCTGTCTTTCAAGGTCAATCCTCTGCTGAACCTTCTTGACTAATGTTGAGACAGCAAGGGTTTTACTACCGTGCCCATGGACTTCCTTGCAAGCCTGGTAATAGCTCAGTAGTGCCGATTCAAGTAACGTAAGTTCATCAAGATCCAGGTGCAGGTTATCCACGTGTTTACAGCGGAAAGACTTATCAATAATCATCTAACTCCAGTTTTGCATCGAAGTATCTCTGTCCGAGGGGGTGGTCTAAATAGTGTGGGTGTGGGCGATCGCAACCATAGTAAAAAGCCCCCAGCCTGCAGCATGGGGGCTTACGTTGGAGAAAGAGATCTGGAGATGCTATGCCTTAAATGAATGTCTAATGTTTTCAATAATGGTTCTTATTTCATCAGGGCTGAGAGGATTAACCGCTATAGGTTGTTCCTGTTGCTCGCTTCGGTTGAGCTGAATCTCTCGAACCCTTTGCATTAGTTCATTTAGCTCTTCACTTGTAAGCGTTTGTATAAGAGTTACAAGGCCAGATACTTTATCCCATTCCTGCTCTTCTACTTCCGATTCAATAGCCTCAAGTTGAGGCTGCAAGTCGTCATGAGTCATGATGCTAATTTCTCTGTAGTTGATGTGCCCCAACGTGGATTGGGGCGATCGCCATCAGATGCAGGACGAGTTAGGGTGCCGTCCTTGCTTAAATGAACAGATTAATCATGAGGGCGATCGCTTTATTTAATTGCTGAAATTAAATTAGCAGAAAGCCCCCAGCCTTCAGTATAGAGGCTTTGTCGAGAAAGACTATGGAACTTCAGAGTGGGGTTAGTGGGGGATCGCCCTCTTCACTCATCTGCATCAAATACAAAAAAATCCCGCCCGTCGCTGCACGTCGGGCGGGGTCACGGATTATAGTCAAACCTTCTACAAGTAGGCTCAACTTCAGGATGCGCTACTTTGCTTCATCAACTCTTTAAGAGGGCGATCGCCTCCTACCCTTTCCCAAGTACATAACCTGCTCCAAACCCACCCACAGCAGCAACAAGAATGATGAGTATCTTCTCGGGCAGCTCCCGATCTCCGCTCATCCCCGCATAGATGAGTAGAGCAGTAATGAGCAGCAACCCCACACCTATGCTTAACCGCTTAGTTGCCTCAGTCATGGCGATCGCCAGCTCCAATTAAAATAAATGGCCCAAAATTGCAATTCGTTTGAGTGAATTGAAATTTTGGGCCTGTTTTTGAAATTCAACCTTGCTCTTGTGAATCGTCTATTCCCTGTTTGGCAGAAAGCCACATACGACAGACACGCTTATAGTGCTGGGGATCCTCCTCATCAAGTTCTTCCCCGATCTCGCCGTCTATAGATGGAACTGTTGTGTCTGGGTTGAAAGAAGTTGCAACCAAGAGGTTTTCCCTGTCTTCTGACCAATGGAAAACAAAATTGCCCCGTGGACTTATCACTACAAGGTCATCCCCTGCATCCAATTTAATTTCCATGCCACTTGTAACCTCATCGTTTTTGACTTGACTTTGAGGGGAGCTATGCAGCGCAACACTCCCCTCAATCTCTTCCCATACTTCCCTCAAAACCCCCGCAATAGCCCGTCGATACTCCGGCTTAAACTTCTCACTGATGCCATGAGCAACGGGCAGCTCCACCGTATTCTTGTGGCCACAGTGGGGACAGTAGGAGTGCTCCAGGTTCAATAGGTCTGCTTGGGTCCACCAGGCGTGGCACTTGTCGCAGGCGCAGTGAAATAGAAATTCGACTGATGGTTTCATGGGCGATCGCCCTCCACTGCCGCCAAGGGCTTTTGCTGAGCCGTGATAAAGAAGTAAGCCAGGATGTTTTCATACCCCGCTCGAATACTGAGCGCATAGCCCAGCCACAGGAAGGATTCAGCATCATTCTTGAAAAACGTTCGCCATATTCCGAGCAATGCCAGGTCAGCGGAGCTCAGTTTGCCGGATGGGTCAGCGTATTCATCTAGCACTTTATAGATAGGGTTAGCGTTGCGGTCAGCTACCGCTTCTAGCACTCGACTGGTGAACAACGCAGCAAAGTCTTTGTACTGATCCGAGAGTTCTTCAGCCATGGCGATTGCCTTCCTGGACGTCTCTATTTGCCTGCTCTGCGGCTAACAGCATCCAATCACTGAAGATGCGCTCACCTTCCAAAAATTCTGTCTCAAGTCGCGATTGCAGTCGTTTTACAGGTAAACGGGCAAACCGGGGCTCGCGCAGCAGAAATGCCTCCGGCTCAAACCCTGGAGCACAAGGCTTAGGATTAATGCCTTTAGTCGCTTCTGCAAACTCTGCTAACGGCAACTCTACCAACTCGTTAAATCGATTCAGACACTCCTCTGCAAAGTCATTCATTCTTTCACCCTTAACCTTGGCGATCACCCCTCCACTCATGTGCCCACATAAACCTCACACCAGCCGCCAAGGCAGCGCCGAAATCTTGGGAGCGATCGCCTACCATCAATACATCCATTAAGCCGTCACTTGATAAGCGGTAAAACTGCGAGATGAGGTACATTAGCATCCCTGGTTTTGGCTTGCGGAATGTGCCGTAATAATTCCGATATTCCTTGCCAAGATCTATAGGACTGAAAACACTGAAACGCCACACCTCATAACACTCAAACCCCTCAATGTCTGGGCAGAGACACCCCCTCTGGATGTGTGGTGCCGTTAGATGCAGGCAATAGCGCATTTCATAAATCGCTTGCTCCAGCGTTTTATGCTTTGCGGCAACGTCTCCTTGATTGGAGGCGATCGCCATCTTCCATCCATCAGCAGCGTAGCGGTCGAGCGCCCTTTTCACTCCAGGCAGTAGAACCTGGTCGGTGGGGGACTGAACGAATTTCGCACCGGATTCTGGACGGACTAGAGTGCCGTCCTTATCCAGAATGAGGAGTTTGATCATGGGCGATCGCCCCCATCATTTTCTTCAATGGCTGCTTGTATTGCAGCCAACTGTACCCATCCACTGAAAGTCTTCAGTCCTTTACTGGAATCCCGCGCCAACAAGGCCCCTAGCTCATTGATAGTCATTTCAGCAAATTGCGGTTCATTTCTTAGAAATGTTGCCGGGTCTTGCCCTGGGTTACAGGGGCTAGGGGTGATGTCATTCGTCACCTGGGCAAACTCTTTCAGCTTTAATGCCATTAGTTCGGCAATGCGGTCTGGCATAGTCATGGGCGATCGCCTCCTTCCATTGCTGAAAATGGTCTTTGCTGAGCCGCGATAAAGAAGTAAGCCAGGATCTTCTCATACCCCTGTTTGACACTAAGCACATAACCCAGCCACAGGAAAGATTCAACATCGCTTTTGAAGAACGTTCGCCATATTCCAAGCAGGGCTAGATCGGCGTGGCTTAGCTTACCGGACGAGTCAGCATATTGGTCTAACACTTCATAGATAGGGTTAGGGTTGCGGTCAGCTACCGCTTCTAGTACTTGGCCAGCGAACAACGCAGCAAAGTTTTTGTATTGCTCTGAAACCCCTTCAGTCATTGGCGATCGCCCCTCCACTCATGCGCCCACAGAAATTCCACACCAGCCGCCAGGGCAGCAGATTCATCTTCCGGGCGATCGCCCACATACAAAACCTCGATAGGGCCATCTGGAGGTAGGGGGAGGAACTGCAAGATGAGGTATTGCAGCATCCCCGGCATAGGCTTACGAAAGGTGCCCTCAAGCGCTTGGTATTTCTCCCCTCGCTCTTTGGGGGTGAACACGGCATGCTTCCGAACTTCGTAGCATTCGACCCCCTCGAAGTCGGGGCAAAGGCATCCCACCTCAATCATGGGAGATCCCAAATAAAGGCAGTAGCGCACCTCCTCAATGGCAGATTCCAGGCTCTTATAACCCTCCGCAACTCCGCCCTGGTTCGAGGCGATCGCCATCTTCCAGCCGTCGTCACGCCACTTCTGAAGGACGCTATAGACCCCCGGGAACAACTCTTGATCGTCGGGAGCTTGGATGAACTCTTGACCAGAGCAGCTTTTAACTAAAGTGCCGTCCTTGTCCAAAATGAGGAGCTTCATGGGCGATCGCTCTCCCGAGGATAAGCATCCTCCTCAAGCTGGATTAGCTCCGATAGCAAGCATGGACCAAACCGATCTTGGCTTAGCTCCGATATTGCTGCCCTAATTTGCTCAATAGCTTCGCCCCCGATTTCTGGCAAGGTGTCCTGGGACTTCAATCTGGCAACGGTGACAGGATGCTTTCCGATCTTGTCTGCAAGCGCCTTGTTAGTAATTTTGCGCTTTGCCATGGTCTGCCGTAGAAGCCAATTAACCTTGCTCACTTCGGGGGAACTCAATACTGCACTCATAAGTATCTCCCGATAGCGTAGCTTTGTTATGAATATAACGTTTAACGCTAAATATACAACTTCTAATGCCATCAAGATAACTGATGAGGCTAAGACAGTCGCATAATCTATTCTGATAGCACCGGGGGTTACACTAATAGCGTTGAACGCTATATTAGAAATGTGAAACGCAAAGGGGCGATCGCCACGGTCTGGAAAACTCAGCGATCGCCCCTCCGAAAAAACCACCCAAAGGTGATAACTCAGATGTTACAACAGCTTCTCGAAAAACCAATTGCGGAAACCACCACTTTCGCCCCCACCTGTGGGCAGTGTGCACACTTCCGCGCTGCTCGTGAGCGCGTGACTGAGTGGGGAACCCAAACCCGCCCCGCTCACTGCATCCTGCTAGCTCAGGCCGGGTTCGACAATGTTCGCCGCGATTCCACTAGCCCTGTAGCCGGGTGCCGTCAGTTCCTCCAAGACGTGCCCTTCTAACCGTCCCGTTGCGGGGGCTTCGGCCCCCTTCCCTCCACACCTCAATAACTACAGGACTTAGAACCATGCGAACCATTGACGAGATTCTGGATGCCGAGTTTGAAACCGTGACCCCTGAAGAGTGGGAGCTGCTGCGATCGCAGTCCACCGACGAAGCCGATGAGCCTTCTGATCTGGAACAACGGCTGGCAGCTTCGGTGAGTGACTGGGACAAGTTCGCCAAGGCCATCTCTGACATCCTCAACAACTAATCGAAAGCCATATCCACCCGCCACACGGAGAACAAAATGAATTCCATTCCTGACAGCTGGTTTAACGACATTGCCCCTGACACGAATCACACCTACGTCCGCACCCAGATTGAGCGGTTGAACAGTGGCAAGTACGACCGTGATGATTGCCTATTTCGCATCGCCTCCAACGTCGATCTGCTACTCCCTGGAGAGCAAATCGACAGCACCAACCGCTTCCTAGTAGAGCAATGGGTTGATGCGTACAACGAGCGGTATGGGGAGCCTGACGCTGAGACCTACGCCGAGATTTCCAAGCTCGTGAAGAAATAGCCCACCGGAGCATCGCCCTTCCCCTTCGCTAGGGCGATCGCTCCCACTCTGCAAACCCTATCTGAAACAAAGCTATGTACGTCGATCTGCTAAGCCAATTTGACCGATGGATGTTAAATCAGGCTGATGTCGCCATGGGTGGGCGATTGCCCTCTGAGGATGAGGAGCCTGAGTATGAACCGATGGATGCCGACGAAGAAACAACCGATGAAGAAGCACCCAGCCCTGACGCAAACTAAGCGATCGCCCCTCACTCACTCCACATCACCACAGGTACTCCCATGCAACTGTCTGAATTCCCCGATGTAATTGCTACTTATCAGCGCGAAATTCATTACCTCTCTACCTCAATTGCGCGTGGCCTAAAGAGTGACCTGGCAGAGATGGAAGCCTCCATCAAACACAAAGTGGCATTTGATTCAGACCTAAAAAACGACCGTCAGCGTGATGCCTGCATTGCGGAATTCAAGGCTGGCAATGACTATCGCTCGGTTCAGCGCGAGCTGGAGAAAGTGCAAGATAGGCAGGCCGAACTTGAAATTGAGCTAGAGCGAGTGAGAGGAATGTTTACCGCTGCAAAGCTCGAAGCACGTGAACGTGTTGCTTTAGCTGAATTACAGACTGCTTTCAACTAATTACCTGGGCGATCGCATCGCCCCAGCCCTTGCAAACCTTACCTGGTTAGATCAATGACGAGTAGCACCGTGAATGACACCAAGATCATCACCACCATTCCGGAGAACGTTCCGGCTCCCAAGTTTGAACTGTTCCAGCAGGTCTCTCTCAACAAGCGCCGAGGCACCATCGTCGGCATGACCTACACTTCTGCCCTCGAAGCTCTGGCGATGCGGTTGGATGCCTACGGCTGGACATACGACGTCAGCTTCGTTTATGGCCTTCCCCCTGAGCAGGCGATCGGTGCTGACGAAACTGAGGAAGACGTTGCTGAAGACCGCATTGAAGCCCTAGTAATTACGTGCGCTTAGCGCACGGTTAAGGGGCACTATGTGCCCCTTTCTCCCCACAAACCATAGCCCCAAAGGAGTTCCGAAATGATGGTGACCGAACACAGTTGGGTAATCAATCGTTCGACCCGCATTGAAGCCGTCGCTGGCCAGGTGCTCATCAAGCAGGGAACCTACCCTAACTCCGTCGAAGTAGTGGCGCTCAACTCCCGTGAAGACATCGATGCTGCAATCCGAGCGCTCCGGCTGGCAAAAGAGAACTTACGCTAACGCCCCACAAACCCTTACTGGAGAAACTTTCAATGCTCAGTTGCTACTGTCGAAACATTGAGGACATCTATTCCGCTCTGATGGATTCTGAGTCAGATGATTTGGACACCATGAGCAATGCTCTAACTGCTCTAGTGGCGATCGCTCGTGAGCAACAGGAGGAAATCCGTCGCCTTAAGTCAGCAGAGCACACGAATGGACTGGCCATCTTTGAGCTGAAGCAGCAGGTCAAAGCATTACAAGACCTGATCCACTGAATCCAATCGCCCTCTCTGTGTGGTGTGTAGAACACACCACACTTCCCTCACCCTTACCCAATGTCAAAGCAATGACAGCAGCTCTAGAATCTAGCGACTTGGCAACAATCCTGGCTCAAGCACTGGCTGAGCAAACGCTCCTACTCCAGCAAATCTTGGCTAGACTCGATCGCCCTCAGTTAGGCTTCCACGATGGGGCTGGAGCAATGCGAGTGTATGCCAACCGGAGCAATGGCGGGTTGTGGTACACCGTCGTTGATAACCAAGTGCAGCTCATTCCCCACACTGCCCTCACTGGCTATCTGACCGACATCAGCTTCCCCAAAGTGGAGCGCCGGGGAAAGGAATGCATCAAGCTTCAGATTACGTTGCAGGGCGATCGCCCCTACCTCATCGAAGCAGGTCACGATAGCCACTTCTCTAAGGGCTTTCTGAGCGCCGTAGCGCTGCTTATACCTGCTCAGGTGCAAACGCCCGTTACCATTAGCCCCCAGGCCGGGGAAGACGATTCCGTGCTGTTCTGTCGTCTGTTCAGTGGAGGGCAGTTGGTGAAGGCCAGTTATGACGATGAGACGGATTGGCGGCTGGTGGCGAAGGCGGCGATCGCAGCCGTCCGTAATGGGCAGCCTCATTAAATGGGCACCCTACTTGTAGTCGTATATGTCCCTTACAAGGGCGTAGGTTAATGGGAGTCAGAGCTGTTACTCTGGCTTCCTTTTTTAATGCCTAGTAGGACTATGGAATTCCAGAGTCATGTGAAGCTACACCAAATATTCTTTAAAGTTTCCAAAAAAACATGGGAGCATTCCGGTCGCCGGGAAGCATAGGGTCATCAACTCACACTGAGGTTTGTCATGCCCGTACTTGTTGGAGGGAAGAAGCCGAAGAAGCAGTTTAAAGCCGGGGGATGGATAGCAGTCGGCCTGGGCTTGCCAGCAGCCTTGATACTGGTGGCGATCGGAAACTGGCAAGAGAACAAATCAGAGCCAGCGCCGCAAGTTGCCGTTAGACAATCTTCACCAGCTCCAGCGGCACCTGCGCCAGTTCGGAGCGTGGCACCAGTACAACCTGAAGGCATTGGGGTAAGCCGAACCGCAATTCAGTCTGTGTTTGAAAGGCCAGGTGTCGATTTTCAGTTTGAGCGCACCCCTAACAGCGGAGGACAGCAACGGGTCAGGGGCACCTCCCCAAATGGCCTTGCGACTATCGAACTCATTGGACCGCCCGATGAATTGGTTAGCGCAACAATCATGATCGATGCGTCCAATGCAAACACCGGACTTCAGGAACAAAACGCAATTTACACCCTTGGGTTCATTAAATACGCTGCTCCTGAATGGGTAGGTGGGCAGGATTGGTTCCAGCGCAATCTGGATAGGCTTGCAGAGGGCACATCAAACGAAACTTACACCACCTTCTCTGACAAATCTGTAGAACTGAGCCTACTTCGAGACATCGGCATCATCTCTCTATCAATCACCGCTGACTGATACACCGGCGATCGCCCACTCCATGGAAAAAACCCAGCCATCTACCGGCTGGGGTTTTTCTTATGCAATACCTCTACATTGAAGAGAACAATCTTGATAGCAACAGACAAGTAATTAAGTTCGAATAATGGATTCAATATTGAATTTAAAAATATTGAATCTGAATGCTGTACCCCGTTAATACAGAGACATTGAAAAATTTTTCCTCATAAGAGAAAGGAGTATTTTAGAAAAGGGGAGTAAAATATTTCCTTCCCCCGTGTGTTCCGTCGCCTTGGTTACGCCCCTAACCTGAAAACCGTGATGGATGTATGAATCCTCTACAGTCACTTGGATTAACTTTTCTAGAAACATGCGATGTATCAATTTCAGGCAATGACATAAACATCTCTGTTCCAGACCGAATAACCCTTCGCGAAATTCGTGAGAACTGGGAAGCTCTATCAGATGCTGCACAGAAGCAAGGGAAAAATTTGATAGTTCGCCATGGCGAACAAGTTATTAGCTGGCCCTTAACTCAGAAGCTCTCAGGCACTCTCTAAAGGATCATCAGGCAAGGGTGCATCAACTACCAACCCGTACAGCTTGCCAATAGGGAGAACATTGCCATCATCAAATAGCACGTGCATCGCCAGAAGCTGTCCAATAGTAGGTCGCTGTCCCGCGAGAATGGCCTCCAGATCTTTAGCCGGAATGTCCAGGAAGTCTGCGAACTCCTCAACGCTTTTACTTCCCTTCATTCGCAGTAAGAAGCTGACGGCCTCAGGGTAAGCCGTAGTAGCTGGGTCAGGAACAGCCCACGCTGGAGGATCAATTGCCTCACACGCAATTAATACGAACTCCTCCGCAGTAAGCGGCCTTCCCTCGGTATCAGTAAAAATTTTTAGGGCCGCCAAGGCGCTAATGAGATCGGCTCGGGGGTATCGAAGGTCACCATTTACCAACCTCGACATAGTATTGGCGTCGGTTTCAAATCCAATCGCCTGCAAACGCTCAATCAGATCGGACTGCTTTAAGTCAGCCTGATCTAGCTGCCGCTTGATATATGCAGCCAAAGTGCGAACCCCATTTTTTGTAATATTGCGGCCCACCCTGCCCTGTCCTGTACAGCAAATTTGCCCCTTCAGAATAATCCTTCAAGAATTAGCGATCGCATACGTGTAAATTCACTAAATTTTGATTGATCTTTAGCATTCACTAAATTAAGATCACAGTTAATGAACTTGTGAACTGGTTAATGGTCATGAAAAGACAGTTTTCGGTTTACCTGACTGACGACTTAGACCGCGCGGTTCGTGTTTACGCAGCAGCTCATCGTCTTCAGCTAAGCGAAGTCGCAATTGAAGCTTTCACGCAGTACCTCGAAGCCCAAAAAAAGCAGCAACAGGAAGCAACCCCGATCGCTTCCTAACCAACGAAAAACAGGGGGCGACTTGCTACAGTCGCCCCCTGTCCATCGTGTTTTGAGTTCACCGCTCACCTTTTCCCCAAGTAGCGGTTTCCCCATAAACCCCCAGCAACGGAGGAATTATGTCAACAACCAATACAAGTTTATCACTTGCCGCTCCGGAAGCAGGCTCAACAGCACCACAAGTTGAGCGATCGCACGTCCTCCCACAGGTAGAGGCTCTGCTAGGACTTGATACCCTGAATCCCTTTGAGCGGATGTTTCTGTTGCGGGTGAAGTGCCGTGACAGAAATTTTGTTGTGTCTGGAGAGTTGGAAGCAATCAACCTGATCTGGGCAGTGCACCTTGGGGGTCAGTCGTGATGTCTTCAGAGCACCAACAGCAGGCCAAAGAACAGCTATTCCAGGCAATTCTGCTATGGGGTGAAGCTCATGGCTATCGGTGGAACTCCAAACAACTGCTGGTTATCTCCAGCAACACCGAAGCCTATCTAGAGCTACTAGCAGGCAGCGTGGGCTGTCATCCCAGCTTCTGGAACAACCAGACATCTGAACTTCTACAGGAGGGTGAGTCATGAGCCAAGGTATTCTCTGGGCCGTCTTCCAGACTCCAGTTACCATTCCCCGGCGTCATCCCAATGGGGAGCCGCACCACATCACGCTTCAGTACGGGGTAGAGCGAGAGCAGTTCTCTCACCTGATTGGGCATCAGTTTGAGGCCATCATCACCGCTGAAACTTGGAGCGATCGCATTCAAGCGCTTTGGGCCTATATCCCTTCAGGCTATCCACGCTGCAATCGTTTCCCTCACATCACTGTGAGCTGGGTGGATGGAGTTGAACCAGTGGAGAGCAACGCACTACTGGAGCAATGGAAACAGCACAACCATCGGTTCATCAGCCCCCATCTGGTTGTCCCGTGCCGGGTTGAGTTCTATGAGTGGGCGATCGCTCAGAAAGCCCAATAGAAAACGCCCCGGTGTACTGAGGTATACCGGGGCACCCATTATGTTCGTCACTTAGTTTAGCTGAGAACTCGTTAATGTCTGTAACAACCTCACGACCCCAATACATCAATCTTAAGCACTGGGAAGAGTGGACTGTTGGCAGTGGCGTACACCCTTCAATCGTTGCCGCTAGCATCGCTACCCTCTCAGGCGATCGGGCACTACAAGCCCTACTTTATGAGGCCATCCCCAATAGTGACCACGCCAAAACCTACGTTACCGTTGGTACCAGCAGACTCCTAGAACGGTACGAATTTGCGACGAAGGGCGGTTGGTTTGTAACTGGGGTTGACCCCCTCAACAACTGGCAACCCATGCAGTGGGGGCAGTTCAAGCCAGATCATCCCCGCATTGACCCTGAAAGCTGGAAACCCCTCAAGTACGAAGCGCCCCCAAAAGCTGAACCACGGGCGCTGTTTCTGCCAGTAAACTTGCTATCAAGTTGTGAAATAGCAATCAACTATGCTGCGCAAGAAGCACAAGAAGCCTGGATCCAAAGATTCCGTACCTACCTTGGGAGACTCCAAGAAAATCGACCAGCTGAAGCACTTCAGGCGGCTTGTGAAAGAAGGGAACTTAGAGAAATTGGCCGATTACTTCGAGAAGCATTATGCGATCAAGCCAGAAATCTCGAAACTGAGCATGGACATTTTCATAGCGGAGGAATTCAGGGACTTACAAGCACCATAGATGAAGGATTTTGGCCCTGGGTGCATTCCTACAATGTTCCCGTTATCATCACCGAAGGTGCGAAGAAGGCCGCGAAGCTTCTTAGTGAGGGATACCTAGCGATCGCACTCCCTGGTATCACGATGGGGGTTCGCACTCGGCAGGATGGCGTTCCATGCCTTCCCCACCTCATCCCAGACCTACAATTTTTTGCGACACCTGAGCGCCGGGTTTACATCTGTTTCGACTACGAAACCAAACCCAAAACCATCCAGAACGTTGCGCGTGAAACGGAGAAGCTGAAGCAGCAGCTATCCAAAGCAGGCTGTAAGGTCAAAATTGTTTCTCTCCCAGGCCCTCAGAAGGGGGTTGATGATTTTATCGTTGCCCAGGGTACAGATGCCTTTCACCAGGCCTTCAATGAAGCCCTGAGCTTTGAGCTGTGGCAATCCCGTCGCTATAGCCAACTCACCTACCAACCAGACCTGCTGCTCAACCGGCGCTATCTGGGAGAGCTGCCCATCCCCACCGATGCAAAGTTAGTCCTCCTCAAATCCCCTAAGGGCACGGGCAAAACTCAGTCATTCCTGCCCATCGTTGAAGAGGCCACCGCAAGTGGGCAGCGTGTTCTCCTCATCACCCATCGCATCCAACTCGGTCAGGCCATCTGCGATCGCGTCGGCTTGCCCTATGTCACCGAGCTACGAACCTCTGAAGAAGGTCGGTTGATGGGCTACGGAGTGTGTGTGGATTCGCTGTTCCAAGAGTCAGCAGCGCGGTTTAACGCAGACCATTGGCACAACACCATCGTCATCATCGACGAGTGCGAGCAGGTCATCTGGCATCTGCTCTCGTCAACGACCGAAATCAGCAGCCGTCGCATCCCAGTAATGGCGCAGATCAAACAACTGTTGCTGAACACCCTGGAGAGCGATCGCGGCAAGATCATCCTCAGTGATGCTGACCTGTCTGATTTGTCGCTGGAGTTCATCTGGGGGCTAATAGAGCAACGGGTGAAGCCCTGGACCGTCATCAACACCTATCGACCGGAAACCCCCTGGCAAGTTCACCACTATGCCCACAACCAACCAGACCAGCTTGTGGCTGCGTTGGATGAGGATATCGCCAATGGTGGAAAACCTTTCGTCTTCACCCAGTCTCAGAAGTCAAAGGGCCGCTGGTCAACGACGACCCTGGAAGGGTGGATCAAAAAACGTCACCCTGATAAGCGGGTGCTCCGAATCGACTCTCAAACCGTAGCTGACCCGAGCCATGAAGCGTTTGGCTGTACCTCAAAAATCAATGAGGTCATCAAAAACTATGACGTGGTGATTGTTAGCCCAGTGATTGAAACCGGGCTATCTATCGACATCAAAGGTCATTTCACTGGGGTATGGGCCATTCTCAATGGGGTCGCTCCCGAGAATTCGGCCCGTCAGGCACTGGCTCGGGTGAGGGAAGGAGTTCCCCGCCACGTCTGGATCAAGAAGTACGGCTTGGGCAAGGTAGCCAACGGCTCTACTTCCTCCAGAGCCATCCTCAGCGCTGAGTATGAGATCTCAAAGGTGGCTAGCAAAATCCTTCAGATCCTCACGATTGATGAGGAGATGGTTGCAGCCTATGCCTCATCACTGAAGCTTTGGGCAAGGATGGCAGCTCGCATCAATGCTTCCACCGTCAGCTATCGGGAAGCCGTGATCTATGGCCTGCAAACTGAAGGCCATCACATCATTGAGGCCAATCATGCTGAGGGGGTGTTTGATGCCGTTCACGAAATCGAAACTACCCGCGATGAGCAACACCAGGCCGAGTGTGAGGCGATCGCCACGGCTGAGGATGTCACTCTCAAAGAGTATGAGGAGCTGAAGGGGAAGAAGTCTAAGACCAAAGCAGACCAGTACAAGGAGCGCAAACATAGCATCCAGGACCGCTACTGCACTGAGGTAACGCCGGAGCTGGTATCGAAGGACGATGACGGTTGGTATCCCAAGCTTCGCCTGCTCTACTTCCTGCAAATAGGTCGCCAGTTTCTCAGTGAGCGCGATCGCCAAGCTCTAGACAACGTTGCAAAAACAGGTGGAGTATGGCTCCCCACCATGAACCGTTCCCAGTACAGCGTGAAGGTTGGGATGCTAGAAGCCCTGGGAGTGAAGAAGCTTCTGGACCCCGAAAAAGCGTTTAACGGTGGCATCAAGCGAGATGGATATGAGGATGCACACCCCTATCTGTTGGAGCTGAGAGCACAGGCCCTCAAGTTTGCCTCCCGCATCAAGAACGCCCTGGGGGTTTCCATTTCTGACAAGATGAGCCCCATCCAGATTGCTCAGTCGCTACTGAGTAAGGTTGGTATCAAACTTAAATGCGTTGGGCAATCGGGCGGTGCTGGACATCGTGAGCGCATCTACCAGTTCGTTGAGCCAAAGGACGGTAGAGACGAAATACTGCACAGATGGTTCACTCGGGATGATGCAAGTCGGACTAATTCCGAGATGCACACCCCCGGTATAAACAATCAATTACCCCATCAGGTGGGAGGTGCAGCATGACCCAGAGCATCGACCGCACCACCCCCGCCATCGATGAAATGCCCCTGCAATTTTGGGAAGGCGATCGCGTCCGTGGCCAATCCCTCAAAGACAACAGCACCATCGAAGGAACGGTGCAGTCTGTCGGTCGAAAGTACCTGAAACTGACCAGTGGTGAGGCTGTCATCCTCAGCACAGCCCAGATGCTAGACCCCGGTGCTGAGGTCATCGAGTTAGACCCTCGAATGCAGTCTGGAGCCTACGTCAGCACTCCCGGTGGTCTGAAGGCTTATGTGCTGAAGGCTGACCCTAAAGAACCTGATACCAGGGTCATCATTGAGTACGTGAACAAGGGGATGGGCACCGACAACTACCCCTATCGCAACCTCACCCTCATCCAGGCCGCACCAGAGCCAGAACCCCGACGGGCGATCGCACCCACCCCCGCCGTCCACATCGATGAGGAGGACGAGGACGAAGGCCCGGATTTGAAGGTGGGCGATCGCGTTTGGTATGGGGAAGCTACCAACACCGGCGTCATCACCGACCTGCAATACCCAGATGTTGCAGTGCGCTTCGACCACGGGGAAACGGTAACGGTTGCCTATCATCGGCTGCACCTGGTTGAGACAAGCGATGAGGGGAAAGCACAATACACTCCTGGCTTTCTCACTGCCGATGAGGCCCAACAGTTGTTCGAGTTCAGTGAAGCGCTGGATTGGCAACACAACAGCTTCCGCATCTTTGGCAAAGAGACGAAGCTCCCCCGGCTGGAGATAATGTTTGGTGACCCAGGTTGCACCTACCGCTATTCGAATGTGGAGCTGGAGCCGTTGCCCTGGCCTCCCGAGCTGCAAGCCCTTCGAGAAAAGGTGGAAGCTGCAACCGGCTGCAAGTATCAGGTAGTCATTGGCAACCTCTACCGCTCCGGTGCCGACCACATTGGATGGCACGCTGACGATAGCAAGGAGATGGGTAGAAACCCGGCGATCGCATCCATAAGCCTGGGTGCCACCCGACGCTTTGACGTTCGTAGTAAAGCCGGTGGGGAGGTTCAGAGCTTTGAGTTGGGCAGCGGCGACCTGGTGTTTATGCCCTCCGGTTTCCAAAGCACCCACAAGCACCGCATCGCTAAAACCTCGAAGGAATGTGGGATGCGGATCAACTGGACCTTCAGACCCCATGTGGATGGGATGGCGATCGCTTCCAGCATCGATGCCACCCCCGTTGAGGTCATTCCCTCAGATCCTCACGAGCGGCTAACGCAGCTCGAAGGCGAGATCCTGAAAGGGATGAAGCTGATGGAGGAAGGAAAGGCGAAGGTATGGCAAGCGGTTGCAGCCATCCGAGCTGAGAATTTGTGGGAGATAGAGGGGCACAAATCCTTCAAAGAGTATGTGCAGGTTCGATTTGGCTGGAAAGAGGCATACGCACATGAGATTGCCAGCGCTGGGGAAACGGCTACGCAGCTTTTAGACTCTGGAGTTCCAGAGTCCGCCCTTCCTCAATCAGCAGATGCCTACCGGCACCTCAAAAAGCTGCCCACAGAGCAGGCTGCTGAAGCCATCCAGCAGGCTGCTGAGGCAACTGGAGGGAAACCCACAGCCAAGGCGGTAAAAGCTGCTGTAGCTGAAATTCGGGGCAAGTCTGAGCTGAATACAACGGCTCTAGAACCCATCCCCCCAGAATGCAAACCCTCTATCACTCCAGCGGTTTTCAATGCCGAGATGCAGGCCAGCCGAGATGCTCTCAGCACCGGCTGCCATGGCTGCAAATACCGAAATCTGACAGGTAGCGGCGATCGCTACCACTGCGAGCAGAAGGAGTTCGATGGAACGCTGCTGCTGAAGCAGAACTGGTTTGTGGAGAACGAAGGGTGCAAAAACTACACGCCCCCAACCGTAGAGCCTCAGCCCAACTACTACGTTCCCAACGGGGTAGCACGAATCAAGTCATTGCCTGAGGGCGGCTGCATCCTCTATGAGCTGCCCCTTTCTGAGGAGCAGGAGCTGAAGCTTGCTGCTCTGGCGCGATCGCTCGGTGGTTCAAGAATCAAAGCCATCCAGCACTTAATCGACCAACTACCGGAGGTGGAACTGTGAAGCTCGTTACTCTTCATCAACCCTGGGCATCGCTGGTAGCGCTGGGCCTGAAGCGCTACGAAACCCGGCACTGGTCAACTGATTACCGGGGGCCGCTGCTGATTCATGCTGCCAAGCGCCCATTCATGTCTGCTGATGCCTCAAGAGTGCTGAATTTTGCTGCATGGTCTGTGTGGATAGATGCGCTTAGGATTGCTCACGAGACAGGGGTTATCAATGACCAGAGCCGATTGCCATTTGCTCATCAGTTGCCACTCGGCTGCATCGTGGCGATCGCAGAGCTAACTGATTGCAGAATGATGGCTCCCAGCTACAACACGCTTTCAGAGCAAACCTACAGATACATCAATGAGCAATCGCAGCTAGAGCTGACTGTTGGAGACTGGCGACCAGGCCGCTACGCCTTACAACTCGATAATGTTCGCCCTTTGCCTCAGCCCATCCCGTTCACCAGCCGCCAGGGCAAGCTTCTCTCGGTTCCTGAGGAGTTAGCCCTGGTAGTGCGATCGCAGATCGAACAACCTGTGGGGGTGATGCTGTGAGTGAAGCCGAACTTCTCAAACAGTTGGAGCCGGAGCACTTCCAACAGCTTAACCCCGGAAACCGCTACCGCATCCTGGCTCTGGTTGGAGCCAATCCTCCCCCGGTGCTAGCAGAGGCCCGATACCAAGCTTTGAAACCCTGGATACCTGAAACAAGTGAGGCAAAACTATGACACTCCGAGGCTTATTCAGTTATGTGCGGTGCTGGTTGTTTGGCCATGAGATCGAGTTCTACCGGCGTGGCAGAAGTTGGCAGAGCCGCTGCGTTCACTGCCACGACCCCAACAACTACACCCTTGGCGATCGCCTCCAGCAGCTCCGGCAATGGCGACCCAAGTTGCTCCGCTGGGGGAGGTCTTCTGGTTCTGATGAGATGCCGTTTTAGAAGGTTGCAACACCATGAGTGAGTTGATTGGCTCTCCAAGTGACATCTACAAGCGAATGTGGGGAATGGCGGCATGGAAGTGCCACATCTGCGGGAGCGATCGCCCTGATGCCTGTATCTCTGTCCACACAAGCGACATCAGCGAGACATTTGGTTTCGCTGCTGGTACGATTCAGCAAAATGTACGCTACTGCAACGATTGCCCATCTTGTCGAGAAGCTGCACTAACTAAGCAATTGATTGAACTGAAGGGAGACGATCACCGTGCATAAGTGCCCTATCGAAGGCTGCACCTGGAAGCTGCCACAGCACGTTCTCATGTGTAGCCGTCACTGGAAGTTAGTTCCTAAACCCCTCCAAAAGCAGGTTTATGATGCCTGGAATCGTGGCACCCCAGCCCAGAACTATCTCCAGGTCCGAACCGAGGCAATCAATGTTGCAAGCTCGCGACTACATGGCAATTGCAAATGAGAGTCGAGATAGAACATCCAAGGTGAAAGTTATATGGAACGCCATCAAATAACTATCTTTGAAGCTCTACAGGAGCCAGCGCACGCAGCAGAGCCGGTGGCAACTACTCGACTCACCCAACTCCCAGCGGCGGTGCTTCCTCCCCAACCCGAACCACCCCCACTGCCACCGGTTCCCCCCTTAAAAAAAGGGCAGCAGGTAGTCGTTTCAGACCCCGCTGGAGATTGGATAGGTGTGGTGCAGTACGACGACGGCGAGCTGGTAGACATCCTCCGTGGAAAGTCGACGACGGCTATCAGCTATCCCCGCAACCAGGTGAGGCTTTTGCCTGCACGGGGGACGCTAACGACAGATCCGAAGCTGCTGGAGGATGAGCGATCGCGGCGAGAGACCCAACGGCGGAATCACCCCTGGGTTGATTGCTTTCGGTGCATCCATCACTACCCGGTAGATGCAGAAGTGTATGGATGTCATAAGTTACCCTTCACTCCTAGACGAAGTGCTCCCTACGGAACCCACATTGGCTGCAATAAGTTTGTGGAGGCTACCCATGGCGAAACCCCCAACACCTAAAGAGCTACACGAGCAAATCTCAACCCTCCAGCAACAGCAACAACTGATGATGGAGCAACTGAGCTGGATGCGATTGGTGCTTAAGATGGCGGGTGTAGATGGCCCCTGGGTAACGCCCCAAATTGCAGCGGCAGCCACTGGGCGAAGTCGCGATCGAATCATGCGCGACATTGAAACGGCTGAAGAGTGGCGCACGGCGAAGGGGAAGAAGTGGAACATGGTCTACGGGGTTCACTACCGCAACGACCAGGGCATCGATGCCAGCCAAGCCACCTGGAAGGTGCATTTGCTGGAATACTACGAATTCACCAAAGTTCCCCCAGACCAGATTAAGGTTGCCTAAGTTTTCCTGCCTTCATGCGATCAAATACAGACTGGTGTTGGGATTCGCTGATAGCCTGGTGGTAAGTCTTGCTGTGAACCGCAAGGCTATGACCTGCCCACCTAGCGGCGATTGAGTCAGGAACCCCCTCTAAAGCGGTACGGATGCACCAAGCGTGTCTGAGATCTTTAGCAGAGTGTGGAATCTTCAGCTGGTAGAACTGCCACCCAACCTTCTCCGTTAGCTCATTATTGGTTCGCTCCTCAATCCTCTGAATCTTTGGTAGCGAAACCTCCCACAACTTAAATTCCTCCCTCCAACTTGGAAGACAGGGGTACGTGATACGTGCCCCTGTTTTTGTGTTTTTCAGTACCCGCAACGCTTCCGTTTTCTCGCTAAACTTCCCCAGATCTAAGCGAAAAACTTCAGACGGCCTTAGCCCATAAGTAGCCAACATCCCATACACCCACTTCCATCCAGGGTTTTTAATCCCTTCCCAAATCTCTAAGATTTGCTGATCAGTTGGTAATTGATCACTCAGAATTTGCTCTGATTCATATCCCTGCTTTAATCTCCGCAACTCCTGAGTGAAGGCTTCCAGCACCTCAGGAGCGATCGCCCCCTTCCTCCCCACAAACTCTGCCAGCCGCCGATATGCCATGCAGTAGAACTCACGGTTCCGACTCTCCGGCTGCGATTTGCTCACGATGGTTTCGTGTAGCAGTTCCACTGTGAGGGGTAAATCTTGAGGGATTTTTTGGAAGTAGAGGCGGTAGTTCTTGTGGAAAGAATTCTCCTTCGTCGGATTCCGCTGGGTGTGCTCCCAGTGGTCTTTCTCGTACCGCTCAACCCATTCCCCCACGCTCTCTGCTGGCTTATCCTTGCCCTTCAGGTGAGGTTCCCAAGTGAATCGCTCCCACATTAGATCCGCATCAATGGCCTTAGCTTTGGCGATCGCCACCTTCAGGCCAGCGGGGGAAGCGTTTACCCCCATTCCAATCTCATATTGTTTTCCAGGTTCATCCCCCGGCTTTGGCGGAAATTGCCGGGAGCGGAGATAAAGTTTTCCCCTTTTTTCCCTTAGGCCGCATTTCTCAAGCTGTCGGTTAGCGGCTTCTAGCTGTTCATCGAAGGTCTGCTTGTCCCTCAAGTGCCCCTCACAATCGCTTACTTTCAACCCCACACAGCGTAGAAAAATTAAGCTGAGTGGGTCAAGCGCAACCCTGAGTTATCGGCTGTAAGTGGCTCCTAGAGCGTCTCCGGGACGGAGAGGGGGGGATTCGAACCCCCGTTGGATTTGACTCCAAAACAGATTTCGAGTCTGCCGCATTCAACCACTCTGCCACCTCTCCGTCATCTATATTACTCAAAAACGGACGCGAAAACGCAGAAGCACAAGAAATTGTACCTAGAGGCGCGTAGTAATCCTGCTTATTATTCTGAGTCTGCTGACAGGAGATGGCTAAACCCAGTATCTACAGTCCATTGAATGGCACCATCCTGCTGGGTGGAGTAAGCCGCTGTCTGGTGTTGCTGGAACCATTGTTCCAATTCAGGGAAGATGGGGTTGCCGGAGGCGATCGCCACTTCAGCACCCACCTGCTCCAGCACCTTCTTGTCCCTTAACTCTCCACCCCACCAAACCACATTCGCTGCTGAGAAAACTCCCGCTGCTATCATTGGTTTCACCCTATCTGCTGCCATCTCATCTACAAATAACCAAATCTGATCACCCAGCTGAAATCGCAATGCTGCTGGCTCTGCACTTACCAGGCGGATTGGTGTTGAACCAACAGGAATCGCTTTTCCCAGAGGTAATGGGATAACCTGATCAATCCTTTGATGTTTAGCGCTTACTGGACTAGAAGGCTTTTGGGAATCAGGAAGTGTATAAAGCTGGTGAATGGATACGCGATCCAAAAGTTTGAGCCAGCCTGCTGATTCAGCTGATTCAGTGGGCCAGTGGGGAGCGATCGCCCAATCCACCTCATTCACTCCCTGCTTCTGCAAAAACGGCAACACCGCAAACTGAGCATCCCGTTCCCCTACCGTCCCAATAATTCCAACCTCCCCTTTCTTCTGTAGCACCATTACCGGATGATCGGAGGTTGCTAACACCGTCGCCTGAAAGCGCTGTGTCGTCGCTGCTCCTGCTGGAACTGCCACTAATCCGACACATAGCACTGTCACGATCCACCAGTAGCGTTGTAGTCGCACAACCCACCAGATCATCAAATAAAGCCCATATAGTGCCAATACCTGCTCAATGCTGATTGTTCCTGTCGCGTACCCATTCCCCGGTAACTTCGATACCCAATCCGAAAGTTGAATCAGCCAGTGCGTTGGAAAATAAAGCAGCATTGACGCCAAACTTCCGGCGGGGATGTAGAAGAAGCCGAAAAGCCCGGCGATCGCACTTCCCAAACTAATCACGGTCAATACTGGAGCCACTACTACATTCAGCAGCACGCTGTAAGGTGACACCACCCCAAATACATATAACTGCAGGGGTAACGTCCATATGTAAGCTGCTAACGGAACGGCCACCAATGAAGCGATTCCCGTGGGCATCCAATCCAACTGCTTCATCAGCGCTGGCCCCATAATCAGTAAGGCCAGGGTCGCCATAAAGCTGAGCTGAAATCCCAAATCCCAGATCCAGAGCGGATTGAATACCAGTAGGAGAACGGCAGCTACGAGTAGAGAACCGAGAGGGCGCGATCGCCGCTCCAATGTCATCGCTAACAACACCGCAAACCCCATCACCCCTGCCCGTAACACCGAAGCTTCTAAGCCTGTTAGCCCGATGTATACTACCAACGCCCCAGTGCAAACTCCCAGCCGCAGCCGCTTCTCTAACCCCTGTGTCAGCCGCACCATGATTCCGACTAGCAGGGAAACCTGAAAGCCTGAGGCGGCCAAGGCATGTGCCAGTCCAACACTCGCGAAGGCATCTTTAATCGCAAACGACACATCAACGCCTCCTTTTCCCAGGAGCATGGCGCTGACGAGCGGCCCTTCGGGGACGCTGAGGCCAGAGACGTGCGATCGCACAATCCGTCCCCGCACTTCCCACAACCCACGCTGCACTTCCCCTGAAATCTGCCGCCACAAAGTTCGTTGTTCTCGGAACCGACCCTCCGGTTCCGGAAATGTCACCAGCTTGCCATTCAACCCTGCAAAAATTCCCTGCTGCGCTAGCTGCGCCCGAAAATCAAACCCTCCTGGATTCGTTGCTGCCTGAGGCTCATACAACTTCCCCTTCACGCTCACCATCTGCCCGGGATGCAACCCTGTTCCCCATAGTAACGGTACCGTCACATACACGTGCCCGGTGGCTGCTTCTGGCAAAACCATTGGCTCTGAAGGTTTTACCGATCCCCCTATCTGAAACACATCCAGATTGAACTGAATTTTCTGGCTCCGCGTTAGTCGAGGGCTTGTTTCAATAAATCCCCAGACTTCAACTTGGGAAGGTAGTGAAGATCGCTCTAACCAATGACTAACATCTGCTGCTCCAGGTGCAGGTGTCCGAAACCCTAGATAAAAAGCTGCAAATCCCCCAATTGCGCCGGCCACTAACCAAACCTTTGCTCGTGGTCCTATCCGCCAAACCCTTGGCATCACCAAGGCTGTAACAATTCCTGGCATAAGGAGAGCGATCGCCCCCACAGGCACTCCAGAAACCTTCCACGGTAATGCCGTCAGTAACAATCCCACTACATATGCACAGCACAAAACCAATCCACTGGTTGACATCAGCTATCTCTGCACCCGACCTCCCCAGTGTTCCCATCCCCCAAATAAAAAAGGAGATGCGTTCAGCATCTCCCCTATCCATAAATTTTTATACTTATACTCTCAAGATTTAGCTGTTTTTTATACTAACTAAGGCGATCGCAGGAGCCACTATACCCATTCTAAATTAGGTTTATTGAATCTAAGGACTAAACTACAATCGCGTATTGTCCTTATTACTTTTGCCAATATTACATTTTTTACAAAGGGTTTGTAGATTCTCTATATCATTAGAACCACCTTTCGACCGAGGAATAATATGATCGACTTTCTTTAGTATTAGTTCGGACAGTTTTTCTGAAACCCTTGATTTTGCGTGCGCGAAGCGCACGCAAAATCAAGGGTTTCAGAAAAACTGTCCAGAGTATTGTTTAGTCAATCTAACCCTCTTCCATCCTTCTCGCGAGAAATAAATCAAAATAGAAGAATGTTTCTGTTGCCATCTTTAAGGGTATGGTTACGCCGCGTGAAGCTCGTCCAACGCTCCGATTCGT